>JACPQH010000006.1 GCA_016190585.1 Chloroflexota bacterium | reverse complement strand
CATTACTCCCAAACATGGAGCGGGGGATTCAGGGGGTGAGGTAAGCTGTCAGCAACCAGGATTGAGTAATAAGTCGCCGGCCCGGCCGGGGCCGCAGCTAGCGGGGGGCGACCTTGTGATATAATTTATAAAAGAAGCCCCAAATAAACCCTCGAGGTGAGTTATGATTTACTGGGCGCAGTTGTTCCATTTTTACCAACCGCCGACCCAGATGCCGGTAATCCTGGAGAAGATCTGCAACGAGTCGTACGCCCCCCTTCTCAAGGTCCTGCACGAGAACCCCCACGCCCGGGCCACCATCAATATCAACGGCGTCCTGCTGGAAATGCTGCATGACTACGGACACCGCCACATCCTCACCAGTCTACGGGGCCTCGCCAGGAAAGGTACGGTGGAGTTCACCGGCAGCGGGAAGTACCACCCGATCCTGCCTCTGCTTCCCAAAGCAGAGCGGAAGCGGCAGATAAAGCTGAACGCCACCACCGGCCGCCGTTTCCTGGGCAAGAGCTACAGCCCCAGGGGGTTCTTCCCGCCGGAAATGTGCTACTCCGACGAGATATTGCCCGAGGTTGCCGGCAGCGGTCACCAGTGGCTGATATTGAGCGGCATCGCCTGTCCGGGCCAGTGGGTGAATGACAAGATTTACCAGGTCGAGTATAACGGGGCGGCGCTGGCTATCTTCTTCCGGGACGATATTCTGAGCAACAAGATCAGCTTCAAGCAGGTCGGCGCGCAGGACTTCCTGGAGCACCTGGAACAGCTCAGAGGGGACAGGGAAGACGTCTACGTTGTCACGGCGATGGACGCCGAAACCTACGGGCACCATATTCAAAACTGGGAGCAGCTCTTCCTGGCGGCGGTCTACGAGCAGTTGAACCCGACCCACCGCACCTATGCGGGCATCCGGCAGGCGACGGCGCTGGCCGCCCAGGAATCCGCGCTGCTGACCGATGAGCGGTTCGCGCAGAGCGTCAAGATGGTGACCATCAGCGAGCTGCTGGAGCTGTTCCCCCGCGGGGAGTCCATCTGCCCCGGGCCTGCCTCCTGGAGCTCGTCGGCGGAGGACCTCGCCGCCGGGAACCCCTTCCCGCTGTGGCTGGACAAGGATAACGAGGTCCACCGCTTGCAGTGGGAGCACCTGCGGCTGAGCATCGATATCGTGAACAAGGCCCAGGAATACGCCAACGGCGACGAGTGCAGCCAGTTCGCGCGCATCGCCCGCGGGCTCCTGGACATGGCCGAGCACTCCTGCCAGTTCTGGTGGGCGAGCTGCCGGCCCATGTGGGACATCAACCTGGTGCATCTCGGCCTTATCGACCAGTGGCGGTCTATCGTTAACGCTTACCGGGCCATTAACAAAAGCCCGGCGGACAGCGAGACCAAGACAGACTACTACCATAAAGTCGTCGCCGCCCGGGACATCAGGAACAAGATCGTGGACCGGCTTTTTATTATTTAGCGGCCGCCCGACTGGAAACTACGTACCCCCTGACGGTACTGGGAACCGGAGCAAGCCTCCGGGACCGGGTATCTTCTACGCCCGCCGCCGGAAATTACGAGTCTCCCTTGCCCGAATTTACGTAAAACTACGTGTACCATCAGCCGGGATGAGGCCGGATAATTGGTACAGTTCAGGGTAAATTTTAGGGGAGGGGAAGAACCATGTCATACAAGTTAACCAGGATTGCGGTGGTGGTACTGGCCCTGGTGCTCGTCCTGGGAATCGCCGTGCCCGTGTCAGCGAGCCCGATTTTTACGGCGAACCTTTCAGGCGCTGAAGAGGTCCCCGCCGCGGACACGCTGGCCCGGGGACAGGCCATATTCCAGCCAAGCGCGGATGGCACCGAGCTCAAGTACCGGCTAATCGTGGCCAACATCGAGAATGTCCTGCAGGCGCATATTCATCTCGGGCCGGCCGGCGTGAACGGCCCTGTAGTTGCCTTCCTATACGGCCCGGCGCCGATTCCCGGCCGCTTCAGCGGCGTGCTGGCGCAGGGCACGATAACCGCGGGCGACCTGGTAGGACCGCTGGCGGGCCAGCCGCTCAGCGAACTGCTGGACGCCATGGCAGCCGGCAACACCTACGCCAATGTCCACACCACCCAGTTTCCGGGCGGCGAAGTCCGGGGCCAGATCCGGTAGGCCCCGTGATAACCGGTCGGCCGGGCTGCTGGATGCTGGTTTGGAGGCCGTCTGAAAACCATGTTTCAGGGCTCTCCGAGGGTACGAAGCAGCCGGAGACGAGATGTTTCGCTCCGCTCAGAGCGTGAAGAAAATGGCGACGTGGTAAGCCATGTCTCTTCTCCCTCGACGGAAGAAGGCATTCATCTCGCCTCTTCCGCGGGGAGGGGAAATTTCCTGATTTGTTCACAAGCTCTCAGCAGGACATTTTCGGGGAGCCGGCGGTTTAGAGCGGTGTGCTGTAATCTTCTTCGGATAAAGGAGGCATAAGAATGTTTGCCAGAGTTAGCACCATCATGGGTAAACCCGGCCAGATTGACGAGGTGGTCCGCTTTTTTAAGCAGCCCGATCCTCCGGAGCTGGCGGCGATGAAAGGCGCCTATATGCTGGTCAACCGCAAGACCGGCAAGATTCTGACCATGACCCTGTGGGACACGGAGGCCGACATGGCCGCCAGCGCCGCCGCCGCCAGCCAGATGCGCGGCCAGGCCGCCGGTAAAGCCGCCGCCCCCGAGCCGGTAGTCGAGCTTTACGAAGTCGCAGTAAAGCAGTAGCCCGCCTCAAGGACGGAGCGGTTGTGGCGGCCGCCGGTAGAACCGCCGGATGGCGCCGCGCGGCTGTCCCGGACCGCTAGCCGAACTTGTGGCTGACGCCGTAACCGCCGCGGGGGAAGCGCCACTCGATTTTCAGGAAGGCGCAGGCGACCCGGCAGGAGCCGCACTCCAGGCAGCCCTCGTAGTTGACGGTGATGGTCTCGTCTTCGAGGCGGTAGACGTTGGCGGGGCAGAGGTAGAGACAGGCATGCTCGATGCAGCGGCGGGCGCACTCGCCGCCCTCGGTAATCTTGAGGTGGCTCTCCTCGTCCACCTTGAACCGGTCCAGGAAGAGCTTGTCCTCGATGTTCATCCGTTGATGGCCCTCCAGCCCGCCCACGCCAGGCGCAGCAGGCCGCGAAGGGTGAGCGTCCGGCGCAGGTTCCGCCACACCCGGCGCTGCTTTTCCTTCTTGCTGACCCCGTCCACGGTGATAATCTCCCGGCCGGCGAAACCGGCGGCTTGCGGAAGCCGGCTGAAGATCTCCTTGTGCTCGTACAGGAAATGGCCGAAACGGCGGTACTTCTTCATGTCCTTGAGCACGTACGAGGCGGCCAGCCGCTCCGCGTAGCCCGCCAGGCCCTGCCGGGAGAAGTCCTTCCGGCCCAGCGCCTCGATAATCGTCTCGGCGGCCATCTTGCCGGAGGCCATCGCCAGGTTGGAGCCCTCGCGGTGGGGGGTGTTGAAGAGCATGGCGGAGTCGCCGGCGATGAGGTAGCCGTCGCCGTAAAGCGGCGGCATGGCGTCATAGCCGCCCTCGGGCAGCCAGTGGGCGGTGTACTCCAGCGACTTGCCCCCGGCGATGAGCGGCGCGATCATCGGGTGCCGCTTGAAGCGCTCGATCAGCTCGTAAGGCTTGGTCTTATACTTGACGAAATCGGCCAGGTTGGCGCCGACCGCCAGCGAAATGGAATTGATATTGGTGTAGAGGACGCCGACGCCGCTCATGCCCTCGGTTATCGCGCCCAGAATCTCGGTGGTGACGCCGTTGTTGCCGGTAACGGCGAAGCGCTGCTCGATAACCTCCGCCGGCAGCTCGATGACCTCTTTCACCGCCAGGGCCACCTGCTCCGGCTTGATTTCCGGGCGGAACCCGGTGCGGGCGGCCAGGGGCGAGTTGACGCCGTCCGCCAGCAGCACGACGCCGGCCCGGACATCGCCATCCTCGCGGTCGGTGACGACGCCGGCGACGGCGCCCCGCTCCCGGATAAAGTCCATCACCACGGTGGCCGGCACTATCAGCGCGCCCTTTTTACGGGCCTGCTCCGCGTACCAGCGGTCGAATTTCGCCCGGCCCACGGTGAAGGCGTTGAACTTCCTTTCCGTTTCCAGGATGGCGTCGCGGTAGCCCAGGCTGAAGCCGCCATCCGGGGTCAGGAACCACATCCGCGACTCGACGATGTTCCTTTCGACGGGGCAGCCGCGCGCCGCGTAATCCGGCAAGATCCGGGCAAGCTCGGAGCCGTAGAGCACGCCGCCCGACATGTTCTTGGCGCCGGGGAACTCGCCGCGCTCGAAGACCACCGTCTTCACCCCGGCTTCGGCCAGGACGCAGGCCGCTGAGACGCCCGCCGGCCCCGCTCCCACGATGGCGACGTCGAAGGTCTCGTTCACGCCGCGCTCTCTTTGAGGGCCGGCGCGCGCGCCCTGATGCCCTCGATAAGCCGGGGCACAATCTCCTTGTAGTCGCCGATAAGGGCGTAGTCCGCGAGACGCACCATCGGCGCGTTGGGGTCGGTATTTACCGCGACAATCTTCTCCGAGCCCTGCATGCCGACGAGGTGCTGTACCGCGCCGGAGATGCCGACCGCGACATAGAGCTTGGGGGCAACCGTCTTGCCGGTCTGCCCCACCTGTCGGAAATAGGGCAGCAGCCCGGCCTGCACCACGGGACGGGAGCAGCCCGTGGTCCCGCCCAGCAGGCGCGCCAGCTCCTCGAAAAGCGGCAGGCTCTTGGCGTCGCAGGCGCCCTTGCCCACGACCACCAGGACCGGCGCTTTGGTAATATCAACGCCGCCCATCTCGGCGGCTCTCGGCATGAACTCGATAACCTGGGGCAGTCCCTTCACCGCCAGGTCTAAGGCCAGGCGGCGGACTTCTCCCTTGCGCGCCGGGTCTTTGGCCGGCATCTTCATGACGCGGGGCCGCACTGTGCTCATCTGGGGGCGGCGCATCCGGCAGTAGATGGTCGCCATGATATTGCCCCCGAAGGTGGGGCGGGTCATCGCCAGCAGGCGCTCCTGCGGCTCGATGTCCAGTCCCGTGCAGTCGGCCGTCACGCCGGTCTGGAGCTGGGTGGCCACCACGCTCGAAAGGTCGCGTCCCAGCGGGGTCGCCCCCAAAAGCAGCACCTCGGGCCGGACCTGCTGGCACATGTGGGTCAGGGCCTTGCCGTAGACCCCGGTCAGGTAGGCGCCCAGCAGAGGACTATCGATAACGTAGACCTCGTCGCAGCCGTAGGCGATGGCCTCCGCGGCGATGTTGCCGACATCATGCCCCAGTAGAAAACCGAGCACCGGCGCGCCCAGCTTGCCGGCCAGCTCCCGCGCCTTGCCGGTAAGCTCCCAGGAGACTTCGGCGGCGGCCCGGTGCTGCACCTCGATGAACACGGCCACGCCCTTGTACTCGCCGGCCGGTGACGGCTTGACGGCGGCGGGCTTCTTCTTGCGCGGCTTTTCAAAAATGATGGAGGCGGCCGGGCAGACGTCAACGCACTTCCCGCAGCCGGTGCACCTTTCCGGGTCAATCCGGGCGACGCCGTTTTCCATGGTGATGGCGTCAAGCGGGCACTCGCCGAGACAGAGCTGGCAGCCGATGCACTTGTCCGGGATAATCTCGGCGATCTCGCGGCCCTTCGAGTTCTTAGGCATGACCGGCGCCCTTATCCAAAATCTCCCGCAGCAGGACGGGTTCCCGGGTGAAAAAGGCGTCCAGGAAGTCCTGGAGCGGTTTCTGGCCGTCCTGGCGGGTGTCGTAGACCGCCCCGCCGGTGCGCGGGGCCGGGGCGAAGATAGTCTTGACCGAGGTCGGGGAGCCCTTGAGCCCGAGCATCTCCGCCTCGCCGGATATGTCCCTGGCGCCCCAGACTTTGACCTCGTAGCGCAGGGCGCGCACCAGCTCCGGCAGGGAGGCGCGGTGGGGCGCGCCCAGCTCGAGCTCGACGGTCAGCAGGGCGGGCAGACTGCCCCGCACCACCTCGCTGCCGCCTTCAACCTCGCGCCGGACCGTGATACTGTCATCTGTCAGCTCGATAACCCCGGAGACGTAGGTAAACTGGTTGCATCCCAGGCGGGTCGCCAGTCCCGGGCCGGTCTGGGCGGTGTCCCCGTCGATGGCCTGCTTGCCGCATATAACCAGGTCGACCGTCTCGCGGGCGGCGATGGTGGCTATCGCCCGGTAGAGGGCGTAGCTGGTCGCCAGGGTATCGGCGCCGGCGAAAGCCCGGTCGGAAAGCAGGATGGCCTCATCGACCCCGAGCGCCAGGCACTCCCGCAGCGCCGCTTCCGCCTGGGGCGGCCCCATGGAGACGACGGTCACCCGGCCGCCGCGCGGCTTCGCCAGCCCGACCGCCGCCTCAACCGCCACCAGGTCGTAGGGATTGCATATCGATTCCACGCCGGTACGGATAAGGGTATTGGTCTGGGGGTCTATCTTGACCTGGGTGGTGTCCGGCACCTGTTTGATACAGCAAACGATGTGCATATATTACTATTATTGGCTTTAACGGGCCCGGACGTCAAACAGCCCCACGCCCAGGCTCGGAACACTTCCGGGAGAATTCCGGGAAACCGTTTCCCCAACTGCCGGGACAAGGCCGGCGCTGCTTTCTCGTGGAAGCGGACCGCTTCCCTAGAGAATTCAGTCGCCGCATGCCTCCGCGGGCACGCCCAGGCCGCGTTTAGCGTAGAGCTCGTACAGCTTGCCCACGGCGTACTCCATGTACTTGTCGCACTTCTCCTTGTGCATCTCGGATTCCCGGAACTGCTTGGCGAGCACCGGGTCCGAGGTGTCGATGCCCAGCAGGTCGCGGCAGCTGATGGCGCCGAACGTCTCGCGGAAGCCCTTGACCATCTCCGCGGCGTCGGCGCGGATATCGGTCCGGGCCTGCTTGGACTTGTCCTTGTCACCGCGGTCGCAGCGGTAGCCCAGCCCCAGGCTCACCGCCGAAGAGGAGATGACCCCGCAGGGCGCGGCCTGCTGCCCAGCGATGCCGCCGTTGAAAGCGATGCCCGCCCAGAGCAGGTCCTCGCTGCCAAGCTCGAAGGATTCCCACATAACTTGCAGGAGGCTCGGCCCTCAGTGGTGCCCGGAGTTCATCAGCTTCACGGCGCGTTTCTGCGCCTGTTCAACCGTCAGTTTGGGTTCCATTCTAGTCCTCCTGCCAGCTTTTAAATATCAAGTTTACGGACAGCCTCTCACAAACCTCAGCTACGCCAGTTTATATACCCTGAGGGCGTTCTCGCCGAGGAGCATCCGCTTTTCTTCCTCGGTGAAGTCCATGTCGATGATGTTCTGCAAGGCCTCGCGCCGTATGCCGCCGAACATGGGGAACTCGCCCCCGAAGACCACCCGCTCCACGCCGACATCCCGGACGAGCTTGACGAAGTCGGCGTTATCCAGGGAGTTGGCGAAGGGGTACGGCCTGGTTACCGCCGTGCAGTCGAAGTTAAGCTGCGGGAACTTCCTGGCGAGGTAACGGGCCTGGTCGTAGTAGCCCTCGCCGACGTGGGCCAGCACCAGCCGGAGCCTGGGGAAATCGGTCAGGATGTCGGTAAAGAGCTTGGGCTCGGTGAGGCAGGGGGGGTGGGGGCAGCCGGCGACCGGTGGCACGCCGGAGTGGCACATGATGGGCAGGTCAAGCTCCTGCATGGTGGCGTAGGCCGGGTACAGCCGGCGGTCGTTGGCCATCAGGCCGTTGAAGGCGTGGTGCAGCTTCATGCCCCGGGCGCCGTGGTCCCGGACCTTGTCCAGGATTTCGGCCCGCATCTCCTCCGGCGTCATGTTGACGTCCACCGTGATAAAGGGGACCAGCTCGGGGTGCTCTTGGGCCACGGCGCAGGTCCAGGCATTGCGGCGCTGGGTGCGGCCGATCATCGTCCGGGCGATCTCCTTTTCGGCCTCGGCGAAGGACAGCGTGTCGGCGGGCAGCCGCTCCAGGGCGGCGTACCTCATCAGGGAGGTGGGTATCCAGTTCATCATAATCGTCTTCGAGACGTGGTCCTGCTTCATGGCGGCCAGCGCGTCCTCGACCGTGCCGTCGTGGCCGCCGCAATACTTGTCGAGCTCGACGTAGGTCACCGCCCGCGAGCCGATCTGGGGCGTCGTCCACAGGTGGGTGTGGCAGTCGATTATCAGGTAGTCTTCCGGGGTCTTCCTGACCATGCGATTCCCTCCAAATGCCTCAGGCTTTCTTGGCCTCGACCAGCGGCGCGAAGGCCGACCAGCCGCCGCCGGGGGTGTGCTCGTCAATGATGAGCACGTTGGCGCAGCCGCCGCGGTCGACGCCGTCCGCGTCGAAATCAAACCAGCCGCCCTCGCCGATATTGAGGACGCCGGGCATAATCCGCTCGGTAACCCGGGCCTTGATGCGCACCTTGCCGCGGTCGTTGAATATCAGGACGTCATCCCCGTCGGCGATGCCGCGCCGGCGGGCGTCCTCGGTGTTTATCCAGACCCGCCGGGGCTCGACCTCATCCAGCCAGCCGGTCCTTTCCTGCATGCCGTGGACCGACGTCTTGGGGTGGTTGCTGGTGAGCTGGAGGGGGTATTTCTTGGCGATAGGGTCTTCCGGCCCCTCCACCCCCGGGATGTACTTGGGGATGGGCGGCAGGCGCGGGTTGTTCATCTCCGCCAGGTGCTGGGAGTACAGCTCGATCTTGCCGGAAAGTGTGGGGAAGGGGTGCTTCACCGGGTCCTCGACCTGCTCCCGGAAGGCCACGAAGGGTTTGGCCGGCCGGAGCTTGACGACGCCCTGCTCCCGGAGCTTGTCGAAATCAGGTATCTGGCCGGACTTCTTGACTATCTCCCGGAGCCACTCCTCGTCGGTCTTGCCGCCGTAGTAGTCGTCGATGCCCAGCCGCCGGGAAAGCTCGGCGCATATCTCGCGGTCACTCCAGCAGTCGTACAGGGTTTCCACGACCTTATTCATATAGACGTAGTAGGGCGCGCCCAGCCAGGGCGACATGACGTCCTCTCTCTCCAGGAAGCTGCTCACGGGCAGGAGGATATCGGCGAACCGGGCGGTGGAGGTCATGCGTTGCTCGTGGATGACGATAAACTCGAGCTTCTTGAAGGCAGCGACGCCCTTGGGGGTGTTGGGGTGCGAGTTAAGGTAGTTGCCGGACTCGATGTAGGCCATCTTCGGGTCGCACGGGTAGCCGCCCGCCTTGCCTTTGAGGATGGCGTCGTATATCTTGGTGCTGTGGATGCGGGCGTTGGTGGGGTTGGTGCCGCGCAGCTTGTAGAGGCTGTTGGGGCGCGGCGGCGTGTTTTCCTCGACCGGGTTGCGCGCGCCGCGGGGGCGGTGCATGTCCAGCGAATGGTAGCGCTGGAAGCCGCCGGCGTAGCCGCCCTCCTTGCCCACATTGCCGGTGATGATAGCCAGGGCATCCGAGGCGCGGACGGCCTGCTCACCCAGCGCGCCCCGCCCCAGCACCCAGCCGGGTATCAGGGCGGCCGGTTTGGCCGTGGCGTACTCGATGGCCAGTTGCTCGATGGTGGCCGCCGGCACGCCGGTAATCGGCGCCGCCCACTCGGGCGTCCGCGCCTGGCCGTCCTCTTTGCCTAAAACGTAATCACGGTACCGGTCAAAGCCGATAACGTACTTGTCCAGGAAAGCCTGGTCCTGCAGGCCGCGGCTGATGATGACATAGGCCATGGCGATGAGCATAGCGCTGTCGGTGGTCGGCCTGATGGGCACCCACTGGCTGGCGACCGCGGCGGTGGACTCGGTGAGCCGGGGGTCGACGGAGACGATCTTGATGCCCCGGTCCCGCGCCCGGGAGAGGATGAGGTTGGTGCCGGCGTCCCAGATGGTGACCGCCGGGTTCCAGCACCACATGATGATGAGCTTGGAGTTGAGCAGGTCTTCCCGGGCGTTGCCGGTGGTGAGGGTGCCCCAGGTGGCCAGCGTGCCGAACAGGACGCCTTCGAAACCGGCGTCGCCCCACGGCTGGGTATAGCCGCCGAAGCGGTCGAGCATCAGCTCCGCCGCCCGCTGGTGCAGGGCGCCCTGGTTGCCGGTGCCCTTGCCCCCGAGGAGCAGGATGCTGGCGTTGCCGTAGGCGTCCTTGACCCGGATAAGCTCCCGGGCGACGGTGTCAAGGGCTTCGTCCCAGGAGATCCGCTCGAACTTCCCCTCGCCCCGCTCGCCCACCCGCTTCATGGGGTACTTCAGGCGGTCGGGGGCGTAGATGAGCTGCCGCGAAGCGCGTCCTCTGAGGCAGGCCCGGAGCTGGGGCTCGTCGCTGCTATCGGTCTCGATGCGGATGATCTTGCCATCCCTGACGTGTACCTTTAGCTGGCAGCGCCCGCCGCAGTCGTGGCTGCAAACCGTTTTGACTATCTTCTCTTCGCTCATCATCGTCCTCAAACGGGGCGTACTTGGCACTACCGGGCGGCCGGGTTATTTGCGCTGGCTGAAGGCCTCCAGCGCGCCGGCGAAGTCGTTAGCGTGGAAATACCGCAGGATGACGTCGGAGAGGCCCGAGAAGCGCAAGGAATCGTAGGTGCCCTGGTTCAGGGCGGCGTTCATCGTCATCTTGGAGAACTTCATGGCCAGCGGCGGGTGGCTGGCCAGCTTCCGGGCCATACCCAGCACGCCCTCCAGGAGCTGCTCCGGGGGGAAAACGCGGCAGACGAAGCCGATGCGCAGGGCTTCCTCGCCGTTCATCTCTTCGTTGAGCCAGGCGATCTCCTTGGCTCGCATCAGGCCGACGGCGCGGGGCAGGAAGGTCTGCAGGCCGCTGCCGCCGAGCATCCCCAGGTTTTTCATATGGAGGTCGGAGATGCGCGCCGTGGTTGAGGCGACGCGCAGGTCGGAGCACAGCGCCAGCTCCAGGCCGCCCGCGGTGCATATGCCGTCGATGGCCGCGATGGTCGGCTTGGTAAGGGTGTAATAGCGGTAGATAAGCGGCTGCCGCTTGTCAAAGTCCTCCGCCATCAGCCACATCGTTCGCAGGATGTCCTCATCGGTCAGCGCCTCGCCTTCCTCGTTCATCTCCTTCAGGTCCTTGCCGGCGCTGAAGCAGGGGCGGCCGTCGGGGCGGGGCGAGCCGGTCAGGACGAGGGCGCGGACATCGTCGTTCCGCTCCGCGTCGTCGAGCACCTTCATGAACTCCTCGACGAGGTCGCTCGAAAGCGCGTTCAGGCGGTGGGGCCGGTTCAGGGTGACCACGGCGACATTGCCTTCCTTGAGTTCGTAGAGCAGCGGCTTATCAGGCATCTTATCCTCCAGCTTTTTCTCTTTCAGGCGTGGACTGATGTTACCATACTAAACAATGCGGGGATATACGTCAAGCGCGCGAAACGGAGCCTGATATCCAATCCCGGGTGCTGTCCTCACCCCTACCACTCTCCGTCCTGAGACATCGTTGCCGTATTGGACGGAAAACTCCCAATCATGGAGCGGGGATAAAGGGTTGCTCAGGCCGTCACAAACAGGATTGCGTTAGAGCGGACGGAGGATGGTGCGCTGCCGGCGCTGGCGTCAGCTATTACCCCGGGCGGGGTCGTATGCGGCCCGGCGGGGACATTCCGCTCCTGGAAAAGAGGTCAGGCTGAGGCGGGCCCTCTACTTAAGCAGTCTCTCCAGCACCGTTTTCTCCGTGACTCTGCCGTTGCCGCCATTGCGGCCGGCCCGGAGATAGGCGTTCTGCAGGTACTGGAGCAGCATGCGCTGGGTGTTGAAGAAGGAGCCGTTCAGGGCTATAGCCGAGCGCATCATCCGGGCGTAAGCCTCCGGCTGGCGGTAATACATGGGAATGATGACGTTCTCCAGCTTGTCGTAGAGCGAGCCGACCTCGGCTTCGTACGCCTCGGACTCGCTGCCGCTGCCAATCGACCAGCCGGTAACGCCCTCTATATGTCCCTCGACCCACCAGCCGTCAAGCGTGCTGAAGCTGGGCACGCCGTTGAGGGCGGCCTTCATACCGCTGGTGCCGGAGGCCTCCTGCGGCTTCTGCGGCGTGTTCAGCCACAGGTCTACCCCGGAGCAGAGGTACTTGGCGAGGGCCATGTCGTACTCTTCCAGGTAGACGACGGGGACGGCGTCCTGCAACTGCCGCCCCGCCCCGACGATGCGCCGGATCAGGTGTTTGCCGGACTCGTCCCTGGGGTGGGCTTTGCCCCCGCAGATGACCTGGACCTTCCCCGCCTCCCGCGCGATGCGGAGCAGCCGCTCCATATCGTGAAAGAAGAGGTCAGTGCGCTTGTACGGGGTGGCGCGGCGGCCGAAGCCGATGGTCAGGATGGACGGATCAAGGTCGAGGCCCGTCCTGGCCTCGACCTGCTTCAGCAAGGCCTGCTTGGCGATGCTGTGCGTCCGCCAGATCTCCTCCAGCGGGATGCTGATAGCGTAACGCAGGTACAGGTTGTCGCGGCGCCACTCCGGGATGTATTCGTTGAACAGCGACTGGAACGGCGGCGAGGTCCAGGTGGCGGCATGGACGCCGTTGGTCACGGCGTCAATCGGGTGATTGGCATAGATATCGTGGCACACCTTCTCGTGGCTCATCGAGACGCCGTTAACGTAGCGGGAGAAGTTCAGCGCCAGGCGCGTCATGTCCAGAACGCCGTCACGGCCATAGCTGGTCCGGTCCAGGGCTTCGGCCCGCTCCGCACCGAGGACATCGCGGACGAGCCACCCCGGAAAGACGTCATGCCCGGCCAGCACCGGGGTGTGGGTGGTGAAGATACAGCGCTTGCGCACGGCCTCGCAGTCGCTCTCGGTGGTCGAGCGCAGACCGCGTCCCCAGGTCTGCTCTTCGAGCAGCGCCAGGCTTATCAGCGCCGAATGGCCCTCGTTCATGTGGTAGGCCTGGATGCGGTGATGGCCGAGGCTGCGCAGCATGGCCACGCCGCCGATGCCCAGGATGGCCTCCTGGCAGAACCGGTAGCGCTCGTCGCCGCGGTACAGATAGTCGGTAATGCCCTGGTCCCAGGGCGAGTTCTCCGGCAGGGCGGTGTCCAGCAGGTAGACCGGCACCTGGTAGCCGGCGTCGCCCCGCACCAGGTAGCGCCAGGCCTGCACCTGCACCTGCCGGCCGGCGACGTTCACCAGCACGCGGGGCGGCATCAGCTCCAGGAACTGGGCCGGCGACCATGACGGGTCGCTCTCTATCTGGTTGCCGTGCTCGTCGAGGTGCTGGCGGAAGTAGCCCTTGCGGTACAGCAGGGATACCCCGACCATCGGCATACCGATGTCGGCGGCCGCCCGCACGGTGTCCCCGGCCAGCACGCCCAGCCCGCCGCTGTAGGTCGGCATCGCCGGCTCAAGCCCGAACTCCATGGAAAAATAGGCGATGCTCGGCGCGTCCAGGGGTCCGGGGTAGCTTTCGGGCGTGAGGTACAGATCGGGGAGAGACCTGCCTTGCGCGTATCCGTTTAACATATCTCAGCCAGGGCCTTCGCCCTTTAACCTCCCTCAACCAAAGTTGTCCAAGTATCTTACACTAAAACATCAGGATACAAAATAGGTATTTTCGTAATACCGCCGGGGGAGCGAGGCGCCGGAGATCCAGGCACAAATCGAACCTGATGCCAATGGGTTTGATAATTTTACAGACTCAATATAACACTATTTTTGGAAATTTCACAACTACCCCCGCCTAAGTACCTTTCCGCAAATACGTATGCTGGCAAAAAGCGCTTCCATCCACTATGATTAGTAACGATGGTGGCGGAAAGCCCCGATACGATAACCTTCCTTGGGACGGCCGGCGCGCGCTTCATGGTGACGCGCCAGCTCGCGGCTTCCGGGGGTATCTGGCTGAACCTGGGGGGCACGGAAATCCTGCTTGACCCGGGGCCGGGCTGCATCGTCCAGTCCACCAGGCGCAAGCTCCGCGCGGACAAGCTCAGCGCCATCGTGCTGTCCCACCGCCACCTCGACCACTCGAACGACGTCAACGTCATGGTCGAGGCGATGACGGAGGGGGGGGTCAAGAAACACGGCCTGTTCTTCGCCCCGCCCGACGCCCTCAGCAGCGAGCCGGTGCTGTATTCCTACCTGAGGGGGTGCCTCGACGGCATCGAGCTCCTCCAGGGGGGCAAGGTCTACTCGGTGGGCGGCGTCGCCTTCGCCACGCCGGTGCGCCACGTCCATCCCGTGGAGACCTACGGCTTTGTCTTCAAGACCGGCCGGCACACCTTCTCCTACATCGCCGATACCCGCTACTTCGACGGCCTGCTCAGCGCCTACCACGGCGACCTGCTTATCATCAACGTGGTGCTGCTGGAGGACCGGCCGGCAGTGGACCACCTGACTATCGCGGACGTCAAGCGCCTGGTGTCCGAGATTAAGCCGAAGGCTGCCATCCTGACGCACTTCGGTATGAACGTCTGGCGCGCCCATCCCTGGGAGGTCGCTGAGAAGATGACGCAGGACACCGGCATCAGGGTGATGGCGGCGCGGGACGGCATGCGCTTCGACCTTGCCCGGCTGGATGAGGCGGGCGAGGCCGGCTAAAGAGGGGAAAGCTTTGCGAAAAAGTTACGCGGAGAGCTTATAAACGAATCAGGAAATTCAGGAAATTTCAAGATGTTTTTCCTCTCCCCGCGGGAGAGGACCAAGGTGAGGGCCTTCTCCCTGGAGGGAGAAGGGACGTGATTAACCGCGTAGCATCTCGCCTGAACGCCGGGGCGGATTCTTCGGTGCTTCGTAACTTCAGAATGGCCGTCCCGCCAGGAGCGCCGGCTGAAGGCGCTTGACCATGTAGTGCCCGTCCAGCTCGTAGCCGGCCTCGCGGTAGTACCCCCGGGCGCCGGCGCCGCTCAGCACCGCGATATCGTCCAGCCCGAACTCGGCGGCGGCGATGCGCTCGGCTTCCTGGAGCAGCGCCCTGCCCAGCCCCCGGTGCTGCGCCGCCCCCACCCGCTTCTCGCTGAGCGGCACCTCGGGGCCGAAGACGTGCAGCTCCCGCACCAGGGCGGCGCTACCCGCGGCCCCCGGAACCGGCGCGGCCAACGGCTGTATTCTAAGGCGCAGCAGGCCGAAAAGGGTCTCGCGCTCATCTTCGAAAGAGAGGAATATCTCCTTGCCGCCGGAAGCCTCATAGTCCAGGCGTGCCAGGCGGGGCTCGCCGATATCATAGCCGAGCCGGGCGCGGTGCCCGAACTCCCGGCAGCGGACGCACCGGCACTCCAGGCCGTGCCGGGCCAGGTAGTCCTTGACCAGGCCGCGCAGGGAGTCGCGGCAGCCGGCCTCGATGTAGTCCGTGGGGATGTCCCGCAGGACGCGGGCGATGCGGGCGTACCTCGGGACGGCGGCCTTGATGCCGGCCACCAGCGCCACCAGCTCGTCGCGCCCGTAAGGCCGGTAGCGCCCTTCCCGGTGCCACCTTTCCAGCTCGGTGCCGGCGATGACCATCGTCGGGTATATCTTGAGGCCGTCGGGCCGGAACCGCTCATCCTCGAACAGCATCCGCGAGAGGGACAGGTCCAGGGCGGGGTCGGCGCCGGGCAGCCCCGGCATCCAGTGGTAGTAGACCTT
>JACPQH010000039.1 GCA_016190585.1 Chloroflexota bacterium | reverse complement strand
TTCGACAGCTCCTTTCTTGAATTCTTTCGTGAATTGTTTTCTTGCGCTCATTTCGAACAACTCCTATACATCCCATTATATCCCTCTTCTTTTGGTGTCCGTTGTATTAGACCATATCACATAGCTATATATGGACGGAGAGGGGAGCATGTAAGCGAGGAGGCTCTGCCCCCTCGCACTAGCTCTCCCCCGCTCGATGTTTCTAAGCATTGGACGAAATAACATACACTACTGCCAAACATGGAGCGGGGGATGCAAGGGGGTGAGGCTGCACAAGGAACCAACCAAGATTGAGTAGAACCGGAATCTTGCAATGTCCTCTCCACCCGGGAGAGAGCATTAAGGTGAGGGCTTTGACCCGTGGGAGTTGACGCCCTCATTCTAAATCTCTCCCTTGCCTGCCAGGAGGGTGGACTCACGGGGTCAGGTCACGGCGTTTCGGAATCAGCACATGTTAGGCGCGCACTGGCTCAGCGCCACTCCCACTGGACGAAAGGTTTCTTTATGTCAACCATGGCGTTGACCACAAGCTCGACCAGCCCGCCGTACAGGATGCCGTACCGCCCCCAGATGTCGTAGCGGGCGAACAGGTCGCGGAGCTGGCCTTTGCAGTTGGAACAGGGCGCGCACACGTACTTGCGGGTGGCGGGGTCGATAACGTCACCGAAGGCATCCAGCACCTGCTTCAGCTTCAGCCGTCCGGCGACGACGCTCCGCCAGTCCGCGAAGTTGGTGGCCGACATGACGGCGAAGCCGCTGCCGCCGCCGCAGCAGTAGTTGTTTACCCCGTGCGGCGCCATCTCGCGGAACCGGGTGCAGACGCTTTTCAGGATGGCCCTTTGCGGCTCGACGATACCCATCAGCCGCACCATGTTGCAGGGGTCGTGCAGGGTCACCGGGAAATCGTTCCGCGCCGGGTCTACCTTTAGCCGGCCGCCCGTCACCAGCGCCGCCAGCGCCGGCAGGTAGCTCTCCCGGGGCACGTAGGTATCGTCCGTCAGCAGCCGGTCGGCCACGACGGTCAGGGCCTTGTGGGCGTGCCCGCACTCGCCGATGACGATTTTCCTCACGCCCAGTTTCCGGGCCGCATGGCACTGCCGGAGGGCGATCCGGGCGAACTGGATGTCGTCATACCAGACGCCGTAGTTGGTGGCCTCGTAGCCGGCAAGCTCGCTGGAGAGCGTCCACTTCAGCCCGGCGGCTTCGTAGATAATGGCGAAAGCCTCGATGTTCTCCAGCCACGAGAGGTACTCCCCGGAGTTGTGCATCAGGAGGAAATCGGCGCCCTCGCGGTCTACCGGTATCTTTATGGCAAGCCCCGTCCGGTCCTCGATCTCCTGCTCGGCGAAAGCGATGATGTTGCCGAAGGCCTTCGGGTTGATGCCGGTGCTGGCGCCGACCTTTAGCTGCTGTACCGTGCCCATCTCGTGAAGCTCTCTGGGCGCGATGCCCATCTCCTGGCTGAACAGCTTGCGTAGCTCGTGGGTGATCAGGGCGTTGTCCACGCCGCGGTCGCAGGACTGCGCGCAGCGGCGGCACAATGTACAGCGGTAGGCGAGCTCGGCCAGCCGGGCGATAGTCGTCCAGTTGAGCTCGATATCGCCCTCAGTGAGCCTCGCCGCCAGGCCGCCGCCGTCGATGTATTTACGCTTGATCCGGCGCAGTACCTCGGCGCGGTACGCCGGCCGGTATGCCTCCTGCCGCCCGCTGGCCAGGTATACCGGGCAGTCCTCGCTGCATAGCAGGCACCTGGCGCAGTAATCCAGGGACAGGGCGAGCGGCTGGAGGAAGGTCCAGTTATCGTCCCGGGAAAAAAGCTTCTTCAAACCGCTCAGAAAAGTCTGGACAAGCCTGGCCTCCTCCGCCTTGCTCCGGGGCCGGGGCAGCGCCAGCGCCGATACCCCGTCCAGTGAGGCCTCGCACGCGAGCCTCTGCCGGTCGCTCAGCGGCTTTATCGGCGGCTCTTCGTCCTTCACCAGGGGCAGCGGCGACAGGTCTCCGCTAGTAATGCTGACCAGTTGCCCGTCCCGGTCTTTACCTATCCGGTCGATTTTAAGCTTTCTCATCTGTTCCGTTTGCTTCGGGCAGTCCCCGGACCACCTCGCCCCAGCTTTTACCGGACTGGATGTGGGGGGCGGCCCAGCTTACCGGGCGGGTGAGCGAGCCGGTCGATACCGGGTCAAGGCCGCTGCCCTTCAGGTTGGGCCGGTCGTCCCAGCGGACGCCGAAATAGGCGAACAGCTTCGTTATGTAGTGCGTGGAGCGCGTGAACGGCAGGTACATTAAAAACAGGGAGAAGAGCATGATGTGGATAAAGGCGAGCGGCTCGACGCTCATGTATTTGAATGTAATCAGGCTCGACCAGAACTCCCGGTAGCCGGCCAGGGTGGGGTCGTGGAAGGCCCAGGCCGCCAGCCCGCTGAGGAAGACGGCCAGGAAGAACAGGTAGTTAAAGTAGTTCTGGAGCGAGGCGTAGGCGCGCAGACCGGGGTCGGCCAGCCGCTTGACCAGCATGGCGGCGCTGCCGAAAGCCCCGGTAACAAAGCTCCCTGCCGCCGTCCCCAGCGTCAGGTAATAGAGGGCCCGGCCCAGGAAGCTGGCCGAATCGGCGGCGATAACCAGCCCGGCAACCGTCCCCGCCAGGGCCCCGAAAAAAGACAGGATATGAAAGGTGACGATAAGGTAGAAACCGGTATGCCAGGGAAACAGGCCGAGCCAGTACGCCCGGTCGCGCCGGTAGTACCCCCCGAAGAAGAGGTACTTTTTCAGCAGGTAGACGACTGCCCGCGACCACATCTTGCGTTGGGGTATCGTCCACCACTCCGGCTCCTCGAAGTACGAGCCGCCGTAGCGGTAGTTCTTCTCCGTCACCACCGGGTAAAGCTCCCAGCGCAGGTGGCGCGGCATCCCGGCGACCTTTCGTATCTTCCTCGCGTAGAGCAGGATAATGAGTACGTAGGAAAGATAGGTCGCCAGTTGCGGTAGGGAAAGCGCCAAGACCGTACCCTATACGCAGCCGGTGGGTTTAGGCAGCCCGGCCACCTTGCAGGCGCCCTTGGCCGGCCCGCTGGGGAACAGCTTGTAGATCTGCTTCAGGTCAAGCCCGGTCTGCCGGGTCAGCATCCGTACCGGCGGCGCGATGCCGTACTCCAGGAAATAGTTCCTCAGGTAGTCGACCAGCTTCCAGGCGTCCTCGTTCATCGAGGCTTCTTCCAGCTTCGCCAGGTCTTCAGCGATCGCCTTGCACCACTTCTCCGGCTCCTGTATGAAGCCGTCCTCGTCAACCTCAATCTCAATTCCCCCCAGTGTCGTGATTGGCATCCTGACCTCCTTGGACAGTAAAATTAAGCCTGCGGCGCCAGGGCGAGCTCGCTGCGCCGCCCGTGCCGCGCCAGGTCAACCAGCGCCGCCGCCCAATCCGGCGACCCCAGGGCGTGCAGGTGCGTATAGGCCGCGAGGACGTTCCGGTAGACCACGCCGTCCCGGCCGTCGCCGATGCCCCGCCCCCGGCGCAGGTGATACGCGCATTTCAAACCCGATACCCAGGTCAGCCGCGAGTAATGGAACTCGTGCCCCCGGAAGGTGCGCCCGACCGGGAACAGCGGATTGTCCGCAACTACCTCCGCCGCGACATAGCCGTGCCCCTGCTGCCTTCCACATAATTCCACGTCAGCCGGGATGACGCCCGCCATGCGGTACCGCTTGCCCTGCCGGATGATGGACCGGCACAGGAACATCAGGCCGGCGCACTCGGCATAAACCGGCAGGCCGTCCTCGACGGCGCGGGCGATGGATTGTCGCAGCCGGGCGTTGGCCTCCAGAGACTCCAGGAACATCTCGGGAAAGCCGCCCCCGATGTAGAGCCCGTCCACGGCCGGCAGCTCGTCCGACTTCAAGGAGTCGATGTAGACCAGCCCGGCGCCGGCCTCCACGAGGGCCTCCAGGTTTTCCGGGTAGTAGAAGGTGAAGACGTTATCATAGATTATCCCTATTCTCGCCGCGCCTGGGGGGCGGCGGGGCGGGACGGGACTGTCCCCGGCCAGGGCCGGGGCGGCGCGGGCGATAGCCAGGATCCCGTCCAGGTCGAAACTGGACCTAAGGCGGTCGCTTATCCCGGCGAGCAGGGTAGTATCCCCCGCCTCCCGGTAGGGCACCAGGCCGAGGTGCCGCTCGCCGATATTCAGGGCGCTGTCCCGGCTCACGCAACCCGCGACGGGAATCCCGCAGTGCTTTTCGATGGCCGCCGTCAGCTTGGCCTCGTGGCGACTCCCGGCCACGTTGTTGAGAATCACGCCGGCTATCCGGCACTCCGGGTCGAAACGCTGGTAGCCGAGCACCATAGCCGCGGCGCTCTGCGTCATGCGGGCAGCGTTGACCACCAGCAGCACGGGACTGCGCAGCAATCCGGCGACATGGGCGGTAGAGCCTTGGCCGCCGCCCTCCAGGCCGTCGTAAAGCCCCATCGCCCCTTCGATGACGGCGAGATCAGCGCCGGCGCCGGCCCGCCGGAAAGAGCCGAGCAGCGTCTTCTCCGGCATGAGAATGGGGTCCAGGTTGCGGCAGGTCCGGCCGGCGGCCGCCGTCAGCCAGGACGGGTCGATATAATCCGGCCCTTTTTTAAAGGGCTGCACGGCCAGGCCGCTCCGGCGGAAAGCGGCGCACAGCGCCAGGCTGACAATCGTTTTCCCGGAGCGCCCCTGCGGGGCCGCGATTACGACCCTGGGTATGGCTCCTTCGACCGGCCTGTTACCATTCACCGCAATCAGGGCTTACCCTTGAGCTTGATATAGGACGTTCCCAGGTAGAGATATTCGATCCTGTCGGCCACCGCCAGCCGGCTGATGGCCTTGTCGACCAGCGCTTTCTCCACGCCGATAGCGTTGGCGACCACCCGGTTCTTGGCCATGTCCACCGTTGACAGGTAGTGCAGGACCTTATCTTCGATCTCGGTCTCGCTAAGCTCGCTCAAGGTGCCCCCCTTTTACCATTTGAACTGCGTCGAGGTGCGGAAGGTGCCGACGGCGTGGGTGAAATCATCGATATGCTGCTCGGTGAAAGGAATTTCCGCCAGGTCGAAGAACCTTTCCCAGCCGATACGCTCGATCCACTCGCCCATACGCTCCCATTTGCGGGCGCGCGCGGCGTAGACCTCGACGATGTTCTTCACGGCGCCGACCAGCTCCGGCCAGCGCGGCGGGTTGTTGGGCAGGTACGGAATAGCCAGCCGCGAGAACATGGGCCCGCGCCGGGCGTTGGACACCTTGCCGCCGACGAAGACCGCCAGGCCGTCGCCCGCGGCATCGGCGATGGGCATCGCCGGGCAGACGGTAAAGCAGTTGGAGCAGTACATGCAGCGGTCCTCGTTAACGACCACGCTCTTTATCTTGGGGTCGGGGTGCCGCCGTATGGCGCCGGTGGGGCAGCTCGCCATCGTCGTCGGTATCTCGCAGATGGCGGCCACCTTCTCATGATTGACCTTGGGCGGCTTGCGGTGTATGCCCACGATACCGATGTCCGAGCAGTGAATGGCGCCGCACATGTTCAAGCAACAGGCGAACGATATCCTGAGCGTGGCGGGCAAGTCCATCGAGCCGAAGTAGTCGTACAGCTCGTCCATGATGGCCTTCACCGGCCCGGAGGCATCGGTGGCGGCGCTGTGGCAGTGGATCCAGCCCTGGGTGTGCACGATGTTGGACACGGAGGCGCCGGTGCCGCCCACCGGCAGGCCGTGCTTTTTTATCTCTTCGATAAGGGGCTGTACCCTGGTCTTGTCGGGTGTCATAAACTCGATGCAGTGACGGCTGGTGAACCGCAGGTAGCCGTCGCAGTACTTGTCCGCGATGTCGCAGACCTCGCGCACGAAATCAACGCTGACAAGCCGGGGCGACCCGACCCTCACGGTAAAAACTTCTTCGCCGTTCTCGGCGACATGCCGGAGCAAACCCGGCTGCAGCTTTTCATGGTACTTCCACTGCCCGTAGTTCTTCTTGAGGGCGGGGTGGAGCATGGTTCTGAAGTCCGGCGGTCCCAGGTCTATCGGCATACTAAACCCCCTGCTATTTTATTTAAGTTGTTCCGGTGGCCAGAAAACGTAGGGGTTTGACCGCGGCCGGAACACCATCTGAGGCGACGGTTTCAGCCCGATGTCGCGCAGGAACCGGGCCAGGCCCAGGCGCTCGATAAGCTCGCCGATTCGCTCACGGGTCCGCCCGTTCTCGACCCACCAGTCCCATATCCTGGCGATAAGCTCCTTGAACTCGGTGTACGGCGGCTCCATCTTCATGAACGGGACCAGCACCCAGGAGAGGAAGGCGCCCTTGATTATCGGGGCCTTGCCCCCGATCATTATCGTCGCGCCGCGCTCCACGCCGGGGCGGAGGGCCATGGGCATCCGGTTGATGCAGTGCATGCAGCGAACGCAGTCCTCCTGGCTCAGCTTCAGCATGGCGCCGTCGAAATCCAGCGCCCCGGTAGGGCATTGGGCAACGACTTCATTTCTTATGTCAAGCCCGCCCGCCGCGTACCGCCGCACCTCGGCCTGGTCGATGCGGATGGCGTCCCGCCACGTCCCGATGACCGGCATATCGGCCCGGGCGATGGCCGCCACGCAGTCGTTCGGGCAGCCCGAAATCTTGATCTTGAACTTGTACGGCCAGGCGGGGCGGTGCAGGGCGTCCTGGAAGGTATGGGTCAGGTCATTGCACATATCCAGGGTATCAACGCACGCCCACTCGCACCGGGCGGGCCCGATACAGCAGCTTGGCGTCCTCAGCGCGGAACCGGAGCCGCCCAGGTCAAAACCGGCCTCGCCGCTCAGGGCGTCGAAACATGGCTGCAGGTTCTCGGTGGTGGTCCCGAGAAGGATGATATCGCCGGTTGAGCCGTGGAAGTTGGTGATGCCACTGCCGTACTGCTCCCAGATGTCGCAGACCTGGCGCAGGGCTTGCGTGTTGTAGAACCAGCCGCTGGGCATGTTCACCCGGACGGTGTGGAAAGCGGCGGTGTCCGGGAACTTCTCCGGCACGTCCGAGTACCGGCCGATGACGCCGCCCCCGTAGCCCCTCACCCCGACGATGCCCCCGTGTTTCCAGTGGGTGACCTTGTCCTCGTAAGAAAGCTCGAGCTGGCGCAGCAGGTCCCGGGCCGCGGGCTTCTTCCTGGCGGCTTTCTTGATCTCGGTTACGAAGCTGGGCCACGGCCCCGACTCGAGCTCGTCCAGCCTGGGCGTCTCGCTTTCCGCCATGATACCTCCTCGAGTGGCGCAGTATTGTTGTCGACCGGTTAGGGGAATCTTGACCCGTCCGGACAACCGGACTATTCTAGCAACTTGATACGATGCTTGTCAAAATGCTAGACTTTAGCGGTTTTATTTACACTGGTTTTCCAGTGAACATATTAGCTATATAGTAATTTTTTCGAGAATAGCCAGGGATGATGCAGGGTAAAGTACGTACAGACTTTTTCCAACTCCTGGAACAGAAAAAGACGGTAATCCTGGAGAAATGGACCGCCTCGATGGCGGCCCATCCGCCGGAAAACCGGGCGGCCTCGCCCGACCGTTTCGCCAATCCGGTCGACTACATCGTCTCGCACGAGCTCGAAAGCCTCTACGATAAGCTCCTTCAGACCGCCGCACCCCGGGAAGCGGCCGCGTCATCCCTCGACCAGATTATCCGGATCCGCGCCGTCCAGGCAATCCCGCCGTCGGCGGCCGTCGGTTTCGTGTTCGCTCTGAAAGACATCGTGAGGCAGGAGCTGGCCGGCCTGGCGGCGGACGGGCGTGTTTTCGAGGACCTGCTCAGGTTCGAATCGCGCCTGGACGAGCTCACCCGGCTCGCTTTCGATATTTACGCGGACTGCCGCGAGAAATTCCATGAGGTCAGGGCCGGCGAGCTCGCATCACGGGCCGACCGCGCCCTTAGAATGCTGGACAGGCTCGGTCAGGCGCCTGCCGGGGATAACGATACGGGCGGGACGCTGGCATGAAAGCGGGCTACGCCCTGCTGGGCGTCATCATCCTGGTCTTGACCGCCTGGCTCGGCGCCGGGGTACTCGGCTGGCACACGCTGTTCGGCATCGTGTTCCCCTACCTGGCCGTCTTCGCTTTCCTGGCGGGGCTGGTCTACCGCGTCCTGAGGTGGGGCAGCTCGCCGGTCCCGTTCCATATCCCGGCGGTCGGCGGTCAGCAGAAGTCCCTGCCCTGGATAAGAGACAGCCGCGTCGAGAGCCCGAGCGGCAGCGCCGGGGTCCTCGCCCGCCTGGCCCTTGAGCTCCTGACTTTCCGCTCCCTCCTTCGCAACGAGAGAGTCGAGCTCAAACGCGGCGAAAAGCTGGTCTACGGCGGCCGGAAATACCTCTGGCTGGGCGCACTGGCCTTCCATTGGGCGCTGTTCGTCATCCTTTTCCGGCACCTGAGGCTGGTCACCGAGCCGGTGCCTTCCCCGGTGCTGTTTGTACAGGGACTTGATGGTTTCTTCCGGCTTGCCCTGCCGACGCTGTTCGTCACCGACGTCGTCATCCTCGGCGCCCTCGGCTTTATCGTGCTGAGGCGGGTGTTTCAACCGCAGGTGCGCTACATCTCGCTGGTCTCCGATTATTTCGCTGTGCTGCTGCTCCTGGCGGTGGCCGTCTCCGGCATCCTGATGCGGCTCTACTTCCGCGTGGATGCCGCCGCGGTCAAGGAGCTGGCTATCAGCCTGATAACCTTCAGACCGGCCGTCCCGGAAGGCGTCGGTTTTCCCTTCTATATTCACCTCTTTCTGGCCGGCGCCCTGGTGGCCTGCTTCCCCTTCACCAAGCTCGTCCACGGCGCGGGCATCCTGTTCAGCCCGACCAGGAATCTCAAGAACGACAGCCGGATGAAGCGCCACGCCAACCCCTGGGACCACCCGGTAAAGACGCACACCTACACCGAGTGGGAAGACGAGTTCCGCGAGCCGATGAAGAAGGCCGGACTTCCCGTGGAAAAGGAATAGATGCCTGAACCTAAACCGAAGCCGGAAGACCTGACCAGGATAGCCTACACTCCGCCGTCCCGGCCATGGCTGGAGCCCGGCGTGGCATTCCGGAAAGGCGCCTACTCCTACAGCGCCCCGCCCAAAGTCCAGGAGTACCTCGGCCTGCCCAATCCCCGGCCGTGGCAACCCCACGACGCCGACTGGAAGCTGCCGGACAAGTGGCGGGAGACCGTGCTGGCCGGGATGGCCGACCGGCTGAGGAAGTACCGCTCTTTCCGCCTGTTCATGGACATCTGCGTCCGGTGCGGCGCCTGCGCCGACAAGTGCCACTATTTTATCGGCTCCGGGGACCCCCGGAACATGCCGGTGCTGCGCGCCGAGCTCATGCGGTCGGTCTACCGCCGGTATTTCACCCTCGGCGGCAAGCTGCCCGGCGGCCTGTCCGGGTCGAGAGAGCTTACCGGGGACGTCCTCAAGGAATGGTTCTACTACTTCTACCAGTGCTCCGAGTGCCGCCGCTGCGCCGTGTTCTGCCCCTTCGGCATCGACACCGCCGAGATAACCATGATGGGGCGGGAGCTCCTCAGCTCGGTGGGGTGCAACATCAACTGGGTGCTCGACCCCGCCGCCAAGTGCTTCCGCACCGGCAACCACCTCGGTGTGCCGCCCCACGCCTTTAAGGCCACCCTGGACTCGGCGCTGGAAGAGGTCGAAACGATAACGGGTATTAAGGTCGCAGCGCCCATCGGCAAGAAGGGCGCCGAGGTGCTTTTCGTAGCGCCTTCCGCCGACTATTTTGCCATGCCGCACTGGTTCACGCTGCTGGGCTACCTCATGCTCTTCCACGAGATTGGGCTGGACTACACCTGGAGCGCCTATGCCTCCGAGGGCGGCAACTTCGGGCTTTTCCACTCGGCGGAGCTGGCGAAAAAGCTCAACGCCAAGATTTACGACGAGGCGCGGCGGCTCGGGGTCAAGTGGGTGCTGGGCGGGGAGTGCGGGCACATGTGGCGGGTGCTGCACCAGTACATGGACACCTTCAACGGCCCGGCCGGCTTCCTGGAGGAACCGGTCTCGCCGGTGACCGGCACCCGGTTCGAGAACGCCCGCGCGACGCGCATGGTGCACATCTGCGAGTTTACCGCCGACCTGATACACAACGGCAAGCTGAAGCTGGACCCCGCCCGGAACGATAAATGGAAGGTCACTTTCCACGACTCCTGCAACCCGGCGCGGAGCATGGGTCTCCTGGAAGAGCCCCGGTACATCATCAAGAACGCCTGCCGCCATTTCCACGAGATGCCGGAGAACACGATACGGGAGCGCACCTTCTGCTGCGGCAGCGGCGCCGGCCTCGGCGCGGACGAGAACCTGGAGGCGCGGCTGCGGGGCGGCTTCCCCCGCGCCAACGCCGTGAGGTACGTCCGCGAGAAGCACGGCGTGAACCTGCTGGCCTGCATCTGTGCCATCGACAAAGCCTCACTCCCACCGCTCCTGGAATACTGGGTGCCCGGCGTGGAGGTCGCCGGCGTCCACGAGCTCCTGGGCAACGCCCTGGTGATGAAGGGCGAGAAATCCCGGACAACCGACCTCCGCGGCGAGCCCCTGGAAGACAAGAGCGATGTATAACACCGGTAAAATCCTCTTGGGTGCGGCGCTGTTCCTCGGACTGGTGTCGTACCCCGCCTGGTACACCCTGGGCAGCCAGGCCGCCGGCCCGCCGGAGCTGGAAAAACCGGCCGCCGGGGAGCTGTGCGTGGAAGACGCCGGCTACATGAGGGCAGAGCACGCCGACCTGCTGGCCTTCTGGCGGGAGACCGCCGTCCGGGATGGAGAGCGCGCCTATGCCGCCGAGAGCGGCCGGAGCTACGCCATCAGCCTGACCGGCACGTGCCTGGACTGCCACGAGAACAAGGCCCGTTTCTGCGACCGCTGCCATGACTACCTGGGCGTCAAACCGGACTGCTGGAACTGCCACATCACGCCGGAGGAGCCGCGATGATCGACCGACGCCGGTTCCTGGCCGTCGCCGGGCTGGCCGCCCTGGGGCTGGCGGGCAAGCCGGTCTTCGACGCCCTGTCGGGCCTGTACCTCACCCGGGCGGCGCCTTCCGGACCGCCAGTACCGACCAGATGGGGAATGGCCATCGATTTGAGGTCGTGTACCGCGGGGGTTGGCTGCCGGGAGTGCATCGCCGCCTGCCACCGCGCCCACAACGTGCCCGACTTCGGCAATCCCAAGGACGAGGTGGCCTGGGCGCGGACCGTCCCGTACGAGAACGTCTTCGGCCACGAGCCGGAGCTCATCCCGGACTCGCTGCGCGGGCTCCCCGTCCTGGCGCTCTGCAACCACTGCGCGAACCCGCCCTGCGTGACCGTCTGCCCCACCAAGGCCACCTGGAAGAGGGAAGACGGCATCGTCATGATCGATTATCACCGCTGCATCGGCTGCCGCTACTGCATGGCGGCGTGCCCGTTCGGCGCCCGGAGCTTTAACTGGCGGGACCCGCGTCCCTTTATCGCCGGGATAAACCCGGACTTCCCCGCGAGGACCAAAGGCGTCGTCGAGAAATGCAACTTCTGCGAGGAGAGGCTGGCGGCGGGCGAAGTCCCGGCCTGTGTGGCCGCCTGCCCGGAAAAAAGCCTGACCTTCGGCAACCTGGAAGAGCCGGGGTCCCCCTTGCGCGAGATTACCCGCTCACGTTTCACCATCCAGCGGAAGCCCGAGCTGGGCACCGCGCCGAAGGTCTACTATGTCGTGTGATAAATGCTAGAGAAGGCGTTCAGGGGCGGATGGCGCTACCGGGCGTGGCTGGGCCTGCTGGCTGCCCTGGCCGGCGCCGGCGTATTCTTCTATGTCCAGCAGCTTGGCTACGGCCTCGGCATCACCGGCATGGGGCGCAGCGTCTCCTGGGGCTTGTATATCGCCAACATGACCTTCTTCGTGGGCGTGGCCGCCTCGGCGGTCATGGTCGTCCTGCCGTACTCCCTGCACAACGTGAAGGAGTTCGCCAGGATTACCGCCCTGGGGGAGTTCCTGGCGGTGACCGCGGTGCTCGCGGCCCTGACCTTCGTTATCGTTGACCTCGGCCAGCCCGCCCGGCTCTTCAACATGGTGCTCCACCCCTCGCCCACCTCCCTCCTGTTCTGGGACATGATCGTGCTCAGCGTCTACCTGGCGCTGAACGCCGTCATCGGCTGGGCGTCGCTCGATGCCGTGCGCAAGAGCGAGCCGCCCCTCCGCTGGCTGCGGCCCCTCACCCTGCTCTCTATCCCCTGGGCGGTCAGCATCCACACCGTGACCGCCTTCATCTACTCCGGCCTCGCCGCCCGGCCTTTCTGGTTGACCGCTTTACTGGCGCCGCGCTTCCTCGCCTCGGCTTTCGCCTCCGGGCCGGCCCTGCTGATTCTCGCTTGCCTGATTATCCGAAGACTAACGAGATTTGACCCCGGCAGTGAGGCGATACAGAAACTTGCCCGCATCGTCACCTACGCCATGATTATCAGCGTCTTCTTCATCCTGGTGGAGTTTTTCACCGTGTTCTACGGCGGCGCGCCGGAGCATGTTGCCCACTTCCGGTACCTTCTCTTCGGCCTGGACGGGCGCAACGCGCTGGCGCCCTGGGCCTGGACCTCGCTGGCTCTAGCCGCGGCCGCCATCGCCGTTCTCCTGACACCCGCTTTGCGGCGAAAGACCGGCTTCCTGGCGCTGGCCTGCGCCGCCGTCTTCGCCTCGGTCTGGATGGAGAAGGGTCTGGGCCTCATCGTGCCTGGTTTCGTACCGGCGCCAACCGGGGAAGTGGTCGACTACCTTCCGACGATGCCGGAAATATTCATCACGCTGGGGGTGTGGGCACTGGGGGCGTTACTGCTGACCATGCTCTACCGCATCGCGGTCTCGGTCTGGGAAGAAGCCTCCTGACGCCTAGCCCGTTTTCGAGGCCCTGGCGGGCCGCCGTTTGAGCTTCCTTGATTCCGGCTGTCGGTAGGGCTGCGACAGCGGCTCGGTGATGGGCGAGTACATCTCCGGCCGCCGGTCCCGGTAGATGTTCATCAACCCCCGGGCCTTCACCAGCCTTTCGCCGTACATTTCGGCCCTCAGCGTCACCTCTTCATCGGAAGCGGCGTAGGCGATGACCTCCCCGTTCGGCGCCCCGATGGCGCTGTGCCCCAGGTACTCCATGTCGCCCTCTTTTCCGGAGCGGTTGCAGGCGATAAAATAGACGCTGTTCTCCTGGGCGCGGGTGTACGCCCGGTACTTGAGCGTATCAACCTCGCCCATGATCTCCATCACCTTCGGCGCCGCCCAGATAGAGCAGATTATTTCCGCCCCCTTCAGTGCCTGAACCCGGCTCAGCTCGGGGAAACGGACATCGTAGCAGATGTTCATGGCGATGCTGCCCAGACCGGTGGCGAATACCTCGGCGGTGTTGCCCGGGTAGAAGAACATCTTCTCGTTGAACGGCAGGTGCATCTTGTGGTGCACGCCGATGACGCCTTCCGGGCCGATGAGCACCGCCGAGTTGTACAGCGTGCCCGGCACCGAGTTATGCGACTGCGCCAGCCCGACCACGATATAAACGCCGCGCTTCCGGGCGACCTCGCCCAGCAGGCCGGTGGTCTGTCCGGGCACCGGCTCGGCTTCCCTGGCGTACCGGGCGGCGAAGGCGACCACATCCCGCTCGTTTTCAAAGCTGCACGGCTGGCCCGGCCGGGCCGGGGAGATGTAGCCGATATTGGCGAGTTCGGGGAAGACGATCAGCTCCGCCCCGCCGGTGGCCTCCCTTTCGGCAAAACCCCGCAGGCGGGCGGCGTTCTTTTCGCGCGACAGCCATTCGGGCGCGAACTGTACCAGCGAGACCTTGACTTTCTCTTTCACCGGCGTATTTCCCTTTAGTTTTTCCCCGGCGGCAGCCGCCGGCGTGATTTGTGGTTTACCGGCCGAAATTCCCGGTGCCGGCCGGACTCATCGCCGCGCCCAGGACGACCTTTTCCGTCACCCTGAGC
>JACPQH010000041.1 GCA_016190585.1 Chloroflexota bacterium | reverse complement strand
GTATAGGATTGGGGACCCTGACTTATGGTCGTAGCGCCAGATCCACAGTCGCCGTAGACCTGTCCGACATCGGCGCGGCGCATCAACCGGACGTAATAGGCCACACATCCACCTCGGGATAAAAATCGGGTTAATTGTAGCATACACCCGCCGGGAACGACAAAAATCCCCGGCAGCGCGCGGACCACCCGCCACGCTCCGGCCAGGCGTCCGAAGCTATCTTTTCCCGGCATCATTCGTTATACTATATGCACAGGGTAACGCCATGCCGGCTGACATGGGTTTACCCCGAGTTTAGTCGGTAACGGGAGTTGTCAGGTGCAGGATGAGGCCGGCCTCATAAAGCGGGCCCAGCAGCGGGACCATGAGGCTTTGACTCAAATATATGAGGAGAACTTTGACCGGATTTACCGGTATATCGTCATGAAAATTGGCGAGAGAACGGAGGCGGAGGATATCACGCAGCAGGTCTTTGTCAAGGCCCTTAAATCGGTTTCCTCGTTTAGCTACAAGGGCACGCCGTTCTCCGCATGGCTTTTCCGGATAGCGCATAACATGATAGTGGACTACCTGAGACAAAAAACCAAGAAGGGCACGCTGCCTTTGAAGGATACGATCGTCAGCAAGACGGACGACCCGGTAAAGACGGCGGAAATGAACCTGAGCATCGAGGAGCTCGCGGCGGCCGCCCGGCACCTGACCCCGTCCCAGCAGGAGGTCATATCACTGCGGTTCTCCGCCGACCTCTCCATCGCCGAGATAGCCAGGATGATGGGTAAGAGCGAGGGCGCCGTCAAGGCCCTGCAGCACAGCGCCGTTGTCTCGCTCCGTAAAATATTGAATGTTACCGCGGAATGCCATGAAGCACGAATTTAACGATATTTTAAACGACTGCCTTGAACGGCTGCTCAAGGGCGACGGCCTGGAGCAGTGCCTGAGCCGCTACCCGGACCACGCCGATGAGCTCGAACCCCTGCTGAGGACCTCCCTCATGGCCAGGTGCGCCGCCAGCGTCAGCCCGTCAGCGGAGTTCCGGACGCGCGCGCGGCGGGATTTCCAGAGGGCCCTGGCCGAGGTCAGGCCGGCGAAAACCGGGTGGTCATTCGGCTGGCAGCCGCGCTGGGCCACCGCCCTGGTGGCGTGCCTCGTCCTGTTCCTGGTTATCGGCAGCTCTACCGTGGCCGCGGCCCGGAACAGCCTGCCCGACCAGCCGCTTTACCAGGTGAAGCTGGCCGCGGAAAACGTCCGGGTGACATTCACCACCTCCAAGATAAAGAAAGCGGAGCTATATGCCGAGCTCGCCGACAAGCGCATCAAGGAGATTGCCGTGATGGCCGACCAGGGCAAGCGGCAGGAAGTGGAAATGGTGGCCGGCTTGCTCCGCGCCAGCCTGATGAACGTGGCCATGACGGTTGCCGAAGAAGCCCCGGAGCCGGCTGAAGCCGGCGTCTTGATGGTCCCCGCCCCCGCGCCGGCCCCGACCGCGGTCCCGGCCCCGACTCAGGCCCCGGCGCCGAGGATAACCATACCGCCGCCCGTAATCGCGGCGGTCCCGGCGCCAATAACCCAGGCTCCCCCGGCGATCACGCCCGGAGCGCCCCGCGCCGCCGCGGTGCAACCGGGAGAAGGCGAGCCGGGGGACAGGTCCGCGGAGGCAAAAATCCAAAACGGGCCGGCTGAGCTTGCCAGCGACAGCAAGATCGCCCGGAACGGTACGGACAAAGAGAAGCTGGCCAAACTCAAGATAAACCTGCTGCGCCACGCCCGGGAGAACCCGGAAACCCTCCGCGAGCTGCTGCAGAACTCGCCGCCCGCCATGCGGGCCGCCCTGCTGAAAGCCATCGCCGCCGCGGATGACGGTTACCGCGAAGCCCTCAAGCACCTGAAAGACTAGCCCCGGCACAGGCTGCCCTCGCGTAAGACCCCGAGCCCGGTCGCATCCTCCGCCGCACCCCCGAGCACAGTTAGCTGCCCTGATTATGCGGATTTGCGCCGGACGCGCCGCGGCCGGCCTAACCTTTTCCACGCTCGTTCGTTGTAATATTCGGAAATAACATCAAAAGAGGTGGTTCAAGATGAAAAAGCTGGTAATAATCCTGCTTGCCGCCCTGGCCCTACTGGGTGTCGGGCTCCTCGCGGGCTGCGCCCCGGGACAGGCGCTGGGGGCCACCCCGGCGACCATCGGCGTGAGCCTTAACAGCGCCCAGCAGCAGGGCATCTGGGTGAACGGCACCGGCGAGGTGCTGGCCGCCCCGGATATCGCCATTCTCCGGCTAGGCATCCAGTCCCAGGAGGCGACCGTGGCCGAAGCCCAGGCGAAAGCCGCCCAGGCCATGGACGCCGTGATGCAGGCCCTGGCCGCCAAAGGCGTCGCCGAGAAAGACATCCAGACGCAGTATTTCAATATCCAGCGCGTAACCCGCTATGACCGGGACACCAACCAGGAAGTAGTCATCGGCTACCAGGTCAACAACGTGGTCAGCGCGAAAATCAGGAATATCGACGCCGTGGGCGCCACCATTGACGCCGTCGCCACGGCCGGCGGCGACCTTACCCGCATCGACGGCATCAGCTTCTCTATCGATGACCCGACCGCTTACTACGCCGAAGCCAGGGTTAAAGCCATGGCCAACGGCAAGGCCAAGGCCGAGCAACTGGCCGAGCTCGGCGGGGTGACGCTGGGAGCGCCGACCTATATCTCGGAGAGCTCCCAGATGCCGCCCCCGGTGCCGGTCTACCGGATGGCGGAAGGCGCCATGCCCGCGCCGATGCCCGCTATCGAAACGTCCATCAGCGCCGGCGAGATGAAAGTGATCGTCAGCGTCCAGTTAGTCTACGGCATAGAGTAGTCACCAGGAGGCGGGCACATGTCGAGGAAGATGAAGGTTGTGATTTCCCTGGTCGTCGCCCTGTTGCTGCTGTCGCTGGGCGGGACGGCGGCGGTCATGGCGCGGGAGAACGAGAAGGTTGACGCTTCCGCCGCGCCGGCCAGCGACAACGCCTCGCCGGGCAAGGCCTTCCTGGCGCGGGTCGCGGCGATCCTCGGCATCAGCGAGGCGTCACTAACGGCGGCCATGAGGCAGGCCGGCCGGGAGCTGCGGCAGGAGCGTTTCGAGCGACTCGTTGACGCCGCGGCGGAAAAAGACATTATCACGGCGGCGGAAGCCGTCCAGATCAAGGAATGGTGGGCGGCCCGTCCCCCCGCGGTCGACCGGCTCCTCGGCGCCGCCCGCGTCCAGCGAATCCCGGTTACCCCGAAGCTCCTGGAAGGCGCCGTCAAGGCCGGGCGCGTAACCCCGGAAGAGGCCGAAGAGATAAAGCAGTGGTGGCAGGACCGCCCGGCAGAGGTCGACACGCTGCTGGCGGTCAAGGGCAAGATAGAGCAAATCAGGGAGCGCATCGAGCGGGGAGTCCGCAACGGACTGCAAAAGATAGGCCAGCTCCGGGAGAACCTGGACAAGTACCTGGACAAAGCCGTCGAGAGGCAGCTTGTCACCGGTGTTGAGGCCGACCTCGTCCGGACGTGGTGGGCGCAGCGGCCCGAGGCCGCCGGCCGCATCCTGGGCCTGGGTATCGGGCTCGGGGTGTCGTCCGAGGCTTTTCAGAAGATAATCGAGCAGGCCCTGGACAGGGGGCGCCTGACGCCGGAAGAGTTACAGGCGGCGAGAGACTGGTGGGCGGCGCGGCCCGCCGAGGTGCTGGCAAAGCTGGCGCCCAAGAGTATCCTGCCCGCTCTCCCGGCGCGCCCGGCGCTGCCGAAAGCCGCGCTGGAGCAGAACCCGGCCAGGTTCCGGTAACCGCTCCGGGAAATTCAGCATCGGAGAGGGAGCCTGCGGGCTCCCTTTTTCATTCTCCGGCGTAGCGCTCCCACTCGCTGAAGAGGCAGCCGCAATACTGCTGCCGGTACAGGTCAAGAGGCTTGGTGATGCGCCGGCTGTCCGAATAGCGCTTGCGCAGGTCGGCATACAAGAACTCGATGGCGTTCTCGCCGGCGATGCGGTCGCCGGTTTCCCGGAGCAGGTCGTGCTTCTGGTGCGGGCTGATGAGGAGGGTGCTGGTAAAAGCGTCAAAGCCGCCGTGCCGCGCCCGCTCCGCCGTCTTCTCCAGGCGCAGGCCGAAGCAGTAGCGGCAGCGGTCGGCCTCGTTCCCGGCCACCCGCCGGAAGTACTCGGCGATGTCATAGCCTTCGGAGATAAGCAGCGGAAAGTCCAGCTCCCGGCTCAGGAGCTTCATGGCGTCAAGGCGGCGCTGATGCTCGAGGTAGGGATGGATGTTGGGATTATACCAGAGAGCGGTCACCTGGCAGCCGGCGGCCCGCCAGTGCTTGACGGCATAGGCGGCGCAGTGGGCGCAGCAGACGTGCAGCAAGACGGATTTCATATCTACGTATTTTTCCGAGGCCGTCCGGGGAACCCCTTGACCTTTTACGTTGCCTTACAGCAGCGTCGGCTGCGGCGGCGGGTCTTTTTTGTTCGGGATACCGAGGTGCCTGTAGGCCAGGCTGGTGGCGACCCTCCCGCGCGGCGTTCTCTCCAGGAAACCGAGCTGGAGCAGGTAAGGCTCGTAGACGTCCATAATAGTGTCCGCCTCCTCGCTGATAGACGCGGCGATGGTATCCAGGCCCACCGGGCCCCCGTTGAACTTCTCGATAATGGTCCGCAACAGCTTGTGGTCGATCTCGTCAAGGCCGATGCCGTCGACTTCGAGCTTGGCCAGCGCCGCCGCGACCACCTGCTGGCTGGCGACGCCGTCAGCCATGACCTGGGCGTAGTCCCGCACCCGCTTCAGCAGGCGGTTAGCGACGCGCGGCGTCCCCCGCGCCCGCCGGGCGATCTCCTTCAGCCCTTCGTCCTCAAAGCTGACATTGAGGATGCGCCCGGAACGCCTTAGAATCTGCTCGATGGCGCCGGCGTCGTAGAAATCGAGCCGGTAGATGGCCCCGAAGCGGTCCCGGAGCGGCGCGCTGAGCAGGGCGTACCGGGTGGTGGCGCCGATGAGGGTGAAGGGCGGCAGGTTCAGCCGCAGGGAGCGGGCGCCCGGTCCCTTGCCGATGATGATATCGAGAGCGGCGTCCTCCATGGCGGGGTAAAGCGTCTCTTCGATGGTGCGGTTCAGTCGGGGGATCTCGTCGATAAACAGGATGTCCTGGGCGTGCAGGTTTGTCAGGATGGCCGCCAGGTCGCCGCTACGCTCGATGGCCGGGCCCGAGGTCACCTTGAGGGTGACGCCCAGCTCGGCGGCGATGATATGGGCCAGCGTGGTCTTCCCCAGGCCGGGCGGCCCGTAAAGGATGATATGGTCCAACGGCTCGCCGCGACCCCGCGCCGCCGCGATGGCGATGCTCAGGTTTTCCTTGACCCTGTCCTGCCCGACGAAGTCAGCGAAGCTGCGCGGGCGCAGGCTCAGGTCGAGAGGAGCTTCGTCGGCGTCTGATTTTCCTGAGATGATGCGGGTTATCGCTTGCCTCCTGCAACTTGAAAAACAGCTTAAAGCCCAACTGGTCCGGGGATTCCAGACGAGAGGCCCATCAATATCATGCTAAATACAACGGACTAGCTGGCTTTGCGAGGGCGAAGCCCATGGCAATCTCCGGGATTGCTTCGCCTTCCGACTCCGCCGGAATGGTCTCGCAAAGGCGTTTTTGGGACAGCCTCTCCACAATCTCTCCCGTCGCCTGCAGTAGAGGGGGATACAACGGCGAGAGGTGCCGCTTCGCGATGCTTCGCTGCGCTCAGCGCTTGTGAAGAATTACCAAACGTGTTAATCATGTCCCTTCTCCCTCGATGGGAGAAGGCGAGGATGAGGGGATTCAAATCCCTCTCGTTCACCCCCCCCGCCAGCGAGAGATTTTCTATACCATCCGGCCTTCCTGGCCTTCGCCGAGGTCTACCTCGCCGGGGCTTCCCAGGAAATGGGACTCGTCCTCAAGCTCCACCGCAGCCTCCTTGACCTCCTCGGTTTCCTTAATCTGCTCGGCGGTCAGACCCGCCAGGGCCGGGACCTTCTCGGGTTCGGGCAGCGCCTCCGGCAGGTACCTGGCCGGAATGAGCTTGCCGATGATGACGTTCTCCTTGAGCCCGACCAGCTTGTCCACCCGGCCATAAATGGCGGCCTCGGTGAGCACCCGTGTGGTCTCCTGGAAGGAGGCCGAGGCCAGCCAGCTATCGGTGCTGAGCGAGGCGCGGGTGATGCCCAGCAGGATGGTGTGCGCCGTCGCCGGCTCACCACCCTCGGCGAGCACGCCGGCGTTGATGTCCTCATACCGGGCGCGGTCAATCAGCTCGTCCGGTACCAGCTCGGTATCGCCGGCGTTATCGATGCGTACCCTGGTGAGCATCTGGTGCGTGATGGTCTCGATATGCTTGTCGTTGATATTAACACCCTGCGAGCGGTACACCTTCTGCACCTCGTCGACCAGGTACCGCTGGACGGCGTCCCGCCCCTGGATGCGCAGGATATCGTGCGGGTTTACCGAGCCGTCCGTCAACTGCTGACCGGCCTTGACCCTGTCTCCCGTCTGCACCCAGATGCCGGCGGTGCTGGGGATGGTGTATTCCCGCTCCTCGCGCTGCTCGTAGCTGAGGACCATCTGATTCTCGTTAACGGCGATCTTGCCGGCGCCCCGCGCCAGGATGTACTGCCCTTCCGACCCGGGATAGGCGCCTTCCGCGGGCATGACCGGGGGCTCAACCAGGCCGGCGCCGTCCGCCAGCGGCGGGGTCGCCAGCACCGAGCCGACATCCACCCACTGGCCGTCGCTGACGACCGCCCGCCAGCCCGCCGGCAGCGCGTACTCGTCGCGATAGACCTCGGCGCTGACTATCTTGACACGGCGGCCGGCCTCATCCTGGATGACCTCGGCCACGCCGTCAATCTCGGAGATGATGGCCTGCCCCTTGGGCGTCCGGGCTTCGAAAAGCTCCTCCACCCGCGGCAGACCGCTGGTGATATCCAGCCCGACAACGCCGCCGGTGTGGAAGGTGCGCAGGGTAAGCTGGGTGCCCGGCTCGCCGATTCTCTGCGCGGCAATGATGCCCACGGCGATGTTATGGTCGACCAGCTTGCCGGTGGCCAGGTTCCGGCCGTAGCACAGCCGGCAGCAGCCGCGTCGCGACTGGCAGGTGAGCGGCGACCTTACCTGGACCTGGTCAACGCCCGCGGCCAGGATTTTGCTGGCGCGCTCCTCGCTAATCTCATCGTTGCGCTCGACTATCGCCTCGCCCGTCTTCGGATCGACCACCCGGCTGGCGGCCATGCGCCCGGTGACCCTCTCGTAGAGGGACGGCAGCAGGCCCTTGTCCTTGGAATCGTTGACCCAGATGCCGTCCGCCGTGCCGCAGTCGTAGTCGAAAGTGATGACGTCCTGGGCCACATCTATCAGGCGGCGGGTCAGGTAGCCGGAGTCGGATGTCCGGAGCGCGGTATCGGCCAGACCCTTGCGGGCGCCGTGCGTCGAGATGAAGTACTCGAGCACGGAGTGGCCTTCCCGCAGGCTCGATTTGATGGGGAACTCGATAATCTTGCCGGAAGGGTCGGTCATCAGGCCGCGCATGCCGGCCATCTGCCGTATCTGGGAGATGTTGCCCTTCGCCCCGGAGTTGGCCATCATGTAGATGCCGCCGTAGCGGTCCAGCGTATCGGATATGGTGTGGGTAATCTTGTCGGTGGTCTCCATCCACACGCCGACGACGCCGTTATAGCGCTCGTCCTCGGTGATCAGCCCCTGCTCGTACTGCTTCTCGATCTCCTTGATCTTCGTCTCGGCATCGGCGAGCAGGGCTTCCTTCTTCCGGGGCACCTGGATGTCATTCATGGCGATGGTGATGCCGGACTTGGAGGCGTAGTGGAAACCGAGGTGCTTGATGTTGTCAAGCACAGTGGAGGTCCGCTCGTCATCAAGCAGCTTGCAGCACAAGCTGGCGATCTGCTTCAGAGTGGACTTGTCGACGATCCTGTTATAGTAGCCGATCTCGGGCGGCAGCACCTCGTTGAAAATGATGCGCCCGACGGTGGTCTTGACCCGCTTGCCCTCACGGGGCTCGCGGACATCTATCTCGGCGCCGAGGTCGATGAGGCCGAAATCGTAGGCGAGCTTGGCTTCCTCAAAGCTGCCGAAGACCTTGCCGGCGCCCCGGGCCCCTTCCTTCAGCACCGTCAGGTAGTAGCAGCCCAGCACCATGTCCAGGGTAGGCGTGACGGTCGGCTCGCCGCTGCTCGGCAGGAGCATGTTGTGCATGCTGAGCATCATCTCGCGGGCCTCGCGGACGGCGGCCTGGGACAGCGGGATATGCACCGCCATCTGGTCGCCGTCGAAGTCGGCGTTGAACGCCGAGCAGACCAGGGGGTGGATCTGGATGGCGCTGCCGTCAATCAGCACCGGCTCGAAGGCCTGGATGCTGAGGCGGTGCAGCGTCGGCGCCCGGTTCAGCAGCACCGGCCGCTCCTTGACGACCTCTTCCAGGATATCGTAGACCTCGGGACGGGTGCGCTCCACCAGGCGGCGGGCGCTCTTGATATTGGGCGCCAGCCCCTGCTCCACCAGCCGCCGCATGACGAACGGCTTGAAAAGCTCCAGGGCGAGGCGCCGGGGCAGGCCGCACTCGTTCAGCTTGAGCTCCGGCCCGGAAACGATCACCGAGCGGCCGCTGTAGTCCACCCGCTTGCCCAGCAGGTTCTGGCGGAAGCGGCCCTGCTTGCCGCGCAGCATGTCGGACAGCGACTTCAGCTTGTGGTTGCCGCTCACCGAGATGGCGCGGCCGCGGCGGCCGTTGTCGATCAGGGAGTCGACGGCTTCCTGCAGCATTCTCTTCTCGTTACGTATAATTATCTCCGGCGCGCCGATCTCGATAAGGTGGTGCAGCCGGTTGTTGCGGTTGATGACCCGGCGGTAAAGATCATTCAGGTCGCTGGTGGCGAAACGGCCGCCGTCGAGCTGGACCATGGGCCTCAGGTCGGGCGGCAGGACCGGCAGCACGGTGAGGATCATCCACTCCGGCTTGTTGCCGCTGTTGCGGAAGGCCTCGACCACGCGCAGCTGCTTGCTGGCTTTCTTGCGGCGCTGCCCGGATGACGCCTGTATCTCCCGCAGCAGGTCGTTGCGCAGCTCGTCCAGGTTGACGCCCTTCATGATTTCCAGGATAGCCTCGGCGCCCATGCCCGCCTCGAACACCTGGCCGTACTTCTGCTTCAGATCGTGGTACTGGCCCTCGCCGAGCAGGGTGCGCACGTGGATGCTCTTGATCTGCTCCATCTCTACCGCCGTTTCCTGCTCGAGCTGGCTGACCTCGTCAATCTGGTTGCGGCGGACCTGGTTTATCTCTTCCACGGTGGCGCCGGCCTCTTCCATCTGCCTGACCCTGGTTTCGAGCGCGGCTTGCTTCTCCGCCACCCGGTCCATCCGGCCTTGCTCCATATCCCTGACCGCCTGCTGGCGCGCCGCCTCGTTCACCGCGGTGACGATGTACTGGGAGAAGTACAGGACGTGCTCCAGGCTCCGGGGGGAGAGGTCAAGCAGCAGGCCGATGCGGCTGGGCGTGCCCTTGGCGAACCAGATGTGGCTCACCGGACAGG
>JACPQH010000040.1 GCA_016190585.1 Chloroflexota bacterium | reverse complement strand
TACTGGGAAGCGCGCTTCTCGACGGTCATATCGCGGTCAATCGCCGAAAGACCGATGAGCTTGCCTTCTTCATTGCGCACCGGCGAAATGGTCACGGCGACATCGACCACCGTGCCGTTTTTCCGCTTGCGCTGGGTTTCATAGCGCTCGACTTTCTTCCCTTCCCTGACCTTTCGGATAATGTCCTTGTACTCTTCCAGGCGGTCCGGCGTGGCGATGATGGACATCGGCTTGCCCAGGGCTTCCCTCTCGGCGTAGCCGAACATCTTTTCCGCCGCCGGGTTCCAGGAGGTGATGATGCCGTCAAGCGACTCGCTGATGACGGCGTCTTCCGAGGAGCGGACGATGGCCGCCAGGCTCTGGGCGTACTGGGAGGCGCGCTTCTGCGAGGTGATGTCTCGGTCGATTACCGAAAGGCCGATAAGGTTGCCGGCTTCATCGATGACCGGCGACGCGGTGACCGAAACGTCGACCAGCGTGCCGTCTTTCGTTCGCCGCTGGGTCTCGTAGCGCTCGACGGTTACCCCTAGCTTGACCTTCTCGATAATCTCTTTGAACTCATCAAGGCGGCCCGGCACGCCGAGGATGGAAATCGGCTGGCCCAGCGCTTCCGTCTCGCTGTAGCCGAACAGCTTGTTCGCCGCCGGGTTCCAGCTTGTGATAGTGCCGTTCAGGTCTTTGCCGATGATAGCGTCTTCGGACGACTGGACGATGGCTGCCAGGTAACGAAATTTCCCGTCCGCGGCGGTCCTGCTCCGTGACGCCGCCGCCCGGCTGGGCCCCTTATCCAGGTCTTTCACTGCCCCCATAAAAAACCTTCCCCCCTGTTGTAAGATGATAATGCGCCGCTCCCCAGGCATAAGTCCAATGAAGGACCAAAACCAGGTCCTCACGAGCGCAATAATCTAATCTTATACTAGGTATCCTCGGCGAAGTCAATAAGGATGAATACTTACTTTAAATTACTGTGTATCTACGTATCTTCGCGTAGCCTTCTCCCCAGCTTCTATCTCCAGCCGGTCCCCATCGTTATTACTTGATAGCCTGAGCGTTCTGGAAATACGCTAAAATGAATAGCGGGACTTACGCGGCTTGTACGCCTTGACAAGGGGTGAATATTGAACTGGATCGACTTCCTGCTCATCGGACTGGTATTGGCCGGGGTGTTTTTCGGATGGAAGAACGGCTTTATGCGCGGCGCCTTCGGTTTCGCAGTCTGGATAGGTTCGTTCTTTCTGGCTTTCCAGCTTTTTGCTCCGCTTGCCGTGTGGCTGGGTAACACGCTTGACCTGCCCGAAATATGGACCCGGCCTCTGGCTTTCTTGCTAATACTCTTTATCGTCATCTTTATCGCCGGTCGGGTCAAAGACCTCGCGCTGAAACGCATCCCCGATAAAGTCCACCGGACGTTCGGCAACCGTTTTCTCGGGTTTATCCCCGGTTTTCTTCACGGCATTATCCTCGCCACGATAGCATCGCTGTTGCTCCTCGCTCTACCTCTTCCGCCGGCTGTCAACGAATCCGTCCGCGAGAGCCGAACGGCGAGCTATCTCTCGGTCCAGGCCGAGCGGGTGCAGGTCGCTTTCGACCGGGTGTTCGGCGAGGCGATATCGCGCACCCTCACGACCATCACCGTCCCACCCCAATCTTCCGAAAAGATATCGCTGCCCTTTACCGTGGCGGACGCCAGGGTCCGTCCCGACCTTGAAGAAGAGATGCTGCTTCTGGTTAATGAGGCACGCAGGAATGCCGGTCTCGGGCCGCTGGAGGCTGATGCTGCCTTGACGGCCGTGGCCCGGGACCACTCACGAGACATGTTTGCGCGCGGCTATTTCAGTCACATCAACCCGGAAGGTCTCAGTCCGTTTGACCGGATGCGCGAAGCGGGGGTATCTTTCCTGGTAGCCGGCGAGAACCTCGCCCTGGCGCCGGCGATTCCGGTGGCCCATGAAGGCCTGATGAATTCCCCGGGGCACCGCGCGAACCTGTTGCGCCCCCAGTTCGGCCGCCTGGGTATCGGCGTGCTCGACGGCGGGCCTCGCGGCCTGATGATAACGCAACTGTTCAGAAACTGATGTGTTAAGTAACGCGGTCTGCCGCGCCGCGAATGCGCGGTTCAGCGCGTCCGGTATGATTACGGTTCGGCCTTCTCGGCTTCATCCGGTGGTTTACCGGGGCCTTTGAATTCGTTAATGATTGTCCCCTTCCAGAGCGGCGTCCCGATGAAAAGGGCTGCCCGGCCGATCATGTGCGCGATAACCGGCGCGGTCAACAGGAGGAACAGTATGGTTGCCAGGGCCCGCGCCGTAACGCTGGTGTCAGCAAAATGGACCGCCACCGCGGCCAGCGTGAGGATTACGCCCAGGGTCGCCGCCTTGGTGGTGGCGTGCATCCGCGCGAAGATGTCCGGCATCCTGACCACGCCCAGGGACGCGAGCAGCAGAAATGCCAGCCCGCCGACCAGTAAAATCACGGTGATAAGATCACTCATTCCTTCCGCTCCTCTGCAGGTACCGGGCAAAAGCCAGGCTGCCAAGGAAGACAACCAGGGCAAGGACGGCGGCCACGGTGAGGAATGCCGGTTCGTTGTTCGCCAAAATGGTGACGGCGATAAAGCCAATGGCTATCGAGGCTATCAGGTCCAGCACGATAACCCTGTCCGGCAGGGAAGGCCCTTTAATAAGCCGGACCATGGCGATCGCCAGGGCGACCGCCAGCGCGCCGTAGCCGTAAGGAATTACCGTCTCTAACAACGAAGCTTCCATAGTCTCACCTCAAAACCTGTATGACCCGTCGCTCAAACCCCGCTTTGATCTTGTGCCGCACTTTTTCCGGGTCATCTATGTTCAGAACGTGAACGTACAACGTTTTCTTGTCATCTGACACCTGCAGGCTGAGCGTGCCGGGTGTCAGGGATATCAGGTTTGCGAGCAAGGTGATTTCGGCATCCGTACTGGCGTCAAGCGGGACCGCCAGGATTCCCGGCCTCTGCCGCTGCCTGGGACTGATAACGATGTAGGCTACATTTAAGCTGGAGAGCAGCAACTCCCACAGGAAGAACGTCACCAATGTCAGCGCCTGCGGCGCTTTAGCAATATAGGAACCGGCGCCCAGGATATTGCGGGAGATAAAGAGGACAAAATAACCGATAATAAAGCCCACGGCCAGGTTCAACACAGAAAAGTCGCCGGAAAGGGACGCCCACGCCAGGGTTAACAGTATGTTCCAGAGCAGGCCGATCACGGCGTCCCCAGAACGGTATCGATATAATGCGAAGTGTTCATCAGTTGTTCCGCCGCCTGGAAAGCGAGCGACATCACCGGTTCGGCTACCAGTCCCAGCAACACGGTTAGAGCGGCAATCACGCCGGTAGGTATCACCAATAAAGGATGCAAACGTACCCCGGCACGCCCGGCCTCCGCGCCCCGCTGGACCTCGGGATAGTCCTGATTTTTCCAGAAGGCGGCAGCCCAAATCTTGGTCATCGAGTATAGTGTCAGGATGCTCACTACCAGGGAAACGGTCAGGATAAGATAGTTTGAACTCTCGACGCTGGCCCTGACCAGAGCCAGCTTGGCGAAGAAACCGGAGAAAGGCGGAATCCCGGCCAGCGAGAGGGCCGGGAACAGGAAAAGTAATGATACCATGGGATGGGCGTGGTACAGCCCGCCCAGCTTCTTCAGGTCATACGTGTTCCTGAGCTTGTGAACGATGCCGCTGACGAAGAAAAGAGAAGACTTCGCCAGGATAACGTGGATGATGAAGAATACCGCTGCGGCCAGTCCTAACGGGGTAAACAGCCCCAGCCCCATCAGCGGGTAGCCTATCTGGCTTATGATATGAAAGGAAAGCAGGCGGCGCATCTGGTTTTGCGCCACGGCCCCCAGCACGCCGGTCACCATGGTAAAGCCGGCGATTACCAGGATGATGGTATGCGTAAATCCGGTGTCCTGCACGAACAGGAGGGTAAACAGCCTGATTAACGCGTAGATGCCGGCCTTGGTCAGCAGGGCGGAAAATATCGCCGTGACCGCCGGCGGCGGTGTATGATAAGACTCCGGGAGCCAGAAGAAAAGGGGAAACGCCGCCGCCTTGATGCTGAAAGCCACCATGAAGAGTACCCCCATGGTAACGACGATGCCGGGCTGCGGCGCGGCGTTCAGCAACTGGCTCAGGTGAGCCATGTTCAGGGCGCCGGTTGTGCCGTAGAGAATGCCTACGGCGGTGAGCATGGTAACCGAGGCGATAAGGTTGAGAACGACGTAGATGATGGCCCCTCTTAGCTGGGGTGTTTCGCCGCCCAGTGCCATCAGGACGAACGAGGAAATTAACGTCACCTCCAGCCAGACATACATGTTGAAAATGTCTCCGGTCAGGAAAATGCCGCAAACGCCCATGAGCAGGATCAGCAGCAAGGGATAATAGCCGAAGCTTTCTCGCCGGGCGTCGACGCTCGCCAGCGAGTATAGCACGGTGACCAGCCCCAGAAGACCGGTAATCAGCACCATGATGGCGCTGAAAAGATCCGCCACCAGGGTAATGCCGAAAGGCGCCGGCCAGCTCCCCATCTGCGCCGCCTGTATCCCGTTCTGCTGCACCGATACCAGCAGGCCGATACCGGCCGCGAGCAGGCCAACCGTGCCGGTTACGGCCAGCAGCCGCTGCAGCCTGGGTGAGGGCCAGGCTATCACCGAGACTGCCGCCGCAGACAAGGGTATCAGTAGCGGTAAGACAACCAGCAGGTTCATCAGTCGGTTTCTTTAAGTTCGTTGATATCGTCGGCGCCGGTATTCTGATAAGCGCGGAAACCCAGCACCAGCCCGAAGGCCAGCACCCCGAATCCGATGACGATGGCCGTCAGGATAAGCGCCTGCGGCACCGGGTCCGCAAAATCTCCCACCAGAGTCGTCTGTCCTTCCGGGATAATCGGTGAACGCCCCCGGCTCAGCCCGGCCGCCGTGAAAATGAGCAGGTTGACGGCGTTGCTGAGAATAGCCAGTCCGATTATCAGTTGCCCCAGGCTGCGCTGGAGCATCAGGTAGATCCCGGCGGCGTACAGTCCTCCGATAACATAGGGCATGACCAGTTCCATTATTCCTCCCCCAGGGACAGGATTATAGTCAGCGCCACGCCGATAACGGTGAGGTACACGCCGATATCGAAAACCAGCGGCGTGCTTACTTTGAGCGCCGTTACGTTAAAAATCGCCAGCGGTGCGGCGTACCCGGTAAGGAAAGGGGCGCCTCTTATCAGGGCGGGTATGCCGCTGGACATCGCCATCAGTATTCCCAGACCGATGAAGAACCGGGGATCGACCCGTAACAGCCGGCGTGCCTCGCCAGTGCTGGTTGCCCAGCTATAAAGGATGACCGCGATAGCCGCCACCAGCCCGCCGACAAAGCCTCCGCCGGCATCATTATGGCCTCTTAGCAGGAGAAAGATGGAGAAGAGAAACAGCAGGGCGACGATGAACCGGGTGGTGGTGCGGAAAATAAGGGAGGTCATTCCTTCATCCTTTTGCCCCCAATCCTGAGCTTGAGAAGGGCAAAGACCCCTATCCCGGCAATCGCCAGCACCACAATCTCTCCGAGTGTGTCCAGCGCGCGAAAGTCTACCAGTATCACGTTCACCACGTTTTTACCGTCAGCCACTGTGTAGCTGTTAGCGGCGAAGTAAGCGCTCAGCTCGGACAACGGGGTATCCGTGGTACCGGCCAGCAGCAAAAGGGTCACCAGCGCCCCGACGGCGAGCGCCACCACCATTCCGCCGATATTACGTGTAAAACGGATGCGCCGGGCCGACCTCGGTAGATGGTAGAAGCCGAATACGAACAACACGACCGTGAGGGTCTCGATAAGGAACTGCGTCATGGCCAGGTCAGGAGCGCCAAAAAATACGTAGACGAGCGCCGTGCCGTAACCCACGATGCCCATGGCGGCGACAGCGCTTAACAGTGAACGCAGCCGGATTATCGCCGCCGCGGCAACCAGCATCGCAGCCGCCACGATGAGTTCGTGCACAGCGACCGCGCCGGGTCGCACCAGGCTCGGGATACCGTAGAAACGTACCAGGGTGTAAGCCGTGAGCGCGACCGTGGTCATGAAGACAATCATCAAATACGTGCGGAGGCGACCGTTTTGCAGGATTCTGGTCTGTAACTCGGCGATGCGGAGCATGCCGTCGATGCTTCGGTCATAAACGCGCTCCGGACCGATCCTGGATATCGAGGGTAATGCCCCGCGTATCCGTCCCAGTCGCTTGTGGCCCAGATATAGTCCCAGGCCGGTAAGCAGGGTCAAGGCGCTCAACGCAAGCTCAGGGGTAAAACCGTGCCACAAAGCCAGCCCGACCGTTATTTCGCGGCCCAGGACGGCTGAGACCGCCGCGGAAAGGAATGGATTCGCGAGCCCGGGTATCACCCCGAGCCCCAGCCCGAGGCCGGCGAGCACCAGCGGGCCTAACCATAGTGCCGGCGGCGGTTCATGAACTTTTTCCGGGAATGCCGGTCGGCCCCAGAACGGACGCAGGGTCAGAATGAGAACGACGGTGAACAGGGCGGCGTTGGCGATGACCGCGGCGATGGTGATAATCACTGCCGCCGTGCTGTGAGTGGCAGCTTCGTAAAATATCTCTTTGGCGATAAAGCCAAAAGCAGGCAGCACGCCGGCCATGGATAACCCGGCGGCGACGGCAGCGGCGGCGGTTACCGGCATGGCGCGGGCGAGTCCTTTCATCACGGTCACATCGCGCGTGCCGGTCTCGTGGTCGACGGCTCCAGCGATGAGAAACAGCGCGCCTTTGTAAAAAGCGTGGGCCAGCAATACGGCAACGGCCGCCTTGACGGCGATCTCGGTGCCGATGCCCAGGAGCATCGTCAGCATTCCCAGCGCGCTAACCGTGGAATAGGCGAGCAGTCGTTTTGAATCCGTTTGGTTCAAGGCCAGAAGAGCGCCGGCAACCATGGTAACCGCCCCGACACCGGTCACAATGTAAAACCAGGCGTCCGTACCGCCCAGAACGGGGCTTAACCGGGCAAGCAGGAATACCCCGGCCTTGACCATAGTCGCCGAATGCAGGTAGGCGCTGACCGGCGTGGGCGCTTCCATCGCGTTAGGCAGCCAGAAGTGGAAGGGGAACTGGGCTGACTTGGTAAATGCCCCGGCCAATATCAGCAGCAATACCGGAAGGTATAAAACATCTCCCCTCAAGGCATCCGGGTTTGACAGGATTTCCGCTACCTCCAGGCTCCCGCTAACCCCGCCGAGGATAATCAGGCCGGTTAGAAGCGCCAGCCCGCCGATCCCGGTAACCAGGAGCGCCTGAAGCGCCGCGTAACGCGATCTCTCCTCGGAGTGGTTCAGACCGATAAGTAAATAGGAGCTTACGCTGGTTAGCTCCCAGAAGACGAACAGGGAGATGACGTTGCCGGACGTTACCAGGCCAAGCATCGAGGCCATGAATACCAGCATGTAGGTGAAGAAACGCCCCTGGTACTGGTGGTGTTTCATGTAGCTGCCGGCGTAGAGGAACACTATCGCGCCGATGCCGGCAATAAGCAGGGCAAAAAGCAGGCTCAGGCCATCAACATAAAAAGACAGGTTTACGCCGAGACTGGGTATCCAGGGTAAAGAGACGAGGAGCGTTTCCCCTGCAAAAACTGCGGGTAAGAGCGCAGCAAAGTAGACGGTAAGGCTAAGAGGTACCAGGAACAGGACGCGCCCGATCCCGCAGGCCCGTTGAAGCCAGGGAACGAACATTGCCAGGATATAGCTCGAGATGATGGCTATTGCCAGACTCATCAGCCCGGGACTCCTCCAGCGTCATTTTCAATTTGACTTCCTGATTTAACTACTGCGTGGCTCTCTCCTGGTCGGCGGCGATTTAACCGGGGAGGGTGTTCCACCGGATACCGCTTATATGCCACCCATGTTACCAGAAAACCGGCGACTTGACTATCCGGGCAGAAACCCGGGGCAAGCGGCTGCGCGAGAGAACCGGGTCAGGCTGGGGGGTCTCTTAAAAGGGGTAATGGTGTTCGCCGGTGAGGCGCCGTGAGGTTTACATAACACTTCTACGGGATTGTGTGGTATGAAAGCTGGAAAGTGACGACAGATGCAGCGTACTGGTTAAATCTGTCGGACACCCTCGTCCGGGTTATCTTTCAGCGTCCGGCAGGTTGCTGAACCTTAAGCCCGTAAGCAACGCGCCGCGGCAAAGAGAAAATTTCCCGAGGCCGGTCTTGCGACACCAGACACGAGCTTCCTGACAGGCGTTCGACGGACCACCAGGCTTACGTTTCGGCAGGCTCGGAAAATCCGGTGTCCCGCTCCCAGCCTTCGTTCTCCAGGGTCAGGGTCTCTATCGCCACGGAGTTCGCGCTCGCGTCGAGCGTCGGCAGCACCTGGTATTCGGATACCCAGCAGCGGTAGACCTTAAAGGCTTTAACCACGGTACCCTGCTCGTTAAGCAGCTCCACGGTTATGTCTTTGCGGAAGTCCCTTAACGACATCGGGCCGGATACCCGGTAGCTCAAGTTGGCCCAGGTCTCGAACTCTTCGTCGTGGGTGATGCCTCGCTCCAGGACGACGGGCTCGAATCTCCAGGTGCTCGGCGACAGGCGGGAGCTGCTCGGATCGCCGCCCTCACGGCTGATTACGGGCTGCGTTGACCTTTTCAGGCAGCTCACCCTGATGATGCCGGGAATGTACTTGCCGTCCCACTGTACCCGGAATTTAAAGTTCTTGTACGGGTCCTGCCGGTGCGTGTTACTGAGAATTGTGCCATGGCGCTCCTTTTTTCCTTTGAAACTCCCGCGAGGCTCTTCAATCGCTTGTTTGACATCATAATTTCTTAGTTGGTTGCGGCGCGCCCGCTACACGGCGGCCTGAAGCAGCGCCCGCCGGCGGGGCGGCGCCTTTCCCCGGCGGTACTTGTTAGTGTACTCCTCAAAATTCCAGGTCGCGAGAAACTCTTCGGCCGCCCGCCTGCCGGAATGGTAGAGAGCTTCGGTCCTCTCCGTTGTAATGTTGAATTCTGTAGTTTTCACGCCCAGCGTGGGTATCGGAATGGTACGCACGAATTGTTCGTTTTCGATATAACGGGCGTCATGCGCTTCCATCATCGTGCCGAAAAGCGCGGCGAGCAGGCTGACCGGCCCCCGTATCCGGCGCGGCGCGCCTTCCTCGGGTTCGACAAGTTTGAAACCGAAGGTGGGCCACGCCGGGACATCGCTCTCCGTGTCGAAGAGCCACACCGGGAAATTGCTGAGCACGCCGCCGTCGACGATATAGCTGGATTGCCTGGCCTTTCGGTTACGGAAGATTACCGGCTCAAAAAAGAAGGGTATGCTCATGCTCATTCTCACCGCTGCGGCCACATCGAGGTCTTCCGGCTTCATCCCGAACTGGGCCGCGTCCTGAGGCAGGACCAGCATTCGCCCCCGGGTGACGTCCGAGGCGATGACCCTCAGCTTGAACCGGTAGCGGTCATCCTCTTTGAACTCCTCGATAACCAGGTCGGCGAAGGTCCTGACGTTCTTCTCGCGGAGCAGTCCCCGGAGCCAGCTCTCGAAGTACCTGCCTTCATACATGCCCTTGCGGAAAAGCAGGCTGCTTATCGGACCGATGACGGGTAATCTTCCCGGACCGCGGCAATCTTTGAAACGCGTATAATCGACCTTGCTGATGATGTCTTTGAGCTCGACGCCGCTGTAGCCGGCGGCAAGTAACGAGGCTACGATTCCTCCGGCGGAGGTCCCCGCCAGGTTAGACCACCGGTATCCCTTCTCCTCGGCGACGGCAACCGCACCTGCCAGGCCGATTCCCTTGACGCCGCCGCCTTCAAAGACGGCATCGGCGATTAATGTTTCCGGGGGCATCCTACCGGCTGCCATGCTTTTCGTCCGGGGTATGGGCCACCCAGCAATGGCAATTGGACTGGAAAAGATTACCATGAGCGAAGTTGGCCGCCAGGCAGCTGCCGCGGCACGCGGGGAGCCACCGGCATTGCTGGCAGACACCGGTGATATCAGCCACCATCAGGTCGCGGAAGTAGTTGAGGAAACGGGAGTGGTGCCAGATCCAGTCGAAACTGTGCTCTCTGATGTTCTCGGCCTCGACTCCGGCAAAGAAATTACACGGCAGGACGTCGCCGTCGGCGTTGATGGTGCAATAGGAGATGGCGCCGTCACAGCCCACGTGCTGCCGGGGTTCAGCCCGCGCCGCCGGCGGCGGCGAGAGAGTGCACTCGAACTCCATCGGTGAGATGGGCAGGCCTTGTGACTCCCGGCGATGATGCAGTTCCAATGTCAGCGCCCGCATTTGCTCCGGGGAAACCTCGAGGTCTCCTGATTGCGCGCCCCGGCCGAACGGGACAAAAGGAAGAATCCGGAAGGTCGATACTCCCAGCCCGGCAGCCACCTGGTACAGGGCCGGGATTTGCTCGATGTTCATCGTGGTCACCGTCGCGGCCACGGTTACGGGCACCCTGGCGGCCAGCAAATGCTTGATGCCCCGGACAGTCCGCTTCCAGGCGCCTCTGACCTGGCGGAAGTCGTCATGGATATCGGGGTCGGCGGCGTCCAGGCTGACTTGAGCCGACGCCCTGACCTCGGCCAGGCCGGCGGCCATCCGCTGATTGATGAAAGTGGCGTTGGTAGCCACCTGCAGCGTCAGTTCGCGCTCGGCCGCCTTCCGGCAGATGTCGAGGAAATCAGGCCGCGCTAGCGGTTCGCCGCCGCTGAGAATCAACTGCCGGACGCCGAAGCTGGCTGCTTCTTCAATAATTCGATAACAGTCAGCGGTGCTCAGCTCGTTGCCCCGGGTACGGGTGTCGCTGTCAACGACGCAGTGCCGGCAACTTAAGTTGCATCGCCTGGTCAGGTCCCAGAGGATAGCCATCGGCGGGGGCACGGGGCGCCAGCTCATACGGGTGCGGCGTCGCCAGAGCACGCCGTCCAGCGACAGTTGCCGGAGGAGAAGCGCCGCCGGCGCCAGGATATCTGACCGCGGAGACCCGTACGCCCGGCCCAGTTCCTCGATGATTTCTCCGAAGGTGCGGTACCCGTCGCATAACTTGAGGAGGTGGTAAGCCGGACCGTTTATATCGCTGCATGTCCCGGTGACGGGATTTTTCAGGAGCCATTTTTCGCCGTCAGGGGTCAGCCTCACGGGGAAATACGGGACACATGCCGCGTCCAGCCCTGACGGGGTGTCTAAAAGCGGCTCGGCGGTTAGCCGGCGGGTCATGACCTGAGACATTATTTTTCTTCTTCCAGCAGCCTGGCTTTTATCCTCCAGTTCGAGAGGCTTTTTACGGATAAACCGGTTGTCCTGGCCAGTGTTTCGAGCTTGACGGCGGAATCGGTGGCTTCAATGAGCTTTCCCACGCTGGAAATGCCCTTGCTCCTCAGGAGCGCGGCTCTCTCTTTGCCGATTCCGGAAATTTCCACGATGTCCCTTTCCAGTGGCCGGCGTATCTCGATTTTGGGAATAAAAGGTCCCGGGTCCGGACCGGGCAAACAGCCCTTGACGATATACGGCGCCGGCGGGCCGGACAGGATTGGCGAAGGCGGACAGATGATGGAAGGCGCCGGCGGGCATTGGAAAACAGGACCAAGCTTGCAAAACTGGGGGGCGGGCGGGCACAGCGTGGACGGGGCCGGCGGGCAAAGGAAAGACGGCGCCGGCGGGCAGATCCCGGGGGCGATCCAGCAGGTTAGCGGGCAGGCGGTGGCCGTGCCGATGCCGATGGCGGCGAAGGCGTTGATTATGGTCGCGCGCCACCGGTTGTAGCGGGGATCGCCGGAATAAAGGTCATCCAGGGAGTCAAGCACGGCCGTACGCATATCCGAGAAATCGGAGCTTGCGGTCAGGTGGCTGGTGAGTGCCTGGTAGTAAAGGCGCCCCAGGACTTCGTTGCCCAGCGCCTCGCACATGCTGATGCCGCGATGAACGCCGCCGGTAGCTATCAGGTAGGCGGCCTTGTTCATGATGCCGCTGTTGATATGCACGCCGCCGTTATCGGCGGCCCCGGTATACTTATCGTTCATATGGTCGGGCTGATGGCCGGCCAGCACGCTGGTTATAGGATCGGCGGGGTTATACAGCCCCCCGTTGGTGGGATCGGCTAGATTGCGCCCGGCCGGCGCGGCCGCCCCCAGCCAGTTGTCCTCACCCTGCAGCCAGTCGCCGTCAATCAGGGCCGCAAAGACATCGGACATGGACTCGTTCAAAGCGCCGGATTCACCGGCATAGACAAGACCGGCGGTATGCTCGGTCACGGCGTGCGTCCATTCGTGGGCGACGATATCGAGCGTGGAGAAAGCGCCATAGGTTACGCCGTCACCGTCCCCTATCTTGACCAGCTGCTGGGCGGGCGACCATGACGCGTTGTTCCAGTTGGTACCGACATGGGCGTTGATTTCCAGGTCGGCGCCGGCGTTGTCGTAGCTGTTGCGGCCGTGCACCATCAAGTAGTAATCAAAGACGATGCGCGAATAGTAATGGCAGTCCACTTCCGGGCCCTGGTCCGCTCCGGACCAGTTGTTATTGCTGTCCGAGGACAAGGCCGAGGGAGGGAAGGCATTATTGGAATCATGAGTCCTGACCCGGGCCGCGGTCGGCACCCACTGGTCCTCAAGTTCGTAGTCATTCCCGGTATGGTCGTGTAC
>JACPQH010000037.1 GCA_016190585.1 Chloroflexota bacterium | reverse complement strand
TTTTACCGGCAGATTGTGAGCAGAACAAGCCAGAGAAACGACGACCAGGAACCCCTGGTAAGCATCAGTGAAGCCAGCCGCATCCTCGGCGTCAGCGAGCCGGCCCTCCGGCAGTGGACCGACGAGGGCAAGATCAAGGCTTTCCTCACTCCCGGCGGACACCGGCGGTATGCCGTGCCCCAGCTCAAGAAGTTCATGAGCGTCCACCAGAAGACGGCGGGCATCCGGGACCTGGTGGGCACGCTGGAGGACACCGCGCCGACCCACCGCGAGCTTTCCCAGGCCTTCCTGCAAAACGCCGCCTGGTTTGGCAAGCTCCGGCCGGAATCCCAGGAGCACCTGGCGTCCCTCAGCCGGCGTTTTTTCCGCTTGATTATCCGGTACGTCGCCGAGCCGGCCCGGCGCGATGAGACCAGCCGGCTGGTCAGCGAGGCCGGGGGTGATTTCGGCGAGACCCTGGCCGGACTGGGCCTGTCGCTGACCGGCTCCATCCAGGCATTCATCATCCACCGCGACCCCGTTATGCGGGCCGTCACGGACCTTTTGAAAAGCCGGGCCTCCAACGACCGCGTTTCGGCGAGCATTCCGCTGATTGACCGCGTGCTGGATGAAGCCCTGCTGGCGCTCGTCGAAGCTTATCAGCACGCTAAAGAGAGAGGTGTCCCAGATTGATTTCCATTACGAGATTATTATGTGAAGCCCCCGGCCCCGGCGACCATCTCCGTTACCAGAAAAGGGAGTCCCCCCGCCCCGTGGTCGTCTGGAACTGCACCCGGCAGTGCAACCTGCGCTGCGTGCACTGCTACGCCAGCGCCGGCGATACCGTGCCCGACGGCGAAATGGACACGGCGGCGGGCAAAGCCCTGGTCCGGGACCTGGCCGCTTTCGACATACCCGTTATCCTGTTCTCGGGCGGCGAGCCGCTGCTCCGGCACGACCTCTTCGAGCTGGCCGGGTACGCCGCGGAGCTCGGCGTCCGGATAGCGCTTTCCACCAACGGCACGCTCATCACGCCCGAGACAGCCGCCCGGCTGCGCCGGCTCGGCTTCGCTGAGGTCGGCATCAGCCTGGACGGTGTCGGAGCCAACAACGACCGCTTCCGCGGGAAAACGGGCGCTTACCAGGCGGCGCTCGAGGGCATCCGGAACTGCGTAAACGCCGGGCTCAGGGTATCGCTCCGGCTGACCATCACCCGCTTCAACTACCGGGAAATCCCGTCTGTCATGAAGCTGGCGGAGGCGGAGAATATCGACAGGATCTGCTTCTACCACCTGGCCTATTCCGGGCGCGGCGGCAACCTGAAGCATCAGGACATCACGCCGGCCGAGACCCGCGCGGTGGTCGAGCAAATCTGCCGCTGGACGCTGGACCTCTACCGGCGCGGGCTGCGCAAAGAGGTGCTTACGGTGGGCAACCACGCCGATGGCATCTATCTCTACCTGGAGCTGCTCAAGAGCGACCCGGCGCGGGCGGCGAAGGCCCTGGAACTGCTGAAAACCAGCGGGGGTAATGCCTCCGGCATAAAAATAGGGGCGGTGGATATATGGGCGACGTGCATCCCGACCAGTTCTGGTGGCATCACTCCGTGGGGAACGTGCGGGCGCGGCGGTTCGGCGATATCTGGACGGATGCCGCCGAGCCGGTGATGGCGGGGCTGAGGGACCGCAAGGGCTTGCTCCGGGGGCGCTGCGCCCGCTGCCGGCACCTGGACCTGTGCAACGGCAACCTGCGGGTGCGGGCCGAGGAGGTCTTCGGCGATGTCTGGGGGGAAGACCCGGCCTGCTATCTGACAGAAGAGGAGATTGCCGCGTGATAGAGCCACAGCAAAGCGTTAAAAACGGCGATATTCTTGAAGCCAGGCCGCTGCTGGTGGCCTGGGAGATAACCCGGAGCTGCAACCTGTTTTGCGCCCACTGCCGGGCCTCGGCGGAGAGCTGCGCCTACTCCGACGAGCTCAACACCGAGGAGTGCTTCAACATCATCGACAGCATACTCGAGGTCGGCAAGCCGATAATCATCCTGACCGGCGGCGAGCCGCTGAAGCGCCAGGACGTCTTTCTCCTCGCGGGATACGCCGTCAGCAAGGGGCTGAAGGTAGTGCTGGGCAGCAACGGCACGCTGATCACCCGGGAGATGGCGGAAAAGCTGGCCGCGATCCCGGTATCGCGCATCGGCGTGAGCCTGGACTTCCCCTATGCCGAGCTCCAGGACAACTTCCGTGGCAAAAAAGGCGCCTTCGATGCCGTTATGGCGGGCATCGCCAACGCCCGGAGCGCCGGACTCGAGGTACAGATCAACGCCACCCTTACCCGGCTCAACAAGCCCTACCTGGAAGACCTGCTGGCCCTGGCCCTGCGGGTGGGCGCGGTGGCCTTTCATCCCTTCTTCCTGGTGCCCACGGGACGCGGCAAGGGGCTGGAATCGGTCGAGATGTCGCCCGAGCAATACGAAGACGCCCTCAACTGGATATGGGAGAAGCAGCGCGAGCTGGGCGACCGCATCTTCTTCAAGCCCACCGATGCGCCGCACTATTTGAGGGTAGTGAAACAGCGCCAGAAACAGGCGAACACGGTGCCGGGGACGGGGCCGGCGCCGGCCCATCCGGGCCACGCGATAACCCGCGGCTGCCTGGCGGGCACCGGCTTTTGCTTCATCTCGCACCGGGGCGTGGTACAGGGATGCGGCTATCTCGATGTGGCGGCGGGCAGCATCCGCGAGCAGTCCTTCAGCCGGATATGGCGGGAGTCGCCCCTCTTCAACACGCTGCGGGACCTGACTAAATTAAAAGGGAAGTGCGGGGAGTGTGAGTACAAGCGACTTTGCGGCGGCTGCCGGGCGCGCGCCTATGAGAGCACCGGCGACTGCCTTGAGGCCGAGCCATACTGTATTTACCGACCCTCAAAGAGCTGATATATCTGATTTTCAAATGGATGATATAGACCGCAGGCTGCTCAACGCCGTCCAGTCACACTTTCCCATGACGGCTGAGCCTTACGACGGACTGGGCGGGCTGCTGGACATCAGCGGCGACGCGGTTATCGAGCGTATCCGCGCCTTCATGCAGGCCGGCATCATCCGGCAGATAAGCCCGGTGGTGGATGCCCGCCGTCTCGGCTACCAGAGCACGCTGGTCGCCATGAAGGTGCCTTCCGAGGGGCTGGACCGGGCCGCCCAGGCCATCGCCGAACACCCCGGCATCAGCCACGGCTACCGGCGGGATCACGAATATAATGTCTGGGTGACCCTTGCTTTGCCCGGCGACTCCGATGTCCGGCGCGAGCTGGACAACCTGGCCGGCACCGCCGGGGCGGAGGCCGTGTTTGACATGCCCGCGCTGAAGGTCTTCAAGCTGCGCACCCATTTCGGCGCGGACGGCGAGGAACCCGGCATCGATACCGGCGCCGGGTCGTCCGTCCTGCCGCAGAAAGCCGCCCTCTCCGGGCAGGACAAGCTGGTCATAAACGAGCTGCAGCAGCCGCTGCCGCTTCACCGGGCGCCCTTCGCGCCCATGGCCGGGCGCCTCGGTATGAGCCTCGACGATTTCCTGGCCTGCTGCCGGTCGCTGCTGGAGCTCGGCGTCATCCGCCGCTACGGCGCCGCCATCAATCACCACAAGGCCGGCTACAAGGCCAATGCCATGACCTGCTGGAAGGTATCGCCGGGTATGACCGAGGAGGTCGGCCAGCGGCTCGCCGCTTTACGGGAGGTAAGTCACTGCTACGAGAGGAAAACCGACCCGCGCTGGCCTTACAACGTCTTCGCCATGATCCACGGCCGGCTCCGGGAAGACTGCCACCGGATTGTCGCCGGCCTGTCGCGCGAGACCGGACTGGACGAGTACGCGATGCTATTCAGCACCACGGAGTTCAAGAAGGTCAGGGTCAGGTACCCGGCATAGGAGCGGTTTTGTACTATCCCGTATTTTTGAATCTGAAAGACCAGAGGTGCGTGGTGGTCGGCGGGGGCGAGGTCGCCGGGCGCAAAGTGGCCGCCCTCCTTGACTGCGCCGCCGCGGTAACCGTGGTCAGCGACCGGCTCTGCGACGGGCTGGAAAGGCTGGCGGGGAGCGGCGCCATCACGGCGGTGCGCCGTCCTTACCGCACCGGCGACCTGGCGGGGGCGCGCCTGGTTGTCGCCGCCACCGACGACCGTGCTGCCAACCTGAGAGCCGCCGAAGACGCCCGGGCGGTCGGGGCGCTGGTCAACGTGGTGGATGACCCGGCGGACTCCGATTTCATCGCGCCCTCCTGCCTGAGACGCGGGCCGGTCACCGTGGCCGTCTCCACGGGGGGCCTGAGCCCGGCCCTGGCGCGCCGCATCCGGGAAAGGCTCGAAACGGAGGTAGGGGAGGAGTACGCCGCGCTGGCGCGGCTGGTCGGCGAGGCGCGCGCCCGGCTCAAGGATGAGGAGGTCTTACTGACAGGCGAGGACTGGCACGATGCCCTTGACCTGGACCGGCTCCTCGAGCTCCTGAAGCGGGGCGCAACAGAGCCGGCCAGGGCGTTATTATGGGATAGCCTGAAAAAATCCGTGCGGGGTGGTTCTTAATGAGACTCAGCTTAACCGGGATAAATCACAACACCGCGCCCATCGCGCTCCGGGAGAAGGCGGCGGCCGGCAGCGAGCAGCTACCCGCCTACCTGCAGGCGCTGAGCGCCTTCGTGCCGCACGGCGTGGTGCTTTCCACATGCAACCGGACGGAGATTTACACCGCGGACGCCGGCGGGGATGACGCCGAAACGGGGTGCCTGGAGTTCCTGAAGGCCCGGCTGGGTATCGACGGGGACGAGCTTTGCCGGCACCTCTATGTCCGCCGCGACCGGGAAGTCGCCGGGCACCTCTTCCGGGTGGCGTGCGGCCTTGAATCGATGATAATCGGGGAGCACGAGGTCCTAGGCCAGGTAGGCCAGTCACTGGCGGTCGCCGAGAAGCGCGGTATGGTGAACCTGCCGCTGCTGCACCTGTTCCAGAGCGCCGTCCGCGCCGGGCGGCAGGTCCGCCGGGAAACCGGCATCAGCCGGAACGCCCTGTCTATCAGCTCGGTGGCCATCGACCTGGCGGCGAAAAAGGTGGGCAGGCTCGACGCGTGCCGGCTGCTGGTCATCGGCGCCGGGGAAGCCGGGGCGCTGGCCGCCAGGGTGGCGCGAGAGCGCGGCGTGAAGCAAATCGTCATCGCCAGCCGGACCCGGGAGCGGGCTTCGGCCCTGGCGAGCGAGCTCGACGGCACGCCGGTCGACCTGAGCGAGCTGCCTGCCCGGATAAGCGAGGCCGACATCGTCGTTACCTGCGCCGGCGCGCCCCACCGCCTGGTGTCGCCCGCCCAGATCGAGACGGCCATGAAGGGCCGCGCCGGGCGGCCCCTGGTCATTATCGACATCGCCCTGCCCCGCAACGTCACGCCGGAGGTGGGGCGGCTTGACAGCGTTTTTCTGTATAATATCGATGACCTGACCGGCGTCTCCAGCCTGAACCGCCGTCAGCGGGCGGAAGCCGTTCACCTGGTCGAAGAGATTATCGGGCGCGAGGTAGAAAAGTTTGTCGCCTGGCAGCATGATTACGAGCTCCGGCCCGTGCTCGGCGCCCTGATGAGCAAGGCCGAGTCCATTCGTCACGCGCAGTTGGAAAAGACCCTGAAAAAGCTCCCGCCCCTCTCCGACGAGCAGCGCGAGAACCTCGAGGCCATGACGAAATCCATCGTTACCAGAATCCTCAAAGACCCGGTGGAATACCTGAAAAACCACAGCAACAGCGGGCACCCCGAGATGGTCAGCGAGCTTTTCCGGCTGAATACCAGGAAATGAGACGAAAGGTAACCATCGGCACGCGCGGGAGCAAGCTGGCGCTCGTCCAGGCGGGGTCGCTGGCGGCCGCGCTCCGCGCGCGGTACCCTGATATCGAGGTTGTCATCCGGAGGATAGCCACCGCCGGCGACCGCGACCGGCGCACCCCCCTGGAGGACATGGGCGTGGCGGTGTTCGTCAAGGAGCTCGAGGAAGCCCTGCTCGACGGCCGGATCGACCTGGCGGCGCACAGCCTGAAAGACATGCCCGCCGACACCCCGCCGGGCTTGCGCCTCCTGGCCGTTACCGGGCGAGCCGACCCGCGGGACGCCCTGGTGGCCGGCGCCCGGCTCATGGAGCTCCCCCCCGGCGCCAGGATTGGCACGGGCAGCCTGCGCCGCAGCATCCAGCTCGCCGCCTGCCGGCCCGACCTGAAGACCTGCGCCATCCGGGGCAACGTGGACACCCGGCTGCGGAAGGTGGACGCGGGCGAGGTGGAGGGCGTCATCGTGGCGGCGGCGGCGCTGATAAGGCTGGGCTGGACGGACCGGATAACCGAGTACCTGCCGGCGGAGCATTTCCTGCCCTCGGTCGGGCAGGGCGCCCTGGCCGTTGAAGCGCGTCTTGATGATGAATTCATGGCGGAGCTCGTTGTGCCGCTGAATGATGAAACGGTGTGGCGGTGCGTCGCCGCCGAGCGGGCCTTCCTGCGGGCGCTGGGCGGCGGCTGCCGCGCCCCCATCGCCGCCCTGGGCAGAATTGAGTACCAGCTTCTCCATCTCGATGGCATGGTGGCCGGCGCCGACGGCCGGAGGGTGCTGCGCGCCCGGGCGACGGGCGACCCCGCTTCCCCGGAAGCGGTCGGCGAGGGACTGGCCCGCCTGATGCTCGAATCCGGGGCCGCCGGGCTCGTCGCCGCCGCCGGGCAGCCATGAAAAAGGGTATCGTTTACCTGGTGGGGGCGGGGCCGGGCGACCCCGGCCTGCTCACGCTCAAAGGCCGCGAGTGCCTGGCCCGGGCCGACGTCATTATCTACGACCACCTTCTGGAAGAGGTTTTGCTGGACGCCGCGCCGCCGGAAGCGGAAAGGATTTATGTCGGCAAGTCCGCCGCCGCGCACACCCTGGAGCAGCCGGAGATTAACGAGCTGCTGGCGGCCAGAGCCGGCGAAGGCAAGACGGTGGTGCGGCTGAAGGGGGGCGACCCCTTCGTCTTCGGGCGGGGCGGTGAGGAAGCCGAAGTCCTCGCCCGGCGGGGGATTCCTTTCGAGGTCGTGCCCGGCGTCACCTCGGCGGTGGCGGTACCCGCCTACGCCGGCATACCGGTAACACAGCGCGGCCTGGCCTCCTCCTTCGCCGTGATTACCGGGCATGAAGACCCGGCCAAGTCCGGCTCCAGCATCAACTGGTCGAAACTCGCTACCGGCGTGGACACGCTGGTGTTCCTCATGGGGGTGCAGAACCTGCCGGATATCGCCGCGCGGCTGCGGGAACACGGCCGCCCGCCGGACACCCCGGTCGCCGTAATCAAGAGCGGCACCCGGCCCGTCCAGCAGACCGTGACCGGAACCCTGCAGGACATCGCCGGCAAGGTCAGGGAGGCGCGGCTCAGTCCCCCGGCCATTACCGTCGTCGGGGAGGTAGTGCGGCTCAGGGAGGCGCTGCGCTGGTTTGACAGCCGCCCGCTCTTCGGCAGGCGCGTCCTGGTAACACGCGCCCGCCACCAGGCGAGCTCCCTGAGCACGCTGCTGGCCGAGCGGGGCGCCCGGCCCGTCGAGCTGCCCGCCATCGAAATCCTGCCATCGGACACGGCGGCGCTGGACGAAGCGATAATGAACCTGTCCCGCTACGACTGGCTGGTATTGACCAGCACCAACGGCGTCGCCGCCTTTTTCCGGCGGCTGCGCGGCCTGAAACGGGACAGCCGCGCGCTCGGCGGGATAAAATTGGCCGTCATCGGCCCGGCCACGGCCGCCGCCCTGGCGGAGCACGGTCTGATAGCCGATTACTGCCCGGATACCTACACCGGCGAGGGCCTGCTCGCCGGATTTAACAAGCTGGACCTGGCCGGCCGGCGATTCCTGCTGCCCAGGGCGGACATCGCCGACAAGGAGTTGACGGAAGGCCTGGCCGGGCTCGGCGGCGAGGTCCACGATATCGCCGTGTACCGGACGGTGCCGGCCCAGGGCGCCGTCGCCCGGGTGAGGGAGCTGCTGCGCTCCGGTGCCATCGATGTCATCACCTTCACCAGCTCGTCCACGGTGACCAACCTGGAAGCGGCGCTGGGCGCGGGCGCGGCCGCCGGGGTTACCGTCGCCTGCATCGGGCCCAAGACGGCGGCCACGGCAGCACAGGCCGGCCTGAAGGTTGATATCGTCGCCCGCGAGAGCACCATCCCCGGCCTGGTGGCGGCACTGGAAGACTATTTCACCAAGGAGGCCTGATATGGCGGTTTTTCCCCGGCTAAGGCTGCGCCGCTTGCGCCGCTCGGAGGTCATCCGGTCGCTCGTCCGGGAGACCCGGGTTGACGCCGGCGATTTCATCTACCCGATGTTCGTGGTCGAGGGCCGGAACATCCGGCAGGAGATAGACGCCATGCCCGGCATCTGCCGCCTCTCTCCCGACCTGCTGCCGGCCGAGATCGAGGAAATAGCGGGGCTCGGCATCCCGGCGGTGCTCCTCTTCGGCATACCGGAGGGCAAGGACGAGGCCGGCTCCCCGGCTTACGACCCTGAAGGCGTGGTCCAGCAGGCCATCCGCATGATAAAAAAGACCGCGCCCGAGCTTGCGGTCGTTACCGATGTCTGCCTGTGCGAGTACACCAGCCACGGCCACTGCGGCCTCGTCGACAACGGTTGCGTCGACAACGACCGGACCCTGCCGCTGCTGGCGAAAATGGCCCTGTCCCACGCCGGGGCCGGCGCCGATATCGTCGCCCCCTCGGACATGATGGACGGCCGGGTCCGCGCCATCCGCGACGCCCTCGACAATTCCGGCTTCAAGGATACCCCTATCCTGTCGTACGCCGCCAAGTACGCCTCGGCGTTCTACGGCCCCTTCCGCGAGGCCGCCGGGTCCGCGCCGCAGTTCGGTGACCGCCGCGGCTACCAGATGGACCCGCCCAACGCGCTCGAGGCGCTGCGGGAGGTGGCGCAGGACATCGAAGAGGGCGCCGACATCGTCATGGTCAAACCGGCGCTGGCCTACCTCGACATCATCCGGCGTGTGCGCGACGCCTTCGACTACCCGGTGGCCGCCTATAACGTCAGCGGCGAGTACGCCATGGTCAAGGCCGCCGCCCGCAACGGCTGGCTGGACGAGCCGCGTACCGTGCTGGAGCTGCTCACCGCCATCAAGCGGGCCGGCGCCGATATTATCCTCACCTACCACGCCAAAGACGCCGCCCGCTGGTTGCGGGAGCCGGGCTAGATTATGAAGGATTTCAGGAACTCGGCGAGGCTTTTCCAGGAAGCCCGGCACTACCTGCCCGGCGGGGTCGACAGCCCGGTGCGCGCCTTCAAGGCAGTCGGCGGCACGCCCCCGTTCATCGTCCGGGGGCAGGGCGCGAAAATCTATGATGCTGACGGCAACGAATACATCGACTATGTCGGCTCCTGGGGGCCGCTCGTCCTGGGGCACGCCTTCCCGCCGGTGGTCGAGTCCCTGAAGCGGGCGGCGGAGCGCGGCACGACTTTCGGCGCGCCCACCGAGCTGGAGACGACCCTCGCCCGGATGGTTTCCGAAGCCATGCCCTCGGTAGAGATGCTGCGCTTCGTCAACTCAGGAACGGAGGCCGTGATGTCCGCCCTGCGATTGGCGCGGGCCTTCACCGGGCGGGACAGGATAATCAAGTTCGCCGGCGGCTACCACGGCCACGCCGACGGCCTGCTCACCAGGAGCGGCTCCGGCCTGGCGACTCTCGGCATACCGGACTCGCCGGGCGTACCCGCGGGCTACGCGCAGAGCACCCTGGTGGCCCCCTATAACAGCCTGGACGCCGTATCGGGCATGTTCGAGACACACCCCGGCGGCGTCGCCGCCGTTATCGTGGAGCCGGTGGCGGCCAACATGGGCGTGGTGCTCCCCCGGCCCGGCTTCCTCGCGGGCCTGCGCCGCCTGACCGCGGACGCCGGCGCCCTGCTCATCTTCGACGAGGTGATAACCGGCTTCCGGGTGGGGTACGGCGGGGCGCAGGCACTTTTCAAGATTGCGCCCGACCTCACCTGCCTGGGCAAGATTATCGGCGGGGGGCTGCCGGTAGGGGCTTTCGGCGGCCGGCGGGATATCATGCAGATGATGGCGCCCTCCGGCCCGGTCTACCAGGCGGGCACCCTCTCCGGGAACCCGCTGGCCATGACCGCCGGCATCGAGACGCTCAAAGCCCTGGCCCGGCCGGGCGTCTATGCGGAGCTGGAAAGCCGCGCCGCCGCCCTGGAACAGGGGCTGGCACAGGCCGCCGCCGGACGCGGCATTCCCCTGACGCTGTCCCGCATCGGCTCGCTGCTCACCGCCTTCTTCACGGACGGCCCCGTGACCGACTACGATTCCGCCGCCCGCTCGGACGCGGCGCGCTTCGGCCGGGTCTTCCACGGCCTGCTCGAGGCGGGCGTCTACTGGCCGCCCTCCCAGTTCGAGGCCGCCTTCGTCTCGCTGGCGCACACCGGGGCCGATATCGAGCTCACCGTCAGGGCTTTCGGTGAGGCGCTGGAAAACCTCCGTTAATCGAAGGGGATTTGTCATTTCCGGATAAAAGCGGTAATGTATTTACTAATGCGTAATCTCAGGGGGATTTCCAATTCATGGGGATAACATCGCTCTCCACCTCCGGCTCGCTGCCCCGGAAGGGGCTGTACTACGGCTGGATAATCGCGTTCAACACGCTCATCGTGTGCAGCATCCTCTTCGGCATACGCTTTTCCTTCGGCGTGTTCTTCAAGTCCATCCAGGAGGAGTTCGTGCTAAGCCGGGCGGCGACCTCGAGCATCTTCTCGGTGACCATGGTCTTCGCCGCCGTGTTCGCCGTGGTCGGCGGCTGGGCGCTGGACCGGTACGGCCCGAAAGCCGTGGTGCTTGTCATGGGCCTGTTGACCGGTGTCGGCCTGCTGCTCTCCAGCCAGACGACGGCCCTGTGGCAGCTCTACCTGACCTACAGCCTGCTGCTGGCGCCTGCGATGGGCGCTTCGATGCCGGTGGCCATCGGCACGGTGTCGCCGTGGTTCAAGCGCCGGCGCGGGCTGGCCCTGGGCATCGTCAGCTCAGCGGCGGGGCTGGGCACGGTCGGCCTGGCGCCGCTGTCCACCTTCCTCATCGAGAACGTCGCCTGGCGGTGGTCTTATGTCATTATCGGCGGCGGCAGCCTGCTGCTGGTCGTTTTGCTGGGCCTGACACTGAAGAGGAACCCGGCGGAGATCGGGGAGCTGCCTGACGGCGACCGACCGGGCGACTTTGCCGCCGAGCCGGTAAAGCCCGCCCCGTTGTCCGCCCCGGAGCGGCCGCGGTTCTCCCTGGGAGAGACGCTGCGCGCCGGGCGGTTCTGGATGCTGGTTATCACCTTCCTGCTGTTCGCTTTCTGTCTGAACCTGGTAATGACCCATCTGGTACCTTACGCCACCGACCTCGGCATCAGCGCCATTGACGCCGCCCTGGTGCTCAGCCTGATTAGCATCGCCAGCGTCATCGGGCGGGTGTCCATGGGCCGCGTGTCGGACGCCGTGGGGCGCCGGCGGCCGGGCCTGGTGTGCGGGGCGCTGCTCGTCGGGACCGTCATCTGGCTTATCGGCGCCTATGAACTGTGGTCTTTTCAGCTATTCGCCGTATTCTTCGGCCTGGCCTGGGGCGGATTCGGCGTGGTCATGCTTATCCTGGTGGCCGACATCTTCGGCAACAAGAACATCGGCCTGGTCATGGGTATCGCCGATATGAACTTTTTGATCGGCGCGGCGCTGGGGCCGGCTCTCGGCGGCATCATCTACGACACCACGCGCAGCTACACCATCGCCTTTATCGCCTCGACGGTGATGATAGTCTTCAGCGTTCTGGCGGTGTACCTCATCACCGCCAAGGTCAAACGGGGGAGCGTAAGATGAGAGTAGATAGCGAGCAGGTCAAGGACTTCGTCCGCAGCGAGGGCGCCGACATCGTCGGCATCGCCGACGCCGCCCATTTCCCGGAGTCGTTCCCGGCACGGCCGCCGCAGCGGCTCATGCCCGGCGCCACGGCGGTCATCTCCTTCGGGACGGGCATGTTGCGCAGCATCCTGGAGATCGATAACATGCACCTCTACACCGGCCAGGCGAAGGTGGTCTACCACGAGCTCACGCGGATAGCCTACCGGACCAGCCGGCTGCTGGAGAAGGCCGGCTACCGGGCGCTCGCCATGCCCGCCGAAGAGCCGGTGGAGGTGTCGCGGGAGACGCGGGGGATGGTGGGGGAGCTCTCGATGAAGCACGCGGCCATCGGCGCCGGCCTGGGCGTCATGGGGCGGAGCCGCGTCATCGTCACGCCGGCGTTCGGCCCGCGCGTCAACCTGGGCGCCGTTATCACCGACGCCCCCCTGGCCGCCGACGCCCCTCTGAAGGAGGACTTCTGCACCGGCTGCCGGGTGTGCATCGACGCCTGTCCCGTTGGCGCCCTGTCCGAGGACATGGTGGTTGATACCCGGAAGTGCGTCAACCACGGCGCCAAGTACGGGCTGGGCAGCTTTATCCGCTTCGTGAACGACCTAGTGACGAAAACCCCCGAGGAGCGGCAGAAGGCACTGCGCGACCCGTTCTTCTGGAACCTGTACCACGACGTCTCCATCGGGACGAGCTACCAGTGCGCGAGCTGCCTCCGGGACTGCCCGGTAGGGGAATAGACAACAAAATCCCCCTTTCGTCCCCCTTGGTTAAAGGGGGAAAGAGGGGGATTTTCTAACGGATTTTTAGCTTAACGCAAAAGTGATGCGGCCGTTGTCCCGCTTCTGCCGTATCGTCCCCTCGCCGATAAGGTAGTCGATATGGGCAATGGTCTCGCCGAAGGCGAACCACATCTGCGCCGGCGGGAACTGCTCCCAGGTATCGCAGACGATGTCCCAGGTGATAAACGGCGCGATCTGGAAGGCGTCCTTCTCGCCGGCCGCCAGCGCCGTCACGATCTCGTCGCAGCGCTGCTGGTGGTGGTGAATCAGCTCCTTGATACGCGGCTTGTGGTCGCCCCATACGCGGCGGTGGCCGGGACAGGTCAGCGATACCTCAAGCGGGTAGACCTTCTCCAGGCTGTTCATGTAGTTCTTCAGCGAGTTCTTCAGCTCGGGCCAGTGGGTGATGTTCGGCGTGATGTCCGAGAGGATATGGTCGCCGGAGAACAATATCTTCCGGCTGGCGTCATAGAGGCAGATATGTCCCGGCGTGTGGCCGGGGGTGTGAATAAACTTCAGGGAAAAATCGCCGATATCGATGCCGCCGCCTTCTTCGGCGGGCTCGGCGTCAACCGGGGCTTTGAGGCCCCAGCGCTTGCCGGGGTGGGCCTCCACGGCCTTCTCGAAGGCGTCAACGGGGAAACCGGAAGCGGTGTAGTAGTCGAAGAACCGCTCCCGCCAGTAATGGTTGAGCGCCAGCCCCGCCTCAATCTTGCTGAAGTAAACTTTCGACGTCGGGGTAGGGAGCATTCCCGCCAGTCCGGAGTGGTCGGCGTGCATGTGGGTAACGAAGAAGTCCGTCCGGGCCAGGTCGACATTAAGCTTCTTCAGGTCGAGCGTCATCTCGCTCAGGCATTCTTCCCGGTTCTGGCCCGTGTCAACGATGAGGTAGCGCCCGTCGCCCTTCAGCAGGTAGGAGTTCAGGGCCTTCAGGGGGCTGCGGGGCAGCGGGATTTCCATCCGGTACAGGTCAGGGAACAGCTCTTCAATCATCGGACTACTCCTTAGGTTGGGATAACGCCGTGCTTCTTCCACGGTCGCTCTTCCAGCTTCCCGGAAAGGACCTCAAGCGCCTTTATCAGGATAGGCCGGGTGTCCGCCGGGTCGATAACGTCGTCAACGTGCAGGTCGCCGGCGGCCAGGTACGGGTTGGCGAACTGCTCGCGGTACTCCTGTATCTTGCGTTGCAATAGCTCCTGGGGATTTTCGGCGGCCTTGAGCTCCTTGCCGAAGATGATGGACGCGGCGCCGTCCGGCCCCATCACGGCCAGCTCGGTGCTGGGCCAGCAGAAGACCCAGTCGGTGCCGGTCTCCTTGCCGCCCGTGCCCTCGTAGGCCCCGCCGTAGGTCTTGCGGGTGATAAGCGATATCTTGGGCACGGTCGCCTCGCAGTAGGCGTAAAGCGTCTTGGCGCCGTGCCGGATGATGCCGCCCCACTCCTGGTCGGTGCCGGGGAGATAGCCGGGGACATCGTTGACATTGATGATGGGGATGCTGAAGGCGTCACAGAAGCGGATAAACCGGGAGGCCTTGTCCGCCGAATTGATGTCGATGCAGCCGGCCTTGGACATCGGCTGGTTGGCCAGCACGCCCACCGTCTGCCCGTTGAGCCGGGTAAAGCAGGTCACGATATTGCTCGCCCATTTCGGGAAAAGCTCGTAATAGTTCTTCTTGCCGTCCGGGCGCTGGTCGAAGATGCGCTCGATAAGCTTGCGCACGTCATAGGGCTTGTGGCTGTCCGAGGGCACCAGGTCGAACAAAGCGGGGTCGGTGCGCGTCGGCGAGTCGCCCCAGTCCACGCGGGGCGGCGCTTCCCGGTTGTTCAAGGGGAGAAAGCCGAGGAGCTCGCGGATGCTCTGCAGGCACTCGACCTCGCTCTCCTCGGTGCGGCAGGAGACGCCCGCCTTGGCCTGCACCACCGTGGCCCCGCCCAGCTCTTCCTCGGAGATGTCCTGGCCCAGCACCGCCTTGACGACCCGCGGGCCGGTGATGAAGGCGTGGCTGAGACCCTTGACCATGAAGATGAAGTCCATCAGGGCTGGGGAATAGACGGCGCCCCCGGCGCACGGCCCCAGTATGGCGCATATCTGCGGGATGACGCCGGAGGCCCAGGTGTTCCGCCGGAATATCTCACCGTAGCCCACCAGTCCCTCGACGCCGTCCTGAATGCGGGCGCCGCCGGAGTCGTTCAGGCCGATGACCGGGCAGCCGGCCTTCATGGCATTCTCCAGCACGTTGACGATCTTCTTGGAGTGGATCTCGGAGACGGTACCGCCCATGCTGGTGAAGTCCTGGGAGAAGATGAAGACCTTGCGGCCGTCGATCTTGCCGTAGCCGGTCACCACGCCGTCGGCGGGCACATCCTCGTACGCAGTGCTGCGGCTCTTGGCGAAGGCGCCTATCTCGTGGAAAGAGCCCTTGTCCAGCAGGAGGTCGACCCGCTCGCGGGCGGTGAGCTTGCCGCGTTTCTTCTGGGCCTCGACGCGCTCCTTGCCGCCCATCGCCTCTATCCGGGCGCGGCGGGCCTTGAGGTCATTAAGCTGCTTCTCTTTTAGCTCGTCCATCTAGTGCTCCACCTCGACCAGCTCGAGGAGAATCTTGGTCGCCTTGGGGTGCAGGAAGGCCACCTTGTGGCCGCCGGCCCCGATACGGGGCTCGGTGTCCACCAGGGGCACGCCCTTCTTTTTCAGATTTTCCAGCTCGGCCTTGATGTCCTTGACGCCGATCGCCAGGTGATGGATACCCTCGCCTTTCTTGGCGATGAACTTGGCGACCACGCCCTCCGGGTCCAGTCCCTCCAGCAGCTCGATCTTGCTTTCCCCGACGGGCAGCATGGCTACCTTAATCTTCTGCGACTCGACGACCTCTTTCTCGACATCCTCGGGTTTGATGCCGATAAGGTCGGTGTAGAGCCTGGTGGTCTCGTCGGCGTTCACCACGGCGATGCCGACATGGTCAATCTTTAAGGCCATTTTCCCCTCTCCTTTAGTTTACCTGGGTTTTGATATAATCGGCGATGGTCTTTATCGGCGAGCCCGGCCCGAAGATCTCGCCCATACCCGCCTGCTTGAGGCCGGGGATGTCCTTCTCCGGGATGATGCCGCCGCCGACGAATAACATGTTCTTGTCGGTCTTCTTGCGGACAAGCTGGATGGTGCGGGGGAACAGGGACATGTGCGCGCCCGAGAGACAGCTCAGGCCGATGACATCCACGTCTTCCTGGATGGCCGATTCCGCGATCTGCTCCGGGGTCAGCCTCAGGCCCAGGTAGATGACCTCCATGCCGGCGTCCCTCAGCCCCTGGGCCAGCACCTTCGCCCCCCGGTCGTGCCCGTCCAGCCCCGGTTTGGCCAACAAGACCTTGATCTTTTTACCCTGCATCGCAAACCTCGCTTTTCTTAAACTATGTTCGGTTCCCGGTACTCGCCGAAGACCCCGCGCAATACATCGGTTATCTCGCCGACCGTGGCGTATGTCTTGACCGCCTCGATAAGGACAGGCATCAGGTTGTCTTTACCCTCGGCGGTCTTGCGCACCCTGTCCAGTGCCTGGCGCACCGCGGCGTTGTCCCGCGTCTTCCTCAGATTGTGCAGGCGCTCGATTTGCTTTCTCTCGACGCTCTCCGGAATCTGGAGCAGCTCGATGTTCAGCTTCTCGTCCACCTGGAAGCAGTTCACGCCGACCACCGGCAGCTCCCCGGAGTCAACCGCCTTCTGGTAGTTGTAGGCGGAGCGCAGCAGCTCCCGCTGGATGTAGCCCCGCTTGATGGCCTCGACCGCCCCGCCCATCTCGTCGATCACGGTGATGTACTTGTTGATGCCTGCCTCGATCTCGTTGGTCAGGGCCTCCAGGAAGAACGAGCCGCCCAGGGCGTCCACAGTGTCGGCGATGCCGCTCTCGTGGGCGATAATCTGCTGGGTCCGGAGGGCGATCATGACCGACTGCTCGCTGGGGAGGGCTAGGGCTTCGTCATAGGAGGTGGTGCACATCGACTGGCAGCCGCCGAGCACCGAGGCCATGGCCGCCATCGTCGTCCGGATGATGTTATTCAGAGGCTGCTGGGCAGTGGAAACGAAACCGTCATTCTGGACGTGGAAACGGAACATCATGGAACGCGGGTCTTTGGCGCCGAAGCGCTCCTTGAGTATCTTCGCCCAGACCCGCCGCATGGCGCGGAACTTGGCGACCTCCTCCATGAAGTTGATATTGCAGGCCTGGATGAAGGTAAAGCGCGGCGCGAAGGCGTCAACGTTCATGCCGCGGTCGATCATCGCCTGGATATAGGCGATGCCGTTGGCCAGGGTAAAAGCGGCTTCCTGGACGGCGGTAGCGCCCGCCTCACGCATGTGGTAGCCGCTGATGCTTATCGAGTTCCACCGGGGCAGCTCCTTCGCGCCGTAGGCGCACAGGTCGGTGATGAGCCGCATGGAGGGCTCGGGCGCGAAGATATAGGTGTTCCGGGCGATGTACTCTTTCAGGACGTCATTCTGCGTGGTGCCGGAGAGCTGGCCCTGCTTGGCGCCCTGCTTCTCGGCGGCGGCGATGTACATGGCCAGCAGGATGGGCGCCGTGGCGTTCACCGTCATCGAGGTAGAGCAGTCGGCCAGGGAGATGCCGTTCCAGAGCTGCTCCATGTCCTGGAGCGAGTCGACCGCCACGCCGACCCGGCCGACCTCGCCGGCGGCCATGGGGTGATCGGAGTCATAGCCTATCTGGGTAGGCAGCTGGAAGGCGACGCTGAAACCGGTACTGCCCTGGGCGAAGAGGTATTTGTACCGCTGGTTGCTCTCTTCAACGGTGGCGAAGCCGGAATACTGGCGTATCGTCCAGAGCCGGCCGCGGTAGCCGTCCGGCCGGATGTGCCGGGTGTAGGGATACTCGCCCGGCAGGCTGGCATCGGCTTGCTTGATATCCGCCCCGGTGTAGACTGCCTTTACCGGCAGGCCGTCGACGGTGGTCTTGAACTCCTTCTTCCTCTGCTCTTCTACCATCTGTCCAGAGTACCCTCCTTAAAAAACAAAAAATCTCCGCTGGAAGCAGAGCGATCAACCGTACTGAACGATGTCCGGGAAGTCCTGTTTTCTAGTCTTCTTTTAGACATGCGGCAAAGGGGGAGTTTCCGGCCCTAGCAAACTATATCACCGCGAATTCGCTCGCGTCAAGTAACTCTTTGATTGACATTTCGCCGGGGCAGAGTATAATAGATAAATTGCCTGAAATGCCTGAGAAAATCACCGAATTTAAGAGCATACTGGTGCCGGTGGTGGGCACGCCGGCCGATGAAGAAGCCATGCGGCTGGCGGCCTGGCTGGGTAAAAAGCACAAAGGCAAGATATGTTCGGTATACGTGATCACTATCAAACGCTCCCTGCCCATCGACGCCGAGATCGGCTCCGAGGTGCAGCGGGCGGAGGATGTGCTGGACCACGTTGCCTCGATCGCGGAAGAGGAGGGTTACGAGGCGGAGACTGACGTGCTTCAGTCACGGGACGCCGGTCCGGCCATCGTCGAGGAAGCGCTGGAACGCAAGGTGGACCTTATCCTGATGGGGATCGAATACAAGCGGCATTTCGGGCAGTACAGCCTGGGTGACGTCGTCCCGTATGTCTTGAAAAACGCCCCCTGTGCCGTTATACTTTATCAAAAGTAGCCTGAGATGAAAATACTGATAATGGGCTGCGGACGTGTCGGCGCCGTCCTGGCGGGACTGCTGGATACCAATGGTCACGCGGTGACCGTGCTCGACATCGACGCCTACAGCTTCCGGAGGCTCCCCCCGACCTTTAGCGGCACCGCCCTTATCGGCAGCGGTACCGATGAAGACACGCTAAAGCGGGCCGGAATCGCCGAGACCGATGTCTTTATCGCGCTCACCCAGGGCGACAACCGCAACATCCTGGCCGTCCAGATAGCCAGGCACATCTTCAATGTGCCGCGGGTGGTGTGCCGCATATACGACCCCCTGCGCCAGGAGATGTACCAGACCCTGGGCCTCGAGACCTTCAGCCCTACCACCATCTTTGCCGGGATGCTGAAAGAGCTGGTGGAGACGGCGAAGGCATAATAATGTACATCGTCGTGATTGGCGGGGGCCGGGTCGGCTATTACCTCTCCAAGGCGCTGCTTGACGAAGGGCACGAGGTGCTCGTTATCGAAAAGAGCGGGAATATTGTCGAGACCATCAACGAGGAGCTGGGGAGCATCGCGGTGCGCGGCGACGGCTGCGAGGCGTCCACCCTCGATTCGGTAGGTACCGGGCGCGCCGATATGCTGGTAGCGGTGACCGGCGACGACGAGGACAACCTGGTGGCCTGCCAGGTGGCCAAGTACAAGTTCAAGGTGCCGCGCACCGTATCCCGCGTGAGGAACCCCGAGAGGGAACAGCTCTTCCGCAAGCTCGGCATCGATGTTACCGTCAGCACCACCAACATCATCCTCGAAGCCATCGAAAAGGAAGTCCCGACGCACCCGCTGACCCACCTTCTGACAGTGAACAAGGGACTGGAAATCGTGGATGTCAGGATTTCACCCGGCTCGGTCACGGCGGGCAAGGCCATTAAAGACCTGTCGGTGCCCGGTGACGCCAGGCTGGTCCTGATTCTTCACCAGGACGCCCAGCCCCGCGTCCCCGGTCCCAATACCATCCTGGAAGAAGGCGACGAGGTTATCGCCCTGACGACCCCCGAACAAGAGGGTACGCTGCGGGCGGCGCTCAGGGGCGCCTAGTGTGGTATTTCTGACAGAGTCAACTGTTTGCCATTGCCGCGAAAATCGACCTTCCACGTTGCCTCCCGAACCCATCCCCCGACCGAGGCTGTCTCAAAATGGGACTGTTGTCTTTGCGAGGGCGAAGCCCGCGGCAATCTCCGGGACCGCTTCGCTTCCGGCTCCGCCGGCATGGTCGCGCAGTGACGTTTCGGGCAGCCTGGGTCTCGCAATGACAGTAACGAAGTTCTAGACGCGCCGCACCAGATAGTAGTTTTTCCTTCAGCCGGCGCTTAATCTGGAAATCCTCTGGAGGGGCCCCGTGAAGGCAGAAAAACCCGCCATCAGGTACTCCGGGCTGATTATTGTTGCCCTGCTGAGCATCATCCTCACCGCCGGCCTGCTCGCCTGGTCGAGGTCGGGACCGGGGCAGACTATCCGGGTGACGGCCGGGCCGGGGGACGGCTTCACCGGCCGGGTCTACATCGGCGGGGCGGTCAGGCTCCCCGGCTTCTACCCGGTGAAGGGGGACGACACCATCGCCGGGCTTATTCAGGCGGCGGGCGGGCCGCTGGACGGCGCCGGTCTCGATGAACTGGAGCTTGCCCTCCTCCCCAAACAGCCGGCCCATCCGCAGAAGGTCAACCTGAACACCGCTGACGTCTGGCTCCTGCAGGCCCTTCCCGGCATCGGCGAGACCCGGGCGCGGGCCATCGCCAGGTACCGTGAGCGTCAGGGGCTGTTCCGCAGCACCGGCGAGCTCCTGAAGGTGGAAGGCATCGGCCCCGCTATTTTCGAGCGGCTTTCCGGCCTCATCACCGTCGCCGACTAGCGATGCGGCTGTTTTATCTCAGCGCGGCCTGGGTGGCCGGTATTTTTCTGGGCTCGATAACGGCCCTGCCGTGGTGGCTGGCGCCGGCGGCGGCACTGGCAACGCTGGCTGGCTGCCTCATCCGGCGGCCTCGCAGGCAGGTCGGGCTGGTCATAGGCCTGAGCGCCGCGGCCCTGCTGGCGGCGGCGGCCTACGCCAGCCCGGTTTTACACCGGGAGCTTGACGGGCTTTCCCGGTATCACGGCCAGGCCGGCGTAACACTCAGGGGCCTGGTTAGCGAGGAGCCCGCGGTGAGTGACAAGAGCGCCCAGCTCAGCCTGTCGTCCCTGGAGATAGAGCAGAACGGCGCGTGGCGTCCGGTTCCGGGCAGCGTCCTGGTATTCGCCCCGGTCTTTCCTGCGTACGGCTACGGCGACCGACTCCTGGTAACCGGCCGGCTTCAGGCGCCCGCCCCGCTGGGCGATTTCGACTACCCCGCCTACCTGTCCCGCCGGGGTGTCGCCACGGTCAGCTACTTCCCGCGACTGGAGCGGCTGGCGACCGGGCAGGCTTCCGGTTGGCTGAGCCTGATTTACGGGGTAAGGCGGGCGCTGGCCGGGAGCCTGGCGCGGGCGTTACCGGAGCCCCAGGCATCGCTGGCCCAGGCGCTGGCGCTCGGGCTCAGAACGGGCCTGCCGGCGGACCTGAAGGCGGAATTCGTACGCAGCGGGGCGGCGCACCTCCTGGCCGTTTCCGGGCTCCACATCTCCATCGTCACCGGCGTCATGCTGGGCGTGGGCTTATGGCTTTTCGGTCGGCGGCGGTACCTCTATATCTGGCTCGCCCTCGGCGCCGTCTGGTTGTACGCGCTGCTCAGCGGGATGCAGCCGCCGGTAGTCCGGGGGAGCATCATGGCGAGCCTGTTCCTGGCCGCCGAGGCGCTGGGGAGGCAGCGCAGCGCCGTTACCGCCCTCGCCCTGGCGGCGGCCGTCATGACGGCGTTCGACCCTTTTCTGTTGTGGGATGCCTCCTTTCAGCTCAGCTTCGCCGCCATGGCCGGGCTGGTGCTGCTTTACCCCGTTTTCCTGGGCGCCGGCGGCCGGCTGACCGGCCTTATCCCGGAGGACAGGGCGGGGCTGGTTTCCCTGGCGCGCGTGGTGAACAGCGGTCTCAGCGCCACCCTGGCGGCCACGCTGGCCGTCCTGCCGCTGGTCGCCTATCACTTCGGCGCGGTCCCCCTGGTGGGCGCGGCGACCACCCTCCTGGCGCTGCCGGCCTTGCCCGGGGCAATCATTACCGCGGCGCTGACCGGCCTGGCCGGGCTTCCGGCGGCCCCCCTTGCCCAGGTCATGGGCTGGGCGGCCTGGCTGTTCCTCTCCTACATCATCGCCGTGGTGCAATTTTTCGCCGGGCTTCCCTTCGCCGCCGCCGCGGTCGGCTCGTTCAGCGGCGCCTTCGTCTGGCTGTATTACGCGGCTTTTTTGCTGGTCATGCTGGCGGCGCGCCAGCGGCGGCCGGTAAAAGACCTGTTACAGCGGGCGCGCCGGCGTGCCCCGGCCCTGGGTGCTCCGGCGGGCGCGGCGGAGCGGCACACGAGGCTGCTCATTGGGGGTCTGGCGCTGACGGCCTTGCTCGTGTTTGTCTCGGCGGCGACCCTGCCGGACAACCGCCTCCGCGTCACCTTCCTGGATGTCGGCCAGGGCGATGCCATCTTGATCCAGAGAGGCTCGCAGCAGGTGCTGATTGACGGCGGGCCCAGCTCGCGGGATGTCGCGGCCGGTCTCGGCGGGCGCATGCCGTTCTGGGACCGGACAATCGAGCTGGTGGTGCTGACTCACCCCCACCAGGACCACCTGGCCGGGCTGGTCGAGGTGGCCCGGCGATTCAAGGTGGAGCGGGTGCTCTACCCGGAGATTGATCTCGCCAGCCCGCTTTATGACGAATGGCGGGCGGTCACGCGGGACGTCACGCGACTGGACGTCGCGCCGGGCCAGCGGATCGACCTCGGCGGCGGGGCGGTGTTGGACCTGTTGGGCGGCGGCCGGCCGGCGAGCCCGGACGAGTCCGATGTCGACGACTCCGGCCTGGTGCTGCGCCTGAGCCTGGACGGTGTCAGCTTCCTGTTAACCGGCGACATCTCGGCGGATGTCGAGCGGGAGCTGGTGCGGGACCGGGCAGTCCTGACAAGCACCGTCCTGAAGGTAGCCCATCACGGCTCTAATACCTCGACCTCGGCGGAGTTCCTGTCGGTGGTCAATCCGGGGGTGGCTGTTATCTCCGTGGGCGCGGGCAACAGCTTCGGCCACCCCGGCGCCGGGGCCATGAGCCGGCTCAGCGCCAGGCCGAGCCTGGATGTCTACCGCACCGATGAACACGGGGCGGTGGAGATGACGACCGACGGCGAGAACCTGTGGAGCAGGACAACCAGGTGAGACAGTCTTTCCACCGGCGCCACACGCGCTGGTGGGGTGTTCGGAAATAGTTTAACTATACGTCATTCCGAGGAAACGCAGCTCCGAGGAATCCGTCCCCGACCGCTAGATACGGATTCCTCACTGCGTTTCGGAATGACAGTAATGACCGAAACCCCCCGCTAGTTCTCTACGTTAACCTCGACGATGTTCTGGCGGGCGATCACCTTCTCTTCCCCGGCTGTTTTAATAATCACGTGCATTATGCCGAGAATCTCGTAACGGCCGTCTTGCAGGGGGCGGGTGTCCCACCTGACCGGAAAGTTGTTGCGTATATCGTCGGACTCGCCTGCTTTGATCCAGCTTTCCTCGCCCTTTCTGCGGAAATACCAGGGATTGGTGATCCTGATAACGGGACCCGATAGGCCCAGGCATTCCAGCTCTTTCTCCAGAAGCTCTTCCTCCAGTTCCTCGCGGAGCAGCACCACTCCGGAAAAGTTTCTCAGGAGGTCAGACGGCACGATGAAGTGCGGTCCCCAATCATACGGCATATCGGTCTTCCTCCAGGTTAAGGGGGTACAGATGATTTTATTAATTTGTGTAAGGTAAAGTAAAACGGGAGTCCCGGTTAACGCGCCGGACAGGCCAGCCGGTACCGGCGGGACACCGCCTGCCGGGAGTGAAATATCAGGCCTGGGCCGGCTCGACCTTCTGAAGCTCGTCCAGGCTGTCCAGGTGGTCGATGTAGAGAACGCCGTTCAGGTGGTCTATCTCGTGCTCGAGAGCCTGCGCCATCAGGTCGCCGGACTTGATTCTAATTTCCCTGCCTTCACGGTCCAACCCCTTGACGGTAACCATCTCGGCGCGCCTGACCTGGGCGACATAGCCGGGGATGCTCAGGCACCCTTCCTCCACCACCCTCTCGCCCGACCTCCTGACTATCTGGGGATTGACCAGCACGATGTCCTCGGCTTCCGGCAAGCCGATAACGATGACCCGGAGCGAAACGCCCACCTGCGGCGCCGCCAGCCCGGCCCGGCCCGGCGCGGCGTGCAGGGTCGCCAGCATGTCATCGACCAGTTTCCGGACCGAGGGGTCTATCCCGGGCACCCGCCGGGCCTTCTGCCGCAGCACGGGGTCAGGCAGGGTGCGTATCCTTAAAACGGGCATGATAACTCCAATAAACCTATCTAATTTGAGTTTACTAGACCAGGCTTACCGGGTCAACATCGACCGTCCAGCCCGGCGGGAACCACACCGGCTTGAGGAAAGACGAGAGGTCAGCGCCCCTCAGGAGGATTTGCCACCGGGCGCGACCGCGCAGCCGGCTGTAAAAAGCCGGTACCGGGCCGCTCACGCCGACCGTCAGGCCCCGGCGGGCGGTCTCCTCGAGGAGGAGGTCTTTCATGCGGGCAGCCTCTTGCCGGCAACGCTCGGCGGAGGGGTGGGTATAGACCAGCAAGGCCAGGTCGGTAAACGGGGGATAGCCCAGCCGGCGGCGGAATTCCGATTCTCTATCATAAAAGGCCGCGTAGTCGTGCGCGGCCGCGGACTCCACGGCGTAGTGGTCCGGGGAATAGGTCTGGATAATCACCTGCCCGCCCCGCTCGCCCCGCCCCGCCCGGCCGGCCACCTGGCTCAAGAGCTGGAAGGCGCGCTCCCCGGCCCGGAAGTCGGGCAGGTTCAGGCTGGTATCGGCGCTGATGACGCCTACCAGGGTGACCCGGGGCAGGTCGAGCCCCTTGGCCACCATCTGCGTGCCGATAAGTATGTCGGCTTCATGATCGCGGAAACGTCTCAGGATGGTCTCGTGGGCGTCTTTTTGCGCGGTCGTGTCGCGGTCCCAGCGCAGGGTCCGGGCCTGCGGGAAAAGCTCGCCGGCTTCCTGCTCCAGCTTCTCGGTTCCCAGTCCCAGGAACTTGATTTTGACGCCTGAGCACTCCGGGCACCGGGCGGGTACCGGGGCTTTAAAGCTGCAGTGGTGGCAGACCAGGGCGTTCCTGGCAGCATGGTAGGTCAGCGCAATCTCGCAGCGCTTGCAGCGCATGACGAAGCCGCAGCCGCGGCACTGGATGAAGCTGGAGGTGCCCCGCCGGTTGAGGAACAGGATAACCTGCTCCCGGGCGTCAACGGCGCGCGATACCTGCTGCTTCAGCGCCCGGCTGAAGATACTGCGGTTGCCCGTCCGGAGCTCGCGGCGCATGTCCACCACGGTTACCCGGGGCAGCGCGCAGCCTTCGTGAGGCACCACCCGCTCGGGCAGTCGCAGCAGCGTCCAGTCGCCGCCGCGGGCGCGGTGGTAGGACTCCAGGGAGGGGGTGGCGCTGCCCAGCACCAGGC
>JACPQH010000036.1 GCA_016190585.1 Chloroflexota bacterium | reverse complement strand
TCCTGCCAGGCGGCCTTGAGACGCAGCAGCCGGGCGGCGGCGTCGGAGAGGGTATCATCGTAAATTATGGAGCGGCCGTCGTTGTCGGTGACTGTTAGCCCCCAGCTCACCGGGCCGGTCACCTGGCCCTTGACGGCTTTAGGCAGGATGTAGGTCAGCTTGAGGAACTCGTAGAGCCCGGCGGCGTGGCCGGGGCTGATGGGAAACGTTTGTATATCGTTCGCGAGGTAAGCCGCGTAAAGCCGCTCCAGGGCCCCGTCCAGGTCCTGGGCGCGGTCGATGAACAGCTTGTCGTCGCGGATGACGGCGCCGGGGAAACCCTCGGCATACTGGGCGTACATGTTCTCCCGGAACGACCGCCGGGGTAGCTGCGGCCAGGCGGGGATATCCCTGAGGTGGCGCGCCACGAACTCGCAGGCGGCGTCAGGGTCGGTGTGCGGCAAGCTGCCGATGATGGTGGGCAGGCAGTTGAACTCGATGTATGCCATTCTTCACTCTTTGAGGTATTTCCCGATAATCGGCCCCAGCTTCGCCCTGGTCTCGGGCGGGACGAGGTGAAGCGGCGTCACCAGGGCGTCCTTCAAGGCCCCGGCGCACTGGCAGGCGCGCGTGTCCGGCATCCGGGTAACGGACAGGCAGATAATCTGCTTCGCAATCTCGATGTTGCCGCGCATCGTCGCCAGGATAAGCTCTACGGTGAGCGGCTCGGCCTTCTCCTGCCAGCTATCGTAGTCGGTCACGCAGGCGACAACAGCGTAGCACATCTCGGCCTCGCGCGCCAGCCTGGCCTCGGGTAGGGCCGTCATGCCGATGACGTCAGCCCCCCACGACTTGTAGAGGCGCGATTCGGCCCGGGTGGAAAAGGCCGGGCCTTCCATGGCTATGTAGGTGCCGCCCCGGTGCACGGTGGCGCCCGCGTCCCGAGCCGCCTGGTAGACCGCCCGGCTGAGCATGGCGCAGAAGGGCTGGGCGAAGGGGATGTGGGCGACGATATCCTCCCGGAAGAAGCTGCTGGCGCGGCCGGCGGTGCGGTCGATTACCTGGTCGGGGATGAGGAGGTGCCCCGGCTTTATCTCGTCCTTGAAGCTGCCCACCGAGTTAACTGCGATGATGTTCTCCACACCGAGTGTTTTCAGGGCGAAGATGTTGGCGCGGTAGGGGATATCCGAGGGCGGGATGCGATGGCCCTTGCCGTGGCGGGGTAGGAAGGCCAAACCGGCGCCTTCCCACTCCCCGACCACGATAGAGTCCGAGGTCGGGCCGAACGGCGTCTTTATGTCAACTTCCTCAACATGGCGCAGGCCCTCGATTTCATAGAGACCGCTCCCGCCGATAACGCCTATCTTAGCCTGGGGCATCTCAATCCCTCACCATTTGTCCCTCTCCCCTTGCGAGGGGCGAGGGAAGATTCTGTAAGGAGCCTATATCAGGCAAGCGCCCTCTTTATCCCTTCCCGGTACGGTTCCCTTATTATACCCCTTTCCGTAATGATGGCGGTGATGTAGCGGTGGGGCGTGACATCAAAGGCGGGGTTCGCCGCGGGGCAGTCCTCGGGGGTATTGCGGAGGCCGCGGATGTGGGTCACCTCCTCAGGGCTCCGCTCCTCGATGGGGATGGCGTCGCCGGAGGCCAGGGCGGAGTCGATGGTGCTGGCGGGCGCGGCCACGTAGAAAGGGAGGCCATGCTCCCTGGCCAGCACTGCCAGGGTGTAGGTGCCTATCTTGTTGGCGGTATCGCCGTTGGCGGCGATGCGGTCGGCGCCGACAATGACGCAGCTTACCTCGCCCAGCCTCATGAAGTGCCCCGCCATGGAATCGGTAATCAGGGTGAAAGGGACAGCGGCCTTTTTCAGCTCCCAAGTGGTCAGGCGGGCGCCCTGGAGGAGGGGGCGCGTCTCGGTGGCCAGTACCCGGATAGTCTTTCCCTGGTTCCTGGCGAAAATGATAACTCCGAGGGCGGTGCCGAGGCCGGTAGCCGCCAGGGGGCCGGTGTTACAGTGGGTCAGGACGGTAAAGCCGTCTTTTATCAGTGCCGCGCCGCGCTCGCTGAGGGCCCTGGTCGCCGCTATCTCCCGCTCGTGGAGTCCGACGGCTTCCCGTTCCAGCGCAGCCCTGGCCTGCCCGGCGTCCGGCGTGGCCCGGGCGGCAGCCCGCATCCTTTCCAGAGCGTGGAAGAGGTTCCGGGCGGTAGGCCGGGTGGCGGCGAGCTCCGCGATTACCTTATCAAGCTGCCGGAGGAACTCGCTCTGAACGGAGACCTTTAGCTGCTTGGCGCCGAGGACCACCGCGTAGGCGGCGGCCACGCCGATGACCGGCGCCCCCCTGACCCGCATCTCCTTTATCGCCCCGGCCACGACCCGGTAGTCGTCGATATCGAGGTAGACCTCTTCGTGCGGCAGGCGGGTCTGGTCGAGCAATGTCAGGCGGTCGCCGCGCCAGGTAAGGGGCTGATATTCAGCGTTCAGGGCCGGTTCCTTGATTGTTAAGTCGGAGAACAGCGCGCCGCTCTTCCCACTGCTCCCGCTTGATCTCCATGCGGATGAAGCTGTGACCTTCCTGGTAGAGGAAGCCGCCCAGCACGAAGCCGCACCCGGCGAAGCACCGCTGGGCGCGATAGTTCCACTCGAGCGTCTTGAGATAGATGTGACGCAGGTCGGTCTCGGAAAATACGTACCCCAGCAGGGCGCGCACGGCGTCGGCGCCGTAACCTTTACCCCAGAAATCGCGGTCGCCGATCATGATGCCGAGCTCGGCGGTGCGCCGCCGGCGGTCGATATTATAATAGGAACAGTTGCCGATATGCCGCTGGTCCCGGGTCTCGATGGCGAAAATCCGGCGGGACGAGCCGGGGAAACGGAGCTGGTGAGCGTAGTCCAGCAAATAAGCCTGAAAGCTGACGCCGGCTGGCGCGGCGGCATCAAGCCGGGCGAGCTCCGTGTCGACCTGCCAGGTGTAGTCGTTATGGGCGTCGGAGAGCTTCTTGTCGCGAAGCCTGACCTTCTCGCCGGTGATAACCGGTTCCGTGAGCATGGCTAGTTCTCTTCTCCGTTGCCGCCGTTTTCCTCGTCCTCTTCCTCGGACTCGCCGCTCTCCCAGATGGGCTCGGTAAAGAAGTCGATGTACTCGCCCATCGCCTGCGCGGCCAGTTGTTTCATTTTCTCCTTGGTCTCGGCGGCCAGTTGCTCGAGGTCACTGACGTCAAGCTTGATGTCGAGCACTTTGAGGAGCGCCTTGACCACGGCCAGGGCGGCCATGGGGTTCTGAATGCGGGAGGCGTAGACCGGCACCTCGGCCAGCAGGCAGATGCCCTCGACGCCCCGCTCTTTGGCCGCGCCGAGCAGGAGCCCGTTGAGGCCGGCAATCTGAAGGTTGCCCGCCTGTACCAGGTTATGCTTTTTAAGGTCGCCGGTCAGCTCCGGCACAGTGGAAACTCCCCAGACCTTGGGGTTTTCCGTGTGATGCATGCGCGTCATGGCCGCCGCGAAGGTATAGACCCGGCCTGCCTGGAACTTGAGGCCGACGTCCAGGACGCAGTGGGCCAGCTCATAGCCCTTGGAGGAAGGCTGGTCCTCACCGATAAACAGGATGATGTCGCTGTCGCCGGTGCGGTTCTTCCAGTAAAAGAAGGCGCTGGCGGGGAACTGCGGCGCCTCGACGATGTTCTCCTTGACCGATACGCCGATAGGGTCAAAAAAGAGCGGGGCTTCGACCTCGCCCAGTTCCTTGAAATTGAGCTTGCTCTTCAGATAAGAGGCGACAATCAGCGCCACGTTGCCGAGGCCGGGCCTCGCCGCCTGCAGTATGGGAGATTTAAGCTTGGGGCGGGCATAAAGCCTGATAGCTCCTCTCATTTCCACCTCTTAACCGTCCCGGTTAATTCTGAACACTCAGATAAGCTCATCAATTGTTATTATACCCTGTAAGATGCTCTGGAATAAATGGGCTGGCAGGGACGCCGGCATCCCGCGTGAAGGGAGCCGGCCGCGGTCCCGGGGTGCGCCGCTAGGCCTTGCTGGCCACGGAGAGGCTGGGGAAGCAAATGGGCGGGGTCTGAACGAAGCCGCTGACCCACCTGGTCTCGCTGCCGATGGCGGCGACTTCCTTGAGGAGCTGATAGACATTGCCGGAGACCATGGTGTCCTTGACCCGGCCGACCATCCGGCCGTCCTCGATCTTGTAGCCGAGCAGCACGTTGCCGCTGAAGTCGCCGCCCAGGATGTTGCCCTGCTCCGCGCCGATAAGCTGCTCGATGACCAGGCCTTCCTTGATATCGCGCACCATGTCATCGAAGGTAGTATCCCCCGGCGCGATAACGAAGGCGCTGGGAGAGGGCGAGGGCAGGGCGGCGCGGCCCCGGCTCCCGTTGCCGGTGCTGCGCGTTCGCGCCAGCCCCGCGGTCTGGAGATCATAGAGGAAGCTCGAAACGACGCCGGCCTCCACCAGGGCGGTGCGCTGGCTGGGCACGCCCTCATCGTCGCAGGGGCGGCTGCCGGGGCGGTAGGGCAGGGTGGCGTCGTCCCGGAGGGAAAAACGCGCGTCGAAGACCGGCTGGCCCAGTTTGCCGCCTACCGGCGAAGCGCCTTCCAGCACGGTCTTGCCGTTGAACGCCGCCATAAGCGGCAGCACCAGGGCGCTGGCGACGCCATTAGACGTGAAAATAACGGGCAGGAAGCGGCTGGGCACGGTGGCGCGGTTGCTGGCCAGGTCAAGCTGCCGGGTAACCGCGTCGGTCACTACGGTGGCATCGGTTATCGGGTGACAGGAGCTCTCGCTTTCCCCGACAAAAAGCATATCGGTGCCGTTTGTCAGGTTCCCCTCGATCCCGAGGCTGAACACCGTCTTGTCGTACCTGGCCTGGCCGCCGCGGGAGTTCATCAGCCTGAAGGATATTTTCGCCCGGGAGACCCCCGCCTCACAGATAATGCCGGGGGTGTGCGCGGTTATCCTGTCCACCATGTCGCCGCCGAGCCCGACCATCGCCTCGAAGGCCACGGCGGTCGCCGCCTCATCATAGACCTCGATGGCGGGGAAGGCGGCCGTGGCGGGGAACTCGAACCGGGCCGGTGTCCCGAACTGGGCGGTCTCGACGGCCGCGGCGACCAGTCCCCTGGCGTTGCTGAGCTGGGTGCCGGTGGCGTAGCCGATCCTGCCGTCTTTGATAACGCGCAAGGCGACCACGGTGCTCTGCCGGGTCTGGAGGTGCTTCAGGTGGTTGGCCTCAAACTGGACGGCGGTCTCCTCCGAGGTCGCGGTAAAGACCTCGGCCGCCTCGGCCGACTTCCGGGCTTCAGCCAGTATATCTTCCATCTACCGGCCCCCTACCAGGCACTTTTGTATCCGGATGTGCGGGCTGCCGTTAGAGACGGGGAGGGGCGACTGGCCCCCCTTGCCGCAGCCGCCGCCCTGGTTCATATCCAGGTCATTGCCGATGGCGTCGAGGTTCATGAGCGTGGTGAAGACGTTGCCGGTCAGCACCACCGGCCGCACCATCTCGGCGAGCTTGCCGTTCCTTATCATATAGGCCTCGCCGGCGGAGAAGGTGAACATCTCCATGCTGGTCATGCCGCCGTACCAGTTCCGGGCGTAGATGCCCTCCTTGATATCGGCGATAATATCCTGAAACGAGAGGTCGCGCGGCTCGATAAAGGTGTTGGTCATGCGCACGATGGGCGGGAAGCGGTAGTTTATGGCGCGGGCGTTGCCGGTGGGCGGTTCGCCCATTTTGGCGGCGGTCTCCCGGGAGTGGAGACGCCCCGTTAGCCTGCCTTCGCGGACGAGATAGGTCTTGACGGCGGGCACGCCCTCATCATCATATTTAAAGCTGCCGCGCAGGCCGGGCACGGTGGCGGTGTCAACGATGTTCAGGTGCCGGCCGCCGAACTCCTTGCCCAGGACCATTATCTCCTTCATGCGCTCGTTCTCGTATACGAAGTCGGACTCGGAGAGATGGCCGAAGGCCTCGTGGACGAAGACGCCCGCCAGCACCGGGTCGAGCACGACGGTGTACTCGCCGCCTTTGGCGTGGGGCGCCGCGAGCAGGGCCACCGCCTTGCGCGCCATCTCCTCGACCTCGCCATGCAGCGACTCGACCGGGGCGATATCACCTCGGCTGCCGACGCTGAGACCGACCTGCTGGACGTCGCCGTTCTTGGCGGCGATAGCGGTTACCCGCAGGGTGATATCCGACCTTTCCTGGGAGATGAGACTGCCCGGCGAGCTTAAAAATATCACCTTTTTATGGCTATCGGCGTACCCGATATTGGAGGTCTGTATGCCGGGAACCCGCCAGATTATCTCGTTATAGCCGTCCAGTATCGCTTTTTTCCGGGCCAGGGGGATGCCGGCGGGGCTGGGGGCATTATCGGTTACCGTATCCACAAAAGGCTGCACCGGGGCGAGCCGGCTCTCCCGGGCGCCGACCAGCCTCGCCTGCTTGACCGCCAGGGCGGCCTTCGCCGGGAGGTCGCTCAGGTCATCGAAACTGATGAAACCCCAACCTCCCCTGACCAGGGCCCGCACGTTGCCGCCGGCCGCGGTGGAGCAGCCTACGGAGTCCAGCTCCCGCCCGCGGTAGCTTATGTGGCTGGTCTGGTTTTCCTCCAGCCTGGCCTCGATGTAGTCGGCATCAAGCTTTTTCATCGCGATGGACAGGTTATCAGCCAGCTCTTCGATAGACGGCATCTCAACCCCTTGAGCGCGCGCTCATTACGTGTTCGCTGAAGTCAGTTTAACCTGAGGAAAACCGCCTTGTCAACCCTGCTTATCCGGGCGGCAATCATCGCCATTGAAAAGGGTGCCCCGTAATTTTCCGGGCCGGTCCCTTAAGAGTCAAAACCTAGGGAAATAGATTTCCGGGCGCGCCGCTAACCTCAGGTCTCGAGCTCTACCTTGGCGGTTTTTATCAGGTCAAGGTACTCCGGTCTCAAGCCCAGTCTATCGGAGATCTCCCGGTCGACATTATAGGGCTCGCCGATGAATATCTTGCCGTAGTCTTCCGCGGTCCCGTCCGTCGGGTCATCCTTTATGTAAAGTTTTTTCGAGGCTTCCACGATACCCAGGTCAAGCGGCAGCGTGAAATACAGATCGGCCAGCACCTTGTCGATGCCCATGCCGAAAAGCATCCCCCAGCCGTCAGTCGCCGAGCTGCGGTACTTGCTGCTGGGCAGGAGCGTCAGCAGGTTCATGATGCTCAGGCTGGCGGTATGATTGAATATCCGAAGCGGCGAGACGGTTATCAGGTAGTCGCTCGACAGTATGACATTGGGCACCCAGAAGGTGGGCACGGCGAAGGGCTTGGGCAGGGGGTTGTCCACCTCTACGAGAATGCAGTCCTTGACATCCAGGGTAAGCACGCGCGGGAAGTTATACCCTAGCGCCTGGTAGACAGGGTAGATGGGCGCGCCGCTGGGCGTGCCTTCGAGCAATAGGATATCGGCGTCGCTCACCGACCGTATCGAGGAGATAATCTTGCCCAGCATGGCGGCGGAGGTGGTCACGGGGTAGGGCACGGGGTAGGCGGCGAAGGGCTTAATCAGCACCCGCCTCGCCCGGGACACCACGGCGGGCGGCCGGAAGACGAACTCCGAAGCTTCAAATATCAAGGTCCCTCCTTAAAGAGAGGCGCAAGCTCTTTATCTCGTTGATGCCTTTGATACCTGACAGCGCGGCGCGCAGGGCTCCGGATATGGCTTCGCCCTGTTCTTCGCTGAGCGGGACAACCTCGCCGTTGACCACCAGGTCAAGCCTTGCCGCCGGCCGGTGTTTGAGCCATTCCTCCACCAGACTGGCGATCTCCTTTACCTGCCGCGGCGAGAACTGCGGCACGCCGACTTCCAGCAGCTCGCCGGTGACCACCGCCAGGAGCTGCTCCGGCGGGCTTATCAGCTCGTCGCCGTTACGATGCACCTCGATCTTGGGGAAACCCCTTTTTTTAAAGCCTTCGGTGAGGATAAGGTCGTAGTCCCAGCAGATGAAGCGGGCAAGGTCAAGAGGATCGAAATCGTAGTCCAGATCCTTGAAGACCGCCAGCTTGCTCCGGGAGCTTATGGCCGAAAGGTCAGAGCCCGCCCGGGTGAACCGCCAGGTATCCTTGTCCGCCTTGTCGAACTCGACATCCTCCGCGGAGTGCTTGATGGTCGCCAGCCGGTAACCCCGGCTCTTGAGCTCGGCGATAAGGGCTTCCAGCAGGGTGGTCTTCCCCGTTTTGGAGCGGCCGACGATGGAGATGATCGGGTGCATCAGCTTGCTCCCCGGTCAGAGACGCTGGTCCCAGTCCAGCATCATGACCTTCACGGTGTCTCCGGTGTCCATCCTTTTTACGTCCTCGGGCGTTACGATCAGGCCGTTGGCCCGGCTCATCGAAGTCAGGATACCCGACCCCTGCGGTCCGGTCAGACTGGCGACATAGCGGTCCGCCCGCCTCTCCACGACGGCCCGGGTAAAGACCCGGCGGCCTTCCGAGTTGACGATCCTGCCCTCCAGGGTCGCCTCGATAACGGGCTTGCTGAGGTCCTTGTATCCCATCATTTTAAGAAGCGCGGCGCGCCCGAAAAGCTCAAATGTTACCATGGCGCTCACCGGATTTCCCGGCAGCCCGAGGTGCGGCACGCTTCGCGGCACGCCGTCAATATCTCCCCGGATAACCCCGAAAGCCAGGGGTTTACCCGGTTTCATGCGCACCGTCCAGAAGGTGACCTCCCCGTCCCGGGCCAGCACGTCCTTGACCATATCATCGTCACCGGCGGAGACCCCGCCGGAGGTGATGATCATGTCGGCGGCCAGTCCCCGCCGGATAAGCCGGACCAGCGCGTCTTTGTCGTCCGGGGCGATGCCGAGCACCAGGGGTACGCCGCCGTAGCGCTTGACCTGGGCGGCCACGCTGTAGGTGTTGCTGTTATAAATCTTGCCCGGCGGCAGGGGACGGCCCAGCTCAACCAGCTCGTTGCCGGTGGCCAGCACCGCGATGCGGGGACGCCGTATAACCCTCACCTGTTCCCGGCCGAGCGATGCCAGCACCCCGGCCTCCGCCGGCCGGACCCGGGTGTCCCTTACCAGCACGGTCGTCCCCCGGGTAACGTCCTCGCCCGCCCGCCGGATGTTCAAACCGGGCGCCACCGGGCACAGGATACCAATCTGCGTTATTACCTGTCCCGCTTGCCGCCGCCGGTCTTCGTCGGTGTCCTCGAACCGGACGACGCTGTCGGCGCCTTCCGGCACGGGCGCCCCGGTCATGATGCGTACCGCCGTGCCGGGCCCGACCTTCTTCCCGGAAATCGAGCCGGCGATCACAGTATCGATGACCTGCAATATCCGCGGGGAGTCCGCCCCGGCCCCGGCGGTGTCGCGCGACTGTATGGCGAAGCCGTCCATGGCGGCGTTGTCCAGCGGCGGTATGCTAATCTCCGAGACGACGTCCTCCGCCAGCACCTGCCCCAGCGAATCAAGGAGCGGCGCGCTTTCCGCTTCCAGCACCCGGACGTAGCCCAGGATTTGCTCCAGGGCCTGCTCCACGGTAATCATCGGCGCACTTCGTGACGCGCCAGCTCCCGGGCTTTCTCCAGGTCGGCCCCGGTATTGATGTTAAAAAAGCTGAGGTGATCCGGGTCATAGCGGTCTATATCGTCGCCTTCAACGTAACGGACTTTCACGCGGCGCAGCAGGTGATAGATGCTCAGATCGCTCGCGTCCATCATGGCCTCGATAGGCGTCCGGCAATCTCGGGAATAGACCGCGTGCAGCGGTTCGACCAGCTCACCGACCCGCGGGACAACGGCGTCATAGCCCGGCGCCAGCTTCACCATGCCGCCAAGCAGCTCCGTGTTAAGGAAGGGCATATCACAAGCAACAACAATGTTATATCGCGAGGTTGCCGTCTTCAAGCCGGTGTAGATGCCGCCAAGCGGGCCGCGGCCGGGCAACACATCCCTGACGGTCTTGAGCGCGGGCTCATCCGGCAGCGATGATATGTGGCGCTCGCCGGTGACAACGATAATCTCGACGCATAACGGCTTGATCCTGGAAACGACTTTCTGCAACAGACTCTGGCCGTCGAGTATCTCAAGGACCTTATCGTGTCCCAGCCTTGCGCCTTTGCCCCCGGCAAGAACAATCCCCGTTATTTCCAACCCGCTCTTACAGCCCTTTTAAAAACCCTCACTCAATTTTACCATAAATAGTCAACACCCGGCGTAAGTAATCACATACTCAGGCGCCGGTATCGACACGCGGATAACGGGTACCGTCCGCGCCACGCGGCGTGCGGGCTAGACGCAGAGCGCCGCTTGCAGCACCACGATTTCTTGCTCCGGCAGGCTGCCGGCTTTAAACTCTACCTCGCTGCTGTTCAGGCGCTTGACGTTCGGCTTACCCTTTAGGAACTCTTCCGGGGGAGCGATAGGATATTCGCAGGAATCAGACCGGAAGTGCATGGGTATCGTCACGCGCGGCTTGAGGGTCTCGTGAATCTTGCCGGCGACCGGCGGCTCAACCGTATAGAAGCCGCCGACGGGCAGCAGCAGTACGTCGACCTTGCCGATTTCCTTCACCTGCTGGTCGCTCAAGGGATGACCGAGGTCGCCGAGATGGCACAGCCTCAACCCGTCGGTCTCGAAGCAAAAGATGGTGTTAGCGCCCCGCTTGGCCCCTTTCTCTTCATCATGGTAGGCGGGTATCGCCTTAATCTTGATGCCCTTGACTTCGGCGTTGCTCTTGACCACAGCCGGCGACCCGGTGACGGCCGCCAGGTTGTTATGGTCGTCGTGGCCGTGGCTCATGGTAACGATATCCGCAGGCTCCTTTATCGGCCGGTACTTGAGAGGCCCCCCGGGGTTGTACGGGTCAGTGATAATCCTGGTACCGGATTCAGAAGTTATCAGGAAAGCAGCATGTCCAAGCCATTTTACCTTCATCTCTCCTCCGTTTATCTTAATTGGTCATGGTCATTACCAGGTTTACCAGCGTTCGCACCGGTACCCCGGTGGCGCCTTTCACCAGGTGGCCTTTGTCCTTCTCCGTCTGGCTTGTCCCGGCGATGTCCAGGTGCACCCAGGGAACGTCCCCAATGAATTCGGCAAGGAACTTGGCGGCGGTGATAGCGCCGGCCCACCGCCCGCCGGCATTCTTCATGTCCGCGACCGCGCTCTTTATCTGCTCGCGGTAATCATCGAACATGGGTAGCTGCCAGATAATCTCGCCCGAGGCGCTGCCCGCGGCGATGACGCGGTCCAGCAGTTCCTGCTTGTTGGTAAACCCGCCGGTGCAGACCTCGCCCAGCGCCACGACGCAGGCGCCTGTCAGCGTGGCGACGTCGATAATCGATTCCGGCGCCAGGTTCCTGGCGGCGTAGCTCAGGGCGTCGGCCAGGATGAGCCGGCCCTCGGCGTCGGTGGAGATAATCTCGATGGTCTTGCCGTTCATCGCGGTCACGACGTCGCCGGGTTTCAGGGCGCGGCCCCCGGGCATATTCTCCGTGGCCGGGACAAGCGCGGTGACGTTGGCCTTGAGCTTGAGCCGGCTGATAGCGCACAGCGCGGCCATGACCGCCGCCCCACCGGCCATGTCGCCCTTCATATCTTCCATCTTCTCTGACGGTTTCAGGGAGATGCCGCCGGAGTCAAAGGTGATGCCTTTGCCGACCAGCGCCACGTCCGTCTTGCCGGGGGCGCCGCCTTGATATTTGAGGATAATGAACTTGGGCGGCTGCTGGCTGCCCTGGGCGACGCCGAGCAGAGCGCCCATACCCAGCGCGGCCATCTGCTCCCTCTCCAGGACGCTAATCTCAAGCCCGGCCTCAGCGGCGAGCCGCGCCGCCACCCCGGCCATGGCCGCGGGCGTCATATAGTTCGAGGGCTCGTTGACCATATCCCGCGCCAGGTTCGCGGCCTCGGCCAGTATCCGGCCCCGCCCGGCGCCGCGCTCCATGTCCGGCCTTTTCGCCTCATTACCGCCGATGGCAATCTGCTTTATTTCGCGCGGCTCGTCTTCTTTTTTCGTCATGTACTTGCGGAACGTGTAAAGGCCCAGCAGGGCGCCCTCGGCCAGCGCCCCGGCGGCGCTCTCCGCGGTGATGTTGTTCACCCCGTCCCCGAGAAGCGTCACGGCGATATCTTCGACGCCCCGGCCTCTCAGGTAACGGCACGCCTCGGCGAAAGCGCCGCGCACCTTGGCGGCATCGAGCTCCGGTTTTTTGCCGAGGCCGATAACCACCACCCGTGAAGCCGGGACCCGTCCCAGGCTGTGCACCAGGGTAATCTCGTTCAGCTTGCCCTTAATCTCCCCCTGGGCGATAAGCTGCGAGATGCCGCCGTCCAGGGAGCGGTCGATACCGGCCAGCTCGTCCCCGGGCGCCGGGGAACCTTCGTAATGTCCGAGGATGATGGCGCCGGCCCTGACCCCGGCGATGTCCTCGCCGGTAACCTTGATTTCAATAGCCATTACCTGTTGACTTCCTTCAATATTTTTTCCAGCACCGGCGTGATGTCCTTCGAGGTATCCACCACGTGGTGCTTCCGCCGGATCTTTTGCACGGTCGGCCTGAGCTTCTGGTAGACCAGCCAATCAGCCTGGGAGGCGCTCTCCGGATAAGCCGTCTCGGAACGCCACCGGAGCCTCTCGTAGACCAGTTCCGGCGGCGCCTCGACCCAGACCAGCACCAGCCTGGCGCGCAGGCGGCCGGCGATGCCGTACAGCTTCTGCCGGAAAAACTCGGCCAGGTTGGTGGCATCCAGGAAAACGGATATCCCATTTGACAGCAGCATCTCGATGAGCGCGTGGATGGCGCGAAAAAGGCGGGCGCTTTCCTCGGGGGAATAGGCCGGCCGTTTAAAGAGGACCTTGCGCAGCGCGTCGCTCTCCAGGACGATGGCCGGCAGCCTTTCCACCAGCTTCCTGGCAAAGTAGGTCTTGCCCGTTCCCGGCAGTCCGGCCATTACCACGAAGGCCGGCCGGGCGACGGGCTGGGGAAGGTCTCCCAGTTTTTCGGTGAGAAGCCGGACATCCGGGGCGGCCGGTGACTCTTCCATACTCTCGATTATAAAATTTTTTAGAACCGATTTCTATACCCTTCGACTAAAGACTGCTGTAAAAAGCCACGCCCACCAGCCCCGGGCCGGTATGCGCGCCCATCACGGGCGTGAACTCGGTGATAAAGATATCGGCGACATCATAATTAAGGGAGGTGATGTCCTTTTTTAACCGCAGGGCCTGGTCCAGGGCGTCGGCGTGCATCACCGCCGCATGGAGCGGCTTTTCCCGGGACGCCTTTTCTGCCATGAGACCAAGCATGCGCTTGATGGCGCCGGCCATGGTCCGGGGCAGGGCGACGGTGTGAGCGCCGGTCCCGTTCAGCGTAAAGACCGGCTTGATATCGAGGACCGAGTTGACCATGGCGGCGGCCTGGGGGACGCGCCCGCTTTTCGCCAAGTATTTCAGCGTATCCAGGGCGGCGTAGAGATAGACGCGCGGCATCAGCTCCCTGACCATCTCGACCGTTTCGCCCGGCCCTTTACCGGCCGCCGCGGCCCTGGCCGCCGCCAGCGCCACCAGCCCCATCCCGGCGGCCGCGGTAGGGCAGTCGATTACCTCCACCAACAGTCCGGGGGATTTGGCCAGAAACATGTCCCGGGCCAGGCGGGCTGAGTTGTAGAGGGTACTGAACCGGGAGGGGACCGTAATGCACAATATATTCTTCGCCCTCAGGCCGGCCTTGCGGTAGGCCTCCAGGTACGGCTCGGGTGAAGACGCCGCGGTCGTGGGCAGCTTTTTCGTCTGCTTGAGAAGCTTGTAAAAATCAGTCGCGGTGAGGTCTATGCCGTCGCGGTAAGCCTTGCCGTCAATTACCAGTTGGACCGGGACGACCTCAATCGCGTATTCAGCGACTTTGTCGCCGGGGATACAGGCAGTCGTGTCGGTTACGATAGCCACCTCGGGCACTATTCCGGCTCCTCTACTGGTCTGCGTAGAACGCCAGGCCGACGGTCCCGGTTCCGCAGGCATAGCCCATGACGGGGCTGAACTCGCTCAGCCAAAGCTCGACACAGTTGAACTCCGCGCCGACCCTTTGCATGAGCTTCGCGGCGACTTCCGGCGCGTAGGCATGCATGACGGACACGTGGACCGGCCGGTCCCCGGTTTTTTCCCGCATCATCTGGATAATACGATCGAGGCCGGCGGCGCGGTTCCTCACGGCGCCGATGAAGCGGACCGAGCCGGCGACCGTCAGGATAGGCCGGATGTTGAGTATCGAGCCCACCTGCGCGGCGACCTTTGGAATGCGTCCGGAGCGATAGACGTGCTTTATCGTATCCAGCAGGACGATGCAGTTGACCCGGCTTCTCACCAGGTCGGCGGCCTCGAGCACCCCGGCGATGCCTTTACCCTCTTGTGCCGCCCGGGCGGCGGCCAGGACGACGAAACCCTCCGCCGCCGTGGCCGTTTGCGAGTCCAGCACCTCGATGTTTACCTCCGGCATCTCGCGCGCGAGCTGCTCCCTGGCATCCCGGGCGGCGGAGAAGACCGCGCTCAGCCTGGCAGAAACCGTGACGCAGACGATGTTGTTCGCTCGGCGGGCGGCCTCCCGGTAGGCCCGCAGGCATTCCTCGGGCGAGGCCGCTGACGTCCGTAAAGACTCGGGGTCCTTCAAAAAAAGCTCGTAAGCCTGGGAAGGCGTAATATCCAGCCAGTCGCGGTAGACGCGACCGTTGTAAAGGAAATTGATGGGGACTATCTCGATAGCGTAACGATCAATCAGCTCTCTCGTCAGGCACGCGACACTGTCGGTGACGACGGTTACCTGAACCTGGCTCTCCTTCATACGGCGACCTGTATCTCAATGATTCCGGTGTCAGTCGGCCGGCGCCGGGCGCATGATAAGGGCGATGGCATTCAGGAACTGCACTCATTTGCCCTGTTCTACGGCCAGGGTTTTCAGCCCTTTTTCCGTTAGCTCGTAATGCCGCCGCTGCCTCCCGGAGGGACTGCCTGCCACCGGCCCTTTATCAACCCGGCGTCCTCCAGCCGGTGCAGCGCCGGGTACAGGGTGCCTTCCTTGAACCTGAAATAGCCCTGGCTACGGGAGGCCATCTCTTTCACAATCTGGTAGCCGTACATCGGCTGCTGCCCGATCAGGCACAGCAGCAGGGAATCGGAGCTCCCCTCAAAAATATCATGTTAACGACACGGCGGACCTTGCAGCGATGATGCCTAGATATTCTAGGCATATTACTTAAACTTCCGCAAGCCGGGTCAATATTTTCCCATGACACAATCCGGGTTGCTGCGGTTTGGTGAGGTCACCAGATTGAATAGAACCAATTTTTCATCAGATTGGACACGCCGCCCGGTTTTCGCGTAGTCTATTTTCAGAACCTGGAAGATATGAAAACCCCGGAAGTTTTCCGCCTCCTGGCTGGTCGCGGCATATTCATCCGCAGTGTGTATGCCGAGTCCCTGCTTGAAGACTTTTTCGTGGCCGCGGTAACCTCGGTTGTGGGCATACGGCTTTACCTGCATCTGACCGGCTTCCCGCAAATCGCACCCGGCGGCCTGCACATCGCGCATGTCCTGTTCGGGGGCGTTTTCATGCTGGCGGCGCTGGTTATCCTGCTGTCTTTCCTTAACCGTTCCGCCAAAGAGCTCGGGGCGGTCCTGGGCGGTATCGGTTTCGGGGCTTTCATCGACGAGCTGGGTAAATTCATTACCAGAGACAACGACTACTTTTACGAGCCGGCGGTGGCGCTCATCTACATCACGTTCGTCCTGCTCTATTTCGCCATACGGGCCATCGGCCGGCGGCAGCCCCTGTCGCCCGTCGAGTGTTTCGCCAACGCGATGGAGATAACCAAGCAAGCCGCAATCATCAGCCCCGGCCCTGAGGAACACCGGCTGGGGCTCTTGATGCTCGACCGCTGCGAGGGCCAGGTCGCCGGCGCGAATGATCTCAAGGCCATCCTGACCTCGATAGAAACACGCCCCTCCCCCCGGCCCGGCCCGGTGGCACGGTTGAAAAACATGCTGACGGCGTTCTACGAGTTTGCCGCCGGCCGGTGGTGGTTTGCCGGCATCGTGGTCGGCTTTTTCGCCTTTACCTCTGTGGCGCCGCTGTACACCCTGGTGGCGCTGGTCGAGTGGTCCTGGGGCCTGGCGCTGGGCGTGCCCGCCGGGTCAGCGGTCCTGGCTATCCTGTTCCGCTCCCGCCGCAAGAGCACCCGGCGTTCCTCCGGCCTCCTGGTTCTCATCGTCATCGTTTCCATTCTCCTTAGCTGGGCCATCCTGGCCAATCTCAAGCATAGCCCGTTGACCCTGATAGACTGGGCGCAGTTCATTTTCCCGACCATCGCCGCCAGCTTCGTAATCGCCGGCGTCATTGTATTTCCTGCCTCCAGGCTCCGGGCCTACCGCCTGTTCCGCCGCTCCATCCTGGTATCCATCTTTTTTACCCAGGTGCTGGCCTTCTACGAATCGCAGCTTTTCGCCCTTATCGGTCTCCTGGTGAATATCCTGGTGCTGCTGGCGCTGCGGTATATCATCAATCACGAGGAGTCCGGGCTCAAAGAAAGCCCGCCGGCGCCCTGAGGCGGCGCTCAGTCTACCTTCGAGAGGCGCTGGCAGGCGTAACGTATTCCTTCGGAGAAGGTGGGATAGGCGTGAAAGGTATGAGCGATGTCGCCGGCCGTCAGGTTCCGGCGCAGGGCGAGAGCGATTTCGTGGATCAGGGTCGAGGCCTCGACGCCCACGATATGCCCGCCCAGCAGCCGCCCCGAACCTGCTTCGGCGACGACCTTGATAAAACCTTCCATCTCGTCCGTGATGATGGCGCGCGTGAGGTCAGCGAAGCGGTAGCTGGCGGTAACCACCTGAAATCCCTGTTGCCGCGCGTCCCGCTCGGTCAGACCGACGGCGGCCACCTCGGGATCGCAGAAGATAGCGCGCGGCAGCACCCCATAGTCCAGCTCGGTATTAAGGCCGGTCACGGCGTTTGTTACCGCCGCCCTCCCCTGCTCGCCGGCTATCGTGGTGTACAGGTAGCGTCCGGTAACATCGCCGGCTGCCCAGATGTTCGGCGCACTGGTCCTCAGGGCGGCATCGACTTCGATACCGCGCTCCCACGTTTTAACCCCGGCAGCGGGCAGGTCAAGCTCCTGAATGACGGGCCGGCGTCCGGTAGCCACCAGCACCTCGTCGAACTCGCCGGCGACCTCCCGCCCGTCGGCCGCGCGAGCGCTCACCGTCTTGCCAGTGCTCGTTTTGCGCACTCCGGTCACGGTTGCTGACGTCGTAACCTTTATTCCCCGCTCGACGAAAGACCCGGCAAGCGCGCCTGATACTTCGTCGTCCTCAAAAGCCAGGACCCGGTCCATCGCCTCGTAGATATGGACATCAGCGCCGAAGGTGGCGAAGATCGAAGCAAACTCCACGCCCACTGCACCCCCGCCGATTATCGCCAGCCGGCGGGGTGCCTTTTCCAGTTCCAGGGCTTCCACATTGGTGATATAACCGGCTTCTTTCAGCCCCGGTATGGGCGGGACGGCGGGCATGGAGCCGGTGGCGATGATTGTTTTACTGGCTTCGATCGCCGTATCGTCAACCTTGATCATGCCGGGCGATAAGAAACGGGCGTTCCCGGTGATAACCTGGATACCGCGCCCGGCCAACCTCTGGTCGCGCCCCTGCGCGATGCTGGCGATTATCCGGTCTTTGAAAGCTTTTACCAGGCGGTAATCAAAAGCGCCGGTGAAAGCCGGCAGACCGTAGAAATCGGCGCGGCGCATCAGGCGGTAGGCCCTGGCGGCGTGCGCCAGCGTCTTGGTCGGAATACAGGCGTGGAAAACACAATCGCCGCCCACCCGGTTCCTCTCCACCACCCCGACCGAGCCTGTCAACGCGGCGGCTGTCCGGGCGGCGCTCTCACCGGCCGTGCCGCCACCTATAATCAAGATGTCAAACTTCATACCTTAGCCCCGTCCAGTTAAACGTTAATATGCGTTTGAGGTGGGAATCTATTCGTAAAGATACGTATTTTTCTCGTATTTCCAGGATAACAACGCATAGCAGGCGCAAAGTCTCGAATACCGCCTTCCGTCCCTTTTGCGGAGCCGGTGCCGCGTTTGGCCTTACTTAAGAGAAAACATAGTAGCCGGATATAAAACTACGGAAAAAAGCCCTGACCCCTTCCGTAAGTTTACGAATTGTTGCCGCCCCCCGGAAAGGGGATACTCAAAAAGGGAAGGTCATCCTTTCCCGCAGAGACCGGCCCCGAGCCGGGCTTCACGACATCTAATATCCGAGCTTGCCGCACACCAGGCTCACCAAACGGGAGGTCAGCCGCAATGCTTGATTGGGACATCTATACCCAGGTGGCTGATAAGTTCAAATACCGGGCGAGAGTCGAGGACAGGGCTGATTTGCGCAGCAACATCATCCTGGCGCTGGCCCGCGCGGGGTTAAAGCACAACGGCAGCGGCAACCACCGGCTGGCTTCGGGCGACCTGATGAGCATCGCCAGCTACGAGTGCCAGAGGTACTGGCGCCGCATAAACCGCGCCTATACCATCAGCCTGAACCAGTTGGTAGCCAACGAAGACGGGGAGAGCGCCGAGCTCATCGAGTCGCTGCCGGACGACAAGGCCGTGGACCTTGATGCCCAGCTCGATGCCCGGGCGTGGCTGTTGGAGTGCCCGAAACGCGTGCTGGATATCGCCAGGAAAAGCCTGTTGGGGGAACCCCTCTCCAACAAAGAGCACCAGTACTTGTGGCGCTTCAGGAACAAGACGAGGACGGCGGCCGCCCAGATCGCCTAGGCACGGTTGTTCCCGTCCTGCGCAACACCGGGTACCTCGTCTCGTTATACTTTCGGCACTTGTCAGAGCGAGGGGAAACCCGCCCGGATTTGAAAGGCGGCCATAACTTAGCTTATCATATAGCCGTGCCCTCGTGTGCCAATGGATAACGCGCCATCCTTAGTCCGGACCGGTTCCGCCAGGACGGGTTTTTATTACGGCTATGTCATCGTCTTCGCCGGGCTTTTGATAATGACCATCGCCTGGGGCACGGTGCAGAGCTTCGGCGTCTACTTGAAACCCATCTCCGGCGAGTTCGGTTGGAGCCGCGCCGAGGTCTCGGGAGCCTTCTCGACATACATGGTACTGGTCGGCCTCATCTATATCGTCGCCGGCAAGTTTACCGACCGGTTCGGGCCGAGGATCGTGATGTCGGTATGCTCGCTATTCTTCGCCGCCGGCCACATCCTCATGACGAGCATCGACCAGGTCTGGCAGCTTTATTTTATTTACGGCGTCCTCATCGCGATCGGGGCCAGCGGCACCTTTGTGCCTTTAGCCGCGACCGTCGCCCGCTGGTTCGTCAAACGCCGGGGCCTGATGATGGGCATCATGGTATCAGGCATCGGGCTGGGCAATATCGGCGCGCCGCCACTGCTGACCTGGCTGATATCGGTGCACGGCTGGCGCAAGTCTTACCTGATAGTGGGCGTCTTTTCGCTGGTATCACTCTTTTTGCTTTCCCAGCTCCTGAAACGCGATCCGAGCAAGATCGGGCAGCAGCCTTACGGCTACGAGGGTCCCGCGGCGGGTGTCACCGAGGTAAAGGGGCATACCTTCCTGGGCGCCATCCGTACCAGGCAGCTCTGGCTGCTCTGTCTGGCCTATTTCCTGACCGGCATCAGCCCCTGGACGATAAACGTCCACATCGTCCCCCACGCCACCGACCTGGGCGCCGAACCCCTGGCGGCGGCCAATATCCTGACAATTATCGGCGTGACCAATATATTGGGGCGTGTCGGCGCCGGCAACATCATCGACCGGATAGGCGCCAAGCGCGCGCTCATGATAAGTTTCAGCCTGATGCTCGGCTCCCTGGTCTGGCTCCAAACCGCCGGTGAGCTCTGGATGCTCTATGTCTTCGCGGCCGGCTTCGGCTTCGGCTGGGGCGGGGCCGGAACGGCCATGACGCCCATTATCGCCGAGCTGTTCGGCCTGCGCACCCTGGGCGTGCTCGTGGCCCTGGTAAATGACGCCTGGCTGACGGGCGGCGCCATCGGCACCGTAGTGGCCGGCATGATATTTGATGTCGTCAACAGCTACTACATCGCCTTTCTTATCGCAGGCGCCATGGTGTTGGTCAGCCTGATACTGACCTCGCTGATTAAACCAACGCACACCGAAATACGTTCCGGAGGGAGCGCCGATGTCGGAACTGGGTAAAATAGAAAAACCGGAGGCCGGGGCGTTTGTCGCTAAACGCAAGCTCTACGTGGTAACGCTTATCTTCCCCGGCAAAGACATGCCCCCGGAGTATACCGCTACTGGGCACAGGCCGGACAGCACATCGCCGGCCTCGAGTCCACCATCGGCCAGGTGAAACATATCTACTGCGAGATGATTAGCGAGGGCGGCGACCAGGCCCTGGAGCTAATCGAGTCGATGAATCCCGCCTGTTCCGGCCTGGTCAGGAAGAAGGTTGAAGCCGGCGCCGTGGTCGAGGCCGCGGAAGACAGGGAGCTCGCCGACGAGAGCATGGACTGGCAGCGCTGCCTGCTGATGGGCTTCCTCAGCCAGAAGGCGGCTGACATGGTCTCCCAGTTTTACCTGGAGGCCGTCCGCAAACGCTACGCCCACATGAGTCAGGTTATCAGCGAAACACTGCTGGCCGGGGAAGCGGGGCTGCTGCTGGTCCACGAAGGGAACATGGTGCAGTATCCTGCCGGTGTCGAGGTTTTCAGCGTCAGTCCGCCGGCCTTAGACGAGGTCCACCGGTGGCTGCGGGAGCGCCAGGCGGCCGCCGCGCCGGGCCAGGAAGCAGCCGGCGAGTAAGACGGTCATTTCACGATGCGGCTTATCTCCCGGAATTCGTCCCCTTGCGCCACCCCCAGCAGCTCCTCTACCGTGGATACCTGCGCCCCCAGGCGGCTCATTTTTTTTTCAGGGCTGCCTGCTTGTTCTCAAGGGTCCGGGCGGAAACGCTGTCGGCGATCACGTGAACAGCGATGTCCTTGTCCAGAAGGTCAATCGCGGTCTGATAGACGCAAATATGAGCCTCGATGCCGGCCAGCAGGACATTCGCCGGGCGGTGCCGCTCCATCTCGGCCAGAAATTTCTCCTCCCGGCAGCAGCTAAAGCTAAACTTGGGTACCGGCTGTACCGCCGTCCAAAGCTCGCTTACCTCGCCGATGGTCGGTCCCAGACCCGCCGGATTTTGTTCGGTCGCGATCACCGGCAGGCGGAAAACCCGGGCGCCCAGAAGAAGCCGGCGCAGGTTCATCACCAGCGCCTCCTTTTCGCACATGGCGCGTACCAGCTTCTCCTGGCAGTCGACTATCACCAGGGCGGTGTTATCGCGGGCCAATTTGCGGTAGCGTTCCGGCATGTCGTCCTCCTGAGTCCGGTTACCTTTACGGCCGGTAACCGAATATGCTGGTGCCTATCCTTATAATGTTTGCCCCCTCTTCGACCGCCACGCGATAGGAGTCGCTCATGCCCATCGACAGGTACTTCATCTCGACGCCAGGCAGGCCCATCGCGCCGATGGCATGGAGCAGCTCCCTGGTGTTACGGAAATAGGGCCGGGAATCCTCGGGGCGGCCGGTTAACGGGCCAACCGTCATCAGCCCCATCAGCTTGATATGAACCAGGCCGGCCAGCTCCCGGGCTAACAAGCCGGCTGTCTCCGGCAGAACGCCGCTCTTGGCCTTTTCGTAGCCGCTGTTGACCTCGATAAGGACGGGCATTACCTTACCCGCCTGGCCGGCGCGCCGGTCTATTTCCCGGGCGATTTCCAGGGAGTCCACCGTCTCAATCATATCAAAGATTGACACCGCTTTTTTAACCTTGTTCCGCTGTAAATGACCGATGAGATGCCACTCGGCGCGCGTGTCAACCAGCGGACAGACCCGCTCCGCTTCCTGGACGTAGTTCTCCCCTAGCAGGCTCACCCCGGCCTCGACGGCTGCCAGGACCTCGTCCGGTTGCCGGCCCTTGATGGCGGCCATCAGTCGGACGCCCGGCGGCAGCTCAGCGAGCAGGCGTTTGATGTTTTCGCGGATCGACATCGTTCCACCGTAACCGGCCCCGGCAAAGGCTGCCTTGTGAGGTCCATCCGGCAAATGCTATATTATAGGCGGAATGGCCCTAGCCTGTCACGGGGGAGTGCCGGAACTGGCAGACGGGCGTGGCTTAGGACCACGTGCCGCAAGGC
>JACPQH010000032.1 GCA_016190585.1 Chloroflexota bacterium | reverse complement strand
TCTTCGTGCTGGTGGGGGTGGCGGCGGGACAAGCCGGCAACGCGGTGTGGCTGTCCTTCCTCTTCGCCGCGGTGGGCGCCGGTCTGACCGGGGTATCTTACGCGCGGCTGGTGAGACTGCGGCCGAAAAACGCCCCCGAGTTCCAGTTTGTCAGCATGGCTTTCGGGGAGGGGTGGGGTTTCCTGGCGGGGTGGCTGGTACTGGCCGCCGGGGTCATTTCGGCCGCCGCCGTGGCGCTCGGTTTTGCCGGCTACCTGAGCCACCTGACGGGCGCGCCGGTGCTGGGCGGCGCCCTCGGCCTGCTTGTTATCTCCCTGCTGGTCGCCTCCCTGGGCATCGGCGAGTCTGTCGGCCTGGCGGCCTCCCTCACCGTCCCCACGGTCATCGGGCTCGTGCTGATTATCGTAATCGGCGTACCCCATCTCGGCAGTGTGGACATCCTGGAGATGCCTTTCGGGATGGCCGGGGTGATGAGCGCCGCCTCGCTGGTGTTCTTCGCCTTCCTGGGGTTCGAGGGCATGGCCAACCTGGCCGAAGAGATGAAAAACCCGGAGCGTGACCTCTTCCGCGCCATCCTCCTGGCCATCGGCATCAGCACGCTGTGCTACATCCTGGTCGCGGTAGCCGCCGTCAACGTGGTGGGCTGGGCGGACCTGAGCCGGGCGAGCGCCCCCCTGGCGGTAGTGGCGGGGCGGGCCTTCGGCGCCAACGCCGACCTTTTTGTGTCGCTCGTCTCGCTCGCGGCGACCGCCAGCACGGCGCTGCTTCTCCTCCTGGCGGCCTCGCGGGCGATGTGGGCCATGTCCTGCGCCGGCGTCCTGCCCATGACGTTCTGCGTCGTCGGCAAGACCCGCCGCACTCCCTGGCGCACCATCTTCCTGGCGGGCATCTTCGCCATCATGTTCGTCTCCATCGGCAATATCGAATACGTGGCCGAGTTCACCAATTTTTCCGTGCTGCTGGCCTTCGCCGGGGTCAACGCCAGCGTCATCAAGCTGTTTCCGCGCGCGGCCGGCGATAGCCGGCTGAGACACATCGGGCTTAACAGGTTCTTGCCGGGGGCCGGGATTCTCGTCTCGCTTTGGCTGGCCGTCAACACCGGCTGGCAGGCCGCGGTCATGGGCGGCTCCGTGCTGGCGGCCGGCGTGGTCGTCCGGCTGATGATAACCGCCTCCCGGAAAACCAGGTAACTTTATATAAGGCAGGCCACCCCACCCCGGCTCTGACAGGGCGCATCGCCGCGGCGCTTTGCCCCGTGCGCGGCGCCGGGGTTCGTTTGACACTTCAGGCGGGACTATCTATAATTGCGGGTAAATATCGTAAAGGGAGTGAGTATGGAGTACAGAATTGCCCCGAAGTTCCTGGATGATTTCAATGTCGGCGACAAGCTCATTACCCCGGCGCGGACCATTACCGAGACCGATTTCGTCACCTTCGCGGGGTTGACCGGCGACTACAACCTGGTGCACACCGACGAGGAATACGCCAAGACCACGATGTTCGGTACCAGGATATGCTACGGGCTCCTCACTATCTCCATCGCCGCCGGGCTGGTCTTCCGGCTGGGGCTCCTGGACTACAACTCCCTGGCTCTGCTCGGTTTTGAGCCCAAATGGATGAAACCGGTCGTCATCGGCGATACCATCCACGTCGTCGCCGAGATTGCCGACAAGCGCCCGACCAAGAACCCGGAACGCGGCATCCTGAAAATCAAGCACGAGATAATCAACCAGCGTAACGAGGTGGTGGCCGAGGCCATCCAGACCTTCCTTTACGCCGCTCGTCCCCAGTAGCCCGCACAAGATAAGGAGGTAACGATGGAATACCGAGTTACGCCGAAGTATCTCGAGGAGCTGAACATAGGCGACAAGTTCTTCACGCCTTCCCGGACCGTGACCGAAGCCGATATCGTGCACTACGCGGCCCTGTCCGGCGACTATAACCCGATACATACCGACGACGAGTTCGCCAAAACCACCCCGTTCGGCAAGAAGCTGGTGCACGGCCCGCTGACCACCGCCATCTCCATCGGGCTGCTGTTCCGGATGGGCCTGCTCGACAGGAACTCCCTGGCGCTGCTCAACCTGGACACCAAGTTCATGAAACCGGTGTTCGCCGGGGATACCCTGCGCTGCGTCATCGAGGTGATTGACAAGAGAGACACCAGGCGGCCGGAGCGCGGCGTGCTCACCATGCTGATATCCACCTACAACCAGAAGAACGAGGTGGTGATGGAAGCCAGGCAGGTTGAGATGCACGCCCGGCGGCCCCAGTAGCGCGTCAACAGAGGTATTTCACCGGAAGCGGGCAGCGTCCTTTAACGGGGAGTAAGGCTGCCCGCCAATTTATGTCTGGATGGGAGGAGGGAGTGTTCTGATGAGACTGGAGAACCTGTTCAGCCCGGTCAAGCTGGGCAAGATGGAGCTGCGGAACCGCGTGGTCATGTCGGCGGTGACGACCCGCTACGACTACGAAGACAGCGACCGCCAGGCCGAGTTCTACGCGGCGCGGGCCAGGGGAGGGGTGGGGCTCATCACCCTGGGCGCCTACCAGACCATCTGGCCGGGCCGGAAGACCGTCGGCCATACCGGCATCTATAAAGATGCCTTCATTCCCCGGCTCAGCGAGTGGGTCAAGACGATACACGCCCACGGCGCCAAAGCGGCCGCGCAGCTCGCCACCTATACGTACATCTCGACAAAAGGCGAGGGGCACACGCCGGAGTTCGTGGCGCCCTCGGACTGGGTCCAGCCCCGCGAAGGCTCACACCCGAGCATCCTCCTCGCCGAATTCCTGCCGCGGCACCGGGCGCTGGCGGTAGACGAGATAAAGTGGGTCGATGAGCAGATTTCCGACGCCGCCGTCCGCGCGCGCACCGCCGGCTTTGACGCCGTCGAGTTCCAGGTGGTGGGCGGGAACCTCATTCTCCTCTTCACCAACCCCGCCGTGAACCGGCGTACCGACCGGTACGGCGGCAGCCTGGAAAACCGGCTGCGCATCTTTACCGAGACGGTAGCCCTGATAAAAAAGAAGGCGGGCAGCGACTACCCGATAATCGTCCGCATTCCGGGGGACGACCTCCTTTCCTGGGGACAGGGCCTCGCCGGCTGGCAGCAGATGGCTGCGGTGATGGAAAAAGCCGGGGTACACGCCTTCAACATCTACCCGGTGTGGCACGAGGGCCGGATGCCGGTCAACCAGATGTCCGTGCCGCGCGGCGCCTTCGTCCCCCTCGCCGAGGGTATCAGGCAAGTCGTGAGCATCCCGGTTATCGCCGGGGTGCGCATCAACGACCCGGTCCTGGCCGACTCGATTATCGCGCAGGGGAAAGCCGACCTGGTAAGCATGACCCGGCCGCTTATCGCCGACGAAGAGATACTGGTGAAAGCCCGGGAGGGGAGGCTGGAGGACATCCGGATGTGCACCGCCTGCTGCCGCTGCTTCGATGATGTTAACGAAGGCAGGCCGATGAGCTGCTCGGTGAACGCCCGCGCAGGTAAGGAGACCAAATACACCGCAGCGCCGGCGGCCCGGCCGGGGAAGGTCCTGGTAATCGGCGGCGGCCCGGCCGGTATGGAAGCCGCCAGGGTGGCGGCCGGCCGCGGGCATAAGGTGACGCTGTACGAGAAGGGCCGCGAGCTTGGCGGGCAGCTGCTTTACGCCGTTGTCCCGCCCTACAAGGACGAGTGGCGTACGACAATAACTTACCTGGCCGGCCAGCTTGAAAAGCTCGGGGTGACGGTCAGGCTGGGCGAACGGTGTACCCCGGCCGTCGTCGAAAAGGAAAAGCCGGACGCGGTCATCATCGCCGCCGGCGCCGAGCCGTGCCTGCCTGGCATACCGGGGATCGACGGGGCAAACGTCTTTACCGCGGTGGACGTGCTTGCCGGCAGGGGAAAGCCCGGCGCGAATGTCGTTATCATCGGGGGCGGTTCGGTAGGCTGTGAGACCGCCGAGTTCCTCGTCCGGCAGGGGAAGAAGGCGACCATCCTCGAGATGCTGCCGAAAATCGGGGCGGATTACGGCCCCATCAACCGGTGGGTGGTAATGGACCGCCTGGCCGCCGCCGGCATCCGCGTGGAAACCAGGGCCAGGGCCCAGGAGATAACCGGGCGCGGCGTCAGGATACAGCGGCTCAACTCGAACGACGAGTTCTTCGAGGCCGATTCGGTGGTGCTGGCGGTGGGCGCGGTGCCGGTGGACGACCTCGCCAGCCAGATTGAAGGCAAGGCGCCCCGGATTATCCGGACCGGCGACTGCCTCAAGCCCGGCACGGTGAAGGACGCCATCGAGAGCGGCTTCCTGGCGGGCTCCGGGCTCTGAGCGGATTTGAGCGGCAAGGAAAAGCATGGCAGGTAGCGCCCGGAGGGATGAGCAGGCCGCCACAGGTTTTTACTACGGCTGGGTCATCGTCGCCGTCGGCTGCACCCTGACGACCGTGCTCGCCGGGGTGATGTACACCTACGGCGTCTTTTTCAAGCCGCTCATCGCCGATTTCGATTGGAGCCGGGCGGCGGTGTCCGGCATCTACTCGGTCTACATGCTCGTCCAGGGCTTCGCGGCCATCGGCATGGGCTGGCTGGCGGACCGTACCGGCCCGCGGAAGATAATGCTGGTGAACGCCGTGGCCGGCTCGGTCGGCCTGCTGCTGACCAGCCAGATAGGCGAGCTCTGGCAGATTTACCTGACGTTCGGGCTGTTTACCTCCATCGGGCTCTCGGGCACCTTCGCGGTGAGCATCGGCACCACCGCCCGCTGGTTCTCTCGCAACCGGGGGCTGGCTCTAGGCATCGTGGCCGCCGGTACCGGCCTCGGCACCCTCATCATGCCCCCGCTGGCGCAGGCGCTGATAGACGCCTTTGGCTGGCCGACGACCTACATCATCTTCGCCGCCGGCATCTGGCTCGTCCTGACGGTATCCGCCTTTCTCCTGAAGCTGCCTTCGCCGGAGCAGTCCCGCCGGTACAACGCGGCGATAACGTCAACTCAAATACGCCGCCCGGGCGCCGGCATCGAGATGCGCCAGGCCTTCCGCAGCCGGCTCCTGTGGCTGCTGTTCCTCGTTTTCGCGGGCATGAACTTCTGTGTGCAGATCGTCCTGGTCCACCTGGTCAACTACGCGACCGATATCGGCATCGCCACGCTGGTCGCGGTCAGCTTCGTCAGCATCATCGGCATCGGCAGCATTACCGGCCGCCTGGTGATGGGGGCTTCCGCCGACCGGATAGGCACGAACAACGCCCTTATTTTTTGCTGTCTCCTGCTGTTCTTCGCCCTCACGTGGCTCACCTTCGCCCGCGGCCTGTGGATGTTCTACGTCTTCGCCATATTTTTCGGGTTCGCCTACGGCGGGGAGGTGCCCCAGATGGCAGCCCTGGTGGACAAGTTTTTCGGGCTGCGGGCGGTGGCCGCGCTGGTCGGCGTGGTCCAGTCGGGCACGCACGCCGGGGGGTCGCTGGGCGCCTGGGCGGCGGGCAAGATTTTTGATGTATCCAACAGCTACGCGATAGCCCTGATGATATCGGCGCTCGTCGGCCTGGCCGCGTTTGTCCTGGCGGTGCTGCTCAGGAGGTGGTCCCGCGCCGACCGGCTGGAGGCAGAGTGGAAATCAAGCTGACCTTTCTCGGGGCGTCCGGCAACGTGACCGGCTCGCGGTACCTCCTCGAGACCGGGAGCACCCGGGTGCTGGTGGACTGCGGGCTTTACCAGGAGAGGCACTACCTCGGCCGCAACTGGGAGCCCTTCCCGGTGGCCCCGCGGAGCCTAAACGCGGTGCTGCTGACGCACGCCCATGTCGACCACTGCGGCTGGCTGCCCCGGCTGGTGCATGACGGTTTTCGGAACCGGATATACTGCACCGGCGCCACCTCGGAGATCGCCGAGATAATCCTGCTGGACTCGGCCAGGCTGCAGGAAGAGGACGCTGCTTTCAAGAAGAAGCGGCACGAGCGCGAAGGCCGCCGCGGGCCGCACCCCGAGGTACCCCTGTACACGGTTGATGACGCCCGGGATTGCTCTCCCCTGTTCAGCCCGGTGGACTACGGGCAGGCGGTCACCATCAGCGGCGATGTCGAGGCGACCTTCTACGACGCCGGGCACGTGCTGGGCTCCTCCATGATAAAGGTCAGGGTGAAGGACGGCAACCAGTCCCGGACGATACTCTTCTCGGGCGACGTCGGCCGGTATACCAACCCCGTCCTGAACGACCCGCACCTTTTCGACACGCTGGACTACGTGCTGATTGAGTCGACCTACGGCGACCGCCTGCACGAGTCGGTGCTGGACATCAAGAGAAGCCTGGCCGATGTCATCAACGCGACGGCCCGGGAAGGGGGCAACATCATCGTGCCGAGCTTCGCCCTGGAGCGCGCGCAGGAGATACTCTATTACCTTAACGAGCTGCTGGCGGAGGACCTCATCCCGCATATCATGGTCTTCCTGGACAGCCCGATGGCGGTGAGCATCACCAGGGTGTTCGAGCGATACCCCGAGATGCTGGACAAGGCGATGGCCCGGCTCTTCCGCCGGAAAAAGTCGCCCTTCGCTTTTCCCGGTCTCAAGATGGTGGAATCGGTGGATGAGTCCAAGGCGATAAACCACATCAAGGGCACGATAATGGTGATTGCCGGCTCGGGCATGTGCACCGGCGGCCGCATCAAGCACCACCTGGTGACCAATATCACCAGGCCCGAGAGCACCGTCCTGTTTGTCGGCTACCAGGCCATCAGCACGCTCGGCCGGCAGATCGTGGACGGCGCCCGGAGGGTCAGGATACTGGGCCAGGAATACCCCGTCAGGGCCAGGGTCGCCCAGATACACGGTTTCTCGGCCCACGCCGACCGTGACGAGCTTTACCGCTGGCTCTCGGGGCTGAGCCGGCCGCCGCGCCGGGTCTTTGTGACTCACGGCGAGGCGAAGTCAGCCCAGAACTTCGGCGCTTACATCCGCGAGAAGACCGATTGGGCGATCTCCGTGCCCGAGAACGGCACGGTTACCTGGCTGGACTAGCCCCGGTCGCTTCTTAACCCTACCGGCTTCCGCCGGAACGACGGAAAAGGTGAATATTTTTATGCTTCATGGCATGCAAACCCATCTCCCTTAAAGGCCGTTTAAAGGCCGTCTGAAAAATGTCATGCTGAGGTAGCGAAGCATCCGTCGGATACCGGGAATACGGACCTTTCAGGTACTTCGTATCCTCAGGATGACACAACTATTTTCGGAGGAATCCGTCCACAACCGAATAGTCGCAAGCCGCACTGCGTTCCGGATGAGAATAACGAGGCGCTAGATGCGCCGCGCTACCTGTCCCGGGAGCCGAATACCTGCGGGTGGAAGACGAGATAGACCAGCGAGCCGAAGCAGGCCACGAAGATTATGGCGAGCGCCCAGGGCCACTTGCGGCCGCCGGCCACCCTTTCCCGGTGCGCCAGGTCGGAAAGCATGAGCCCGGCCAGTACCCAGTGCACCAGCCCGAAGAGCGCCAGCCGTAAAATCCACTCCGTTTCCATCCGCTGTCCAGCAAACAGGCATTATACCTGTTAACCCTGCCGTACACAAGCGGCGCAAGGCAGGCCCGCCGGTTAATACCGCTTTTCGCGCCCGTAGTGTGCTATAATACGCCTGTTTCCTGATAGACATGAAGGAGGTTGACATGGAGGACATGATGACCAGGGTCTTTACGCTGGAAGGCCTGAAGCCCCATGCCCTATCTCCGTCCGGCGTCATGGGCAAGCTGCTGGTGAAGGTCGAAAACCTTTCTCTCTACATTCTCGAGAGCCAGCGCGAGGTGAGGTTCTCGGCGTCCGGACACCCCGAGGAAGAGTTTGTCCTGGTGCTCGAGGGCAAGGTGGAGTACCGGGACGGGCCGGTGGTGCGGGCGGGCGAGGCGCTGTTCATCATCCCGGAGGCTTATCACTCGGGCAGCTACTCGGGCAAGCTGGCGGTCATCCGCTGCCTGCCGCCGGTACGCTCGAAGCTTGATCCTGGAATCATGAAGCGGGTCATCAAGCCCGATGAAATGGAGACGATACGCGATGATACCGGCGCTGCTTTCAAGCTGATGGCGGCGACGCGGAACATGTCCATCCTGCGCAAGGAGCGCCAGCCCGGCAGCGTTTTTACCGATCACACCGGCCACCCCGAGAAGGAGATAGTCTACGTTCTCCAGGGACAGGTGGAGTACGATGACGGGCGCACCGTGCGCGCGGGCGAGGCCGTGGTCAACCTGTCCAACGCGCCGCACTCGGGGCATTACGGCGCCGCCGGCACGCCGCGCATCGTCGAGGTAAAATCGCCGTGCGAGCCGCGTTTCTTGAAAATGACGCTTTAGGCCAGGTCTAATGGAGAGAGGGGCTTTTTTGCCCCTCTCTCTGGTGCGGCGCACCCGACACTTTCGTTACTGCCATTCCGAAGCGCGGTGGGGAATCCGTACCTACCGGATTGGGGACGGATTCCTCGTCGCTACACTTCCCCGGAATGGGCATGCCTTTCCACCTCACCCCCTTGACCCCCCTCTCCTGGCAGGCGAGGTGGAGGAGATTTTAGAGAGGGGCTTTTTTGCCCCTCTCTAATACTTGCCCCCCCTTCCCTGAGGGAAGGGGGTAGGGGGATGGGCTTGGCAGATAGCGCGGAACGTCTGTTCGTAGCAACGTTATCTTAGCCGCTGTCCTGCCCGGACTAGGCCGCGGGCACTGACGGCAGCGAGTGCAAGGCTTCCTGAACCTTCTCGACCGGATAGTCGTAGTCGGTCAGCTTGCCGGAGAGGTAGCTCTCGTAGGCCGCCATATCGAAGTGGCCGTGCCCGCTGTGCGCCAGCAGGATGTTCTTGGCCTCGCCGGACTCGCGGCACTTCAGGGCCTCGTCTATCGTTACCCTGATGGCATGGTTGGTCTCCGGGGCGCTGATAATGCCCTCGGTGCGGGCGAACTGGATGCCGGCCTCGAAGGTGGCGAGCTGCGGCACCGCCCTGGCCTCGACCAGCCCCAGCTTGTGCAGGTGGCAGATGATGGGCGCCATGCCGTGATAGCGCAGGCCGCCGGCGTGTACCGGGGGCGGCATGAAGGTGTGGCCCAGGGTGTGCATCTTCAGCAGCGGGGTCATGCCGGCAACATCGCCGAAGTCATAGGCGTAAAGGCCCTTGGTCAGGGTCGGGCAGCTTGACGGCTCGACGTTGATGATGCGCAGGTCAGGCTTTTTGCCGGAGATCTTGTCTTTGACGAAGGGCAGGAACATGCCGCCGAAGTTGGAGCCGCCGCCGACGCAGCCGACGATGATGTCCGGGTAGGCGTCCGCCATCTCCATCTGCTTCCTGGCCTCGAGGCCGATAATGGTCTGGTGCAGCAGGACGTGGTTGAGCACGCTGCCCAGCGAGTAGTGGGTGTTGTCGTGGGTGACCGCGTCCTCGACCGCCTCGGAGATAGCCAGTCCCAGGCTGCCGGGGCAGTCCGGGTCGGCTTCCAGGGCGGCGCGTCCCGCCTTGGTGTCCGGGCTGGGACTCGGCACGCACTTGGCGCCCCAGGTCTCCATCATCATGCGGCGGTAGGGCTTCTGCCGGTAGCTCACGCCGACCATGTATACCTTTAGCTCGATGCCGAAGAGCATGCAGGCAAAGGCCAGTGAGCTGCCCCACTGCCCCGCCCCGGTCTCGGTGGCGATCCGCTGGACGCCCTCTTGCTTGTTGTAGTAGGCCTGGGCGATAGCGGTGTTAGGCTTATGGCTGCCAGGGGGGCTGGTGCCCTCGTACTTGTAGTAGATGTGGGCCGGGGTGTCCAGCGCCTTCTCCAGCCGGTGCGCCCGGTACAGGGTCGTCGGCCGCCACAGCCGGTAGATGTCCCGCACCTCCTCCGGGATCTCGACCTGGCTTTCCGGGCTGAACTCCTGCATGATGAGCGCCATGGGGAACAGGCGGGACAGGTCGTTCGGGGTTACCGGTTTGCCCGTGCCCGGGTGCAGCACCGGCGGCAGCGGCTCGGGCAGGTCAGGCAGGACATTGTACCAGGCGGTAGGCATGTCCTTTTCGTCGAGAACGAACTTGGTCCTTTTTTCCATGATTCTCCTCCTTTATACAAACCTATTAAGGCGGATTGGCACCCGGTTCATCCTTCCTGCCGTCCACCGCGCGGCGCAGGGCGGCGACAAATTTACCGAGCGCAGTGAGGCTCGGGTCCTCCTCGATAAGCTGGATGAAGCGGCTGCCGACAATAACGCCGTCGGCGGTCTGCGCTATCCTGGCGGCCTGGGCGGTACTCGATATGCCGAAGCCGACACAGAGCGGCTGCCCGGCGTGCCGCCGTACCCGCAGCACGAAGTCCTCAAGCTCCCGGGGCAGGCTCTCCCTCGCCCCGGTGACGCCGGTGAGCGATACCAGGTAGATGAAGCCGCGCGACCGCGCCGCGACGAGCTTGATGCGTTCCTCGGAGCTGTTCGGGGCGAGCAGGTAGACCAGGTCAAGGCCGTGCCGCCGGGTCAGGCTTTCCAGCTCGCCGCCCTCATCCGGGGGCAGGTCGGGGACGATGAGGCCGCGGACGCCGGCTTCACGGCAGCTCCGGCAGAAGCGTTCCGGGCCGAAGTTGAGCACCGGGTTGTAATAGGTCATGAAGACCAGCGGGGCGCCGACCTTCCCCGACAGCCGGCCGGCGAGCTCCAGGCACAGCTCCGGTGTCGCGCCGCGCTGGAGCGCCAGGTAGCTGGCCTTCTGGATGGTGGCGCCGTCGGCCAGGGGATCGGAGAAGGGGATGCCCAGCTCGAT
>JACPQH010000034.1 GCA_016190585.1 Chloroflexota bacterium | reverse complement strand
GAGGCTGATGCGCGCCGCCAGGATGTATGCCCTGGGCAAAGGCATGGGTTTCGCCGGGGCGCACATCGGCGGACACGGCATGACCTACGAGATGCTCGAGTTTATCATTGACAAGGGCGAAGAGCTGTCCAAAGACTGGGAGAAGCTGGTGCCGGAGTTCGACTACCCCCAGCCGGGCGGCTTCTATTTCTTCGAAAAGGACGACCGGACGGGCCTGAATACCTCCCGGCCGGCTCCCAGGACGCAGAAGGCCCGGACCTCGCTCATCTTCTGGTTCAGCCGCCTGGCCCACCACATGATTTTCGAACCCCAAAGCGTCTTCTTCAAGGCCCTGCTGCCGGTAGCGCGCGCCATCGACAAGACACATTGGCCGAAGCGGCTCCTGGGCTGGTCGGAGCACATGGCCAAGACGGCTCTTTTCGAGTGCATGAACTGCGGCGACTGCGCGCTGTTTGATGTCGCTTACCTCTGCCCTGTGTCGCAGTGCCCCAAGAACCAGCGGAACGGCCCTTGCGGCGGGAGCTACCAGGGCTGGTGCGAGGTCTACCCGAACGAGAAAAAATGCATCTGGGTACGCGCCTACGAGCGGCTAAAGGCCGTCAGGGAAGAAGACGGGATCGCCGCCAACATGGTGCCCCCGTGCAACTGGGAGTTGTGGCAGACCTCATCCTGGCTGAATTTCTATTGCGGCCGCGACCACAACGCGGCCAGGCTCGGCATCAAAGCGCCGCCGGCAAAAGGAGCGGCGAAACATTAGGCGTACAACGCACATTCCGGGAAGCGGTTGGGAGACGAGATATGTACGTTTGCGAGATTATCAAACAGGCTAAATTTCTGGTGACCTGCGAGCTGGAGCCGCCCAAGGGCATCGCCCTGGAAGGGTTTCTGAACAGGGTGGAGATGCTCAAGGGTTCCGTCCACGCCATCAACATCGGGGATAACCAGCGCGCCGTGATGCGGGCCGCCGCCCTGGCGGTCTGCCACACGCTCAAGACCAGGAGCATCGAGCCGGTGATGGAGATCGCCGCCAGGGACAAGAACCGCATCGCCATACAGTCGGAGCTTCTCGGGGCGGCCATCCTCGGCATCGAAAACATCCTCCTGGTCACCGGACAGGAGCCGGTCATGGGTGATCACCGGGAAGCCCGGCCGGTCTATGACCTTGACGGCGTAGCCCTGGTGGACGCCGCCATCAGGCTGACGCGCGGCAAAGACCTGACCGGCCATGACCTCACCGGCAGCCCCGCCTTCTGCCTCGGTATCGTGGCGACACCCGGTCTGGATGATGGCGGCGCCAGGCTCGCGGAGCTCGAAAAGAAGGTGGCGGCGGGTGCCCGGTTTATCCAGACCCCCCCGGTCTACGAGCCGGCCGTCTTCGAGAAGTTCATCCGGACGATGGCCAGGTTTGAAATCCCCGTACTGGCGGGACACACTATCCTGAAGTCCGCCAGCATGGCGGGCTTTATGAACAGCAATATCGAGGGCGTTCACGTGCCCGAAAACATCATCCGCGAGCTGGAGGGTCTTACCCGCAAAGAGCTCATTGACAGAACGCTGCGAATCTCCTTGAATATATTAAGGGAGATAAAACCCATGTGCCAGGGCGTCCATTTCATCACCGCCGGTTGGGAAGGCCATATCCCGACGCTCGTCAGGGAGCTGGCGGCATGACCCGGGCAATATCATAATGTCCGAAAATACGACCGACCGCAGCGTGCTCGTCATCGACGACGAGCCCATCGTCCGGGAGTCCTTGCAGGCCTGGCTGGAATCCTTCGGATTCGAGGTCAGGATCGCCGCGGACGGCGCCGGAGGACTGTGTGAGATCGCCGCCAGAGACTTCGGCGTGGCCATTATCGACCTCAAGCTGCCCGGTATGGACGGGAATGAAGTATTACGCCGGGCCCGGGAGCTGCGCCCGCACCTGAAAGCCATCATCATGACAGCCTACCCTTCGCGCGAAAGCACCAGGGAAGCGTCGCGGCTCGGCGTCGCCGACTACCTGGTCAAGCCCTTTGATCCTGACGAGCTCCGGAACCTGATCGAGCAGGTACTGGCCAGCAAGCTTGATCCCGGGCAGGACCTGGCGGTGCGCGGCTCGCTCTCCGCCCTCGTCTCCGAATGGAAACGACAGCAGCCCTGACCCGGCATTTTCGCCCGCACCTTGACGTCATTTTTTTAAAAGCGTAAGATTATGTGCGTAACGGGGGGTGCGCCAGTCCTGGGCAACCTGATATCAAGCTTCATCTGATGGCGCCATTTTCCATGGCCAAAAGAGAAGTCATCAAGAACTCCCGGCTGTTCTGGAACCTTTCCCCTGGCCAGATAGACCAGCTGGTCGATATCTGCGAAGAGCGAGAGGTCGTCGCCGGCTACCGTATCTTCACCGAAGGCGAGGAGGAGCCTAATCTTTACATTGTCGAGAGCGGCCGGGTCGCGCTCGACATGGAGATACGCATCGGCTCCCGGACCCGGCGCAACATCGTCATCGACGTCATCACCCCCAACCAGACCTTCGGGCTGTCCTCTCTCTCCGATTCCCAGGTAAACAGCAACACGGCCACCGCCATCGAGAACACCAGGCTGCTGGTCATGAACGGCCGGCGCGTCACCCAGCTCTTCGCCCGGGATACCAACTTCGGCTATAGCGTGATGCAGCAGCTTGTCAGCGTGGTGGACGGCCGGCTGCAAAACGCCAAGCGAACACTGGCGCACGTGCTCTCGGTAACCTCACACGATCTCCGGGCGCCGCTGGCCACGGTCCAGAGCTCGCTGGACGCCATCATCGGCCGCTTCGTCGGAGACATCAACAGCCGCCAGGAAGAGCTCCTGAAAGGCAGCAAGCAGCGCCTCTACGACCTCATGCACATGATCGATAACATCCTGGACATCTCCTACATCGAGATAAAGGGTACCGACTTCGAGAAGGTCGACCTGGCCGCGGTCATCGCTTCCTCTGTGGGGGACGTCGAAGGCATGGCCCGGGCGAAGAACATCTGGGTACGCAACAACGCCGGCGACAGCATTCCGCGCGTGCTGGGCCTGCCCAAGCGCCTGCGCCAGGTCGTTACCAACCTGCTCTCCAACGGCGTCAAGTTCACGCCGGTCGGCGGCGCCGTCACCATCAGCGCCGAAGACAGCGCCGAGAATGTCAAGGTCAAGATATCCGATACCGGTATCGGCATCCCCCCTGACGAGCTGCCCAAGCTCTTCGCGGATTTCTACCGCGGCATGAAGGTGGACGCGGAGGGGGTGGGTCTGGGCCTGGCCATCTCTAAAAAGATCGTCCAGGCGCACGGGGGGACCATCTACGCCGAGAGCCCGGACCCGGACACCGGCCTGGGCTCCCGCTTCAGCTTCACCATCCCCAAGGTGATCGGGGTAACCCGTAACGGTGCGCCGGAGGCCAAGCACACCATCGCCGGGGCGAAGGTCATCGTCGCCGACGACGACCCCGAGATGAGGAAGGTGACCGCCCTGGTGCTGGAATCGCAAGGCTATGTCGTCCGCACGGCGGCGGACGGCGAGGACGCCCTGGCGAAGATAACGGAAGACCGACCGGACATCCTCATCCTGGACCTGATGATGCCCAAGCTGGACGGCTTCGAGGTGTGCAAACGGCTGGACCGTTTTGCCGGACCGCACGGCGAGAGGATCCCGGTAATCATTTTAAGCGCCGTCGGGGAAGAGAGCAGCCGGAAACGCTACGAGCTCGAGACGTCAACCGACCTCCTGGTGGATGACTACATAAGGAAACCCGTTTCGCCTCCGGTACTTTTACAGAGGGTGGAGAAAATCCTTATCAAAAGCAAGTCGCCCGGGGGTACCAGCTTCAACATTACGAAAGGAGGCAAGAAGTGGTCAAACGACCTAGAGTCCTAGTTATCGATGACGATCCGGTCTTCAACGCGACGGTGAAGGCCATCCTGGAAAATAAGGACTACGAAGTTATCTCCGCGCTCAGCGGCGACGAAGGCCTGGAAAAGGCCCGGACCGGCAGGCCGGATATCATCCTCCTCGATATCATCATGCCGGCCAAAGACGGCTTCAGCGTCTGCGAGCAGATCAAGGACGATCCGGAGCTGGCCGAGGTCCCAGTGCTCATCCTGACCAGCTTTGCCCGGGACAAAAGCAAGACCAATATCCCGGTCAGCGCCGGCCTGGGACTGGAAGCCGAAGGCTACATTGATAAACCCGTCAACGCCCCCGACCTACTTAGAGAGGTCGAGAGACTGCTCGAGAAGGCTGGCCGGTAGATGAATTCGCCGGAAAGCGGGCGCAAGAGCGAACCTCAGGGCAGGCTGGCGAACCCCACCGAAGCCGAGGTTGTTATCCGGTCGATTATCGAGGACGACGTTGACGCGGTTATCGCCCTGGCCGGCAGCCTCATCAAGAAAGAGGAAATAGTCGCGCTCGGTCCCGGCGGCAAGTTTGATCTTAGCTTCGTCGCGGAGGCGGGCGGCCGCATCGTGGGCTATATCCTCGCCCGCATGGTTTACCTGGGCATTCCGCTGAGCCGGATATGCACCATCTACGGCATCATCGTCGACCACGAGTACCGCCGGCAGGGCATCGGCGATCGTCTGGTCAGCACCCTTGCCGAACGCTGCAAGCAGCAGGGCATCCAGACGGTCCGCGCCCTGGTCGACGAGAACGACACCGAGCTGTGCGACTTCGCCCGCGAGCTGGGTTTCCGGCGCAGCCCCATCGCCAACTACGACCGCGTTCTTTACTAGCGCCCGGACGGCAATCAGGAAGCTATCTCGGCTGCTCCCTCCCCGTTATGGGTCATCGGCAGCAAGCGGTAAGCCAGCCAGATAACGAGCATGGCATCCGCCACAAGCGCCGCTGAAATGGCGACCTCCATCCAGTGAGGAAAGTAGGTGAAACCCGGCCGCATCGCCAGCGCCAGCATGCTGACGTTCAAGCGGTTCAGCACCAGCCCCACCACCACGCAGACCGCGGCCCAGAACAACCCGCCCCGGCTCTGCCTCACGCCGGGCAGGGAGAAGAGGACTATCGGCAGGATGACGCCTATGAGGATTTCACCCCACCAGAGCAGGTTCAGCGGGTAGGCGGTAAAGATCAGCCCTATCTCGCCGGTAGCCGTGAGTTCGGTCAATTTCAGCAAGAGATAGACCCCCAGGATATAGGGGATGGCCCTGCCCAGCCCGCTCAGGATATCAAGAGGCAGCTTGTGACCGAAGGCCTTGCTGCTGAGGGACGTCTCGAATATTACCATCGCCGGCCCCACGGCGATGGCCGAGGTGAGGAACAGCACCGGCAACACCGGCGTGTACCACAGGGGATGCAGCGTCTCGGGCATCATCAGCAGCATCGAGCCCAGGGAAGACTGGTGCAAGGTCGACAGCACCACGCCGGCGATAACCAGCGGTATCTGGATGGCGCGGATAATGCGCCAGGGGATGCGCCAGTTCAACCGCCGCACCACGGGAAGGTTGCTCTTGGCCAGACCTTCAAAAACGGCGGGGCTGAACTCCAGCGCCAGCACCAGGGTATAGGTCATGACGCAGATCGCTACTTCAAATAACGGCGAATGAATATTCCAGTAAATAATGGCGTGCCAGATGTACCAGGGCTGCCCCACGTCAACCAGCAAGGCCAGGATAACCAGCGTGTAGCCCAGGAACGCGGTCAGTACGGCCGGACGGGCCACGGCGTGGTACTTTTCCCGGTTAAAGACATAAACCCACCCTGCCAGCGTGAAACCGCCGGCCGCCAGGGCCACGCCGCAGTACAGGTCGAAGCTTATCCAGAAACCCCAGGGACGGCCGTCGCTCAGGTTGCTGACCGCGCCCAGACCGTTGATGTAGCGCATAACTATCGGGATGAGACCGAAAATCACCATTATGGTCAGGATGGAGATGCCGAACGGGAAGGTACGTTTCTCCGGTCTCATTTCGTCACCTCGGCCATGTCTTTCTTCTTTTCTTCCCGGTCAACCCTTTGCCGGCGTTTGGTCAGCCAGTAAATACCGGTCATAGTCGCCGCCACGCCCAGAAGGACCGGCGGCACCAGCCCCATGGCGCGCGCCGCGTTGATCGTCACCGGCTCGGAGCCGAGGGGGGAGAGCCCTATCTGCTCGAAAGGCACCGGCGACAGGTAGAGCCAGGATGTCCCGCCCACCTCTTTCTCCCCGTAAATGTGGTTGACGTATTTGCCCGGCGCCGCGGCGATGCGTTCCCTGGCTTCGGCGAGCAGGACGCCGCGCTCGCCGAATTTGAGGGCGCCGGTAGGACAGGTGGTGACGCAGGCCGGCTTGAGCCCGGCGGCCTGCCGGTCGGCGCAGAAGGTGCACTTGCGAATCCACGGCATCGGCTTGTCCCATTCGAAGTTCGGTATGCCGAAGGGGCAGGCCACCTGGCAGTAGCGGCAGCCAATGCATTTACCCTCATCGTACATGACGGCACCGTCCGGCCTCTTTTCCAGGGCGCCGACGATGCAGGCTTCCGCGCAGGCCGGGTGCTCGCAGTGCATGCACTGGAGCTTGTTGAAGACCCAGCGCAGCTTGCCGTTTTCCTCAATCTCGCTGAAATGTATCCTGGTGTAGGTGTAGGCGTCCATGCGCGGCGGGTTCTCGTAGCCGCCGGTGTTTACCGTGGCCACCGCCGGCAGCCCGTTCCACTGCTTGCAGGCTACCTGGCAAGCCCGGCATCCGATACATTTGGTCGCGTCGTACAGCACTCCCTGGCTCATTTATGCCCTCCTCACGTCACACAGGAAAGTCTTGTACTCCGGTATCGTGGTATTAGCGTCGCCGACATGCGGGGTGAGAATATTACCGCTGTCGCCCTTCGCCATGCCCGAGTAGCCGAAGTGCCAGATTACCCCGATGTGATGGACTGTCCTTCCGCCCACCGTCAGGGCCTGGAAACGCCTGGTAACGACGGCGACGCCGCTCACCTCGCCGCGGGCGTTGAAGACAGTAACCTTATCGCCGGAGGCGATGCCCTTCTCGCGCGCCAGCTCCTCGCCCATCTCGACGAACATTTCGGGCATGAGCTCAACCAGCCAGGGCAGGTTCCGGGTCATGATGCCGGTCTGCCAGTGCTCGGTACAACGGTAAGTCGTGCCGACACAGGGGTATTTGTCCGGCGTGCCGCGTTCGTTCTTGAACACGCCGATGTACGAGCAGGGATTATTCTTGGTACCGGACATCAGGTTCCTTTCCAGCGGGCTCTCCCACGGCTCGTAAACCTCGGGCAGCGGCCCCTCGGCCAGCCCGTAACCCCAGAGACGGCCGACGCCCTCTTCCTTCATGATAAAGGGCAGGTATTTACCGCCCTGGTCCGCCAGGTTTATCGGCGGCCAGCCGCCGTCCGGTACATCGCCCAGCCATCTCTTGCCCGCGGGGTCATAGGCTATAACCGGGCGCCCGGCGTCCCAGGGTAAGCCGTTCAGGTCGACCGACGCCCGGTTATAGATGATGCGCCGGTTCAGCGGCCAGCACCAAGCCCAGTTCGCGTACAGGCCGATTTTCTGCGGGTGCGCGTCCTCCATGCCGCGCCGGGCGCACTTGTTGCCCTCTTCCTCGGAGTACTGGTTGCAATATATCCAGTTGCCGCAGGCGGTCGTGCCGTCGTCCTTGAGCGCGGCGAAACTGGCGACCAGCTTGCCGGTGGTCAGGTCATAGCCGTTGATCTCCCGGGCGACGGCGTCCGCGGTGACATGTTGCCCGTAGTCCCAGACCAGGTCATTGACCGGACGCGCCTGCGGGCGGCTGTCCGCCTGGTAAAGCTCTTTCAGCTTCCGTATGATAAGGTCCATGATTTCCAGGTCGGGCATGGCCTGACCGGGCGGCTCGACCGCTTGGTAGCGCCACTGCGCCCAGCGCCCGCTGTTGCTGACGCTCCCCTCTTTCTCGTAGGAAGCGGCCGCCGGCAGGATGAATACCTCGGTCCTTATATCCGCCGGGTTCACCCCGGGCCTTTTCCAGAACTCGGAGGTCTCGTTCATCCATATGTCGGTAGCCACGAGCCAGTCCAGGTTCCCCAGGGCCTCCCTTTCCCCGTTGGAGTTGGGCCCACCGGCCGCCGGGTTTTGCCCCCAGACCCAGAGCCCCTTGATTTTACCCTGGGCCATGGCTTCGAACATCCCGATGTGAGTGTAGTTGACCTTCGGGTCGACCCTGGGCAGGTAATCGAAGCAGAAATCATTCTCGGCTGCGGCGGCGTCGCCGTACCAGGCTTTGAGCAGGCTTACCAGGTACTTCCGGGCATTGCCCCACCAGTTGGCGCTGGCATCCCCGGCCATCCCCCGGGGCACAATAGCCGCATCCGGGTGCTTGCCGGCCCGCCGCAGATAAGCCTCGATATTCGCGTCGCCCTCGGCCGGGATATTCAGGTAACCGGGCAGTATGTGCGACAGCAACGCCATATCGGTGGAGCCCTGGACGTTTGATGTACCCCGCAGGGCGTTGATGCCGCCGCCGGCGATCCCCATGTTGCCCAGCAGGAGCTGGAGAATGCCGTAAGCACGGATGTTCTGCGTGCCGTAGGTATGCTGGGTGGCGCCCATGGCGTAGCAGATGGTGCCGGCCTTGCCCTTCTTGCCGGTTGCGGCGAAAGTCTTGATAACGTCCAGGTAAACATCCTTAGGCGTGCCGGTGATATTGCACACGGTGTCGATGTCGTAGCGCGCGTAATGCTTTTTCAGCAGTTGTAAGACACAGTTCGGGTCTTGCAGCGTCGGGTCGGTGGCCGGGGTACGGGTATCGGCGTACTTCCAGGTATTCTTCGAAGCCGCGGTGTACTTGCCGTCAACTACCTCGCCGAACAGGCCGTCGTTAAACCTGAACTGCGGGTTGATGATGCAGGCGGCGTTGGTGTACTCCCGGATGTATTCCATGTTGTAGCCGCCGGGATTGCGCTGGATGTCTTCCAGGACGTATTTAATCATGCCGCCGATGAAGGCGATGTCGGTACCCGACCTGAGCGGGGCATGGATATCCGCCCGTGAGGAGGTACGGGTGAAACGCGGGTCAACGGTGATCAGCCGGGCGCCCTTCTCCATCGCCCGGGTTATCCATTTGAACGATATGGGATGGTTCTCCGCGACATTGGAGCCGATGACCATGATACAGTCGGCGTTCTTGAGGTCGATGTAGTGGTTGGTCATGGCCCCCCGGCCGAAGCTCTCCGCCAGACTGGCGACGGTTGAGGAATGTCAGAGGCGGGCACAATGCTCCAGGTAGACCACGCCGAGGGCGCGGTTCATCTTGGCCAGCAGGTAGCACTCTTCGTTGTCCAGCTCGCCCCCGCCCAGACTGGCGATGGCCTCCGTCCGGCCCGCCAGGGCATTCCAGGCGGCGTCACGGGTCTCCTTAACGCGGCGGGCGATGGTCGCGATCATCCAGTCCCAGGACTTCTCCTCCCACCCGCCGCCGTTCGGCGCCCGGTAGAGAGGCCGGGTGAGCCGGTACTCGTTGGGCTTGCCGTCCACCTGGTGTATCTGGGACATGGCCTGCCCTTTGGGGCAGAGCGCGCCTTCGTTGATGGGATGGTCAGGATCACCCTCGATCTTCACGGCGCCGTCCTCGTACGTAGTGACGATGGCCCCGCAGCCGACCGAGCAGTAACAGCAGATGGTCGTCGTCTCCCTGACCTTTCTTTTAAGCGGGAACTCCCGGGCAGTCGCCAGCGCCGCGCCGCTCGTCAAGCCCAGCGCCGCCAGGGCGCTTGCCCCGGCCCCGGACAGTTTCAGAAAATCCCTCCGATTCAGTTCCACAGGAGGACTCCTTCTAATACTTCGCCAGTTTTACGCGCTTATCAGCGCCCGAGGTAGGATTTTACTCAGCCTGCGAGGGGACTTTTATCCCCTTCTTCTCGCGGGCCCGCCGTGCGCTATTTTCCCGCATCGCGGCAAAAATACCGCCCATGTTCAAATACCATACCAGTACCAGGGGAAGCAGGATGACCGGTATCGTCACTATCAGGGCCACAACAATCTGCCATTCCATCTTGCCCGCCCTCCTCAATGTCCGGCCTGCCTCGCTGACTGGCCGCACTTTCAGATTAGCACCGGCGGCGGGGGCCGGCCTTCCGCCGTCATACCGATTTTAGCTTGCCAATGGTAGGTACTTATGCTTATTGACCCGCATAAGCCGTAGTTGATACGAGAGGCCGGCAGCCTGTGAATGTACTATAATTAGACGGACCCGAAGGTTGCCTTGCGGGTTTCAACTGGAGCAGGTTACCCGGTTACCCCGGAATATGGCTGAAGGAGGTACCAAATGCCGAATGATGCGAGGCGCGGCGGTGTCGCCAGCCCCCTGGCGGGCGTTATCTGGGTTATCGGCTGGCTTTTCACCATAGCCTTTGCCGAACTGGTCTGGTGGCAAGCCATCCTCGCCCTGGTCATCTGGCCGTACTTCCTGGGCGCCGCCGTACGCTAGACAGCACCGCCCTAGCAAAGTGCTGAACCAGGCTTGACAAGCCGAACTGACTTGTGTTAGTAGTTTGCCAGGCGAACTAAAACTATACCCTCACCAGGGCCGCGAGATGAAACATGCTGGATGATACCGCTCGTGCGACCCTGGTTAAACCGGCGACCATACTATAAAGGAGCTTAATAATGGATTTCACCATCCCGGAAGACCTCAAGATGATACAATCGCTCGCCAGGAAGTTCGTCAAGGAGGAGCTGCTCCCCATCGAAAAGCAGGTAGAGGAGGCGGACGACTTCCCTGACGAGCTCCGCCGCAAGCTGCGGAAGAAGTCGCTGGCGCTGGGGCTGTGGAACTACGCGGCCCCGGTGGAGTACGGCGGCGGCGGGCTGGGCCAGCTGGGCCGCTGCCTGATATTCGAAGAGGTCGGCCGGGTCAGCCAGGCGGTCGGCCTCCAGGGCGGCGTTATCGGCGAGTGCCGCGAGACCCGTCTCCTGGACGCCACCGAGCAGCAGAAGAAAGATTACCTGATGCCCTTCCTCCAGGGCGAAAAGGAGCTCTGCACCGCCCTCACCGAGGCCAACGCCGGCTCGGACACCCGCGCCCTCGAGACCCGGGCCGTCAAGCAGGGCAAAAACTGGGTCATCAATGGCAGCAAGACCTTCATAACGATGGCCGACCGCGCCGCCTTCGCCATGCTCTACGCCGTCACCCGGCCGGACAGCCAGTCCCCCGGCATCACCTGCTTTCTGGTGGACAAGGGGACACCCGGCTACAACATCTCGCGCCGGGTCCACACCTTCGGGCGGCGGGGGTGCGGGGTCTTCGAGCTGAGCTTCGATAACTGTGTCGTGCCCGATGATAAGGTCCTGGGCGAGGTGGACCACGGCCTGCGCATCATCTTCAGCGGCTTCGCCGGCGCCAGGCTGCGCCTGGGCGCGCACTGCGTCGGGGTCGCCAGCCGCGCCAACGAGATGGCCATGGAATACGCCAGGACGCGCGTCACCTTCGGCAAACCGCTAGCCGAGCGGCAGATGGTGCAAAGCATGCTGGTGGACAACGCCATCAACATCAACGCCACCCGGATGCTGGTCTACCAGGCGGCCTGGCAGGCCGACCAGGGCGAGAACACCCGCGTCCCGGCGATGATGGTCAAGGTGTTCGGTTCCGAGATGGCCACAAAGGCGGTCGACGACGCCATCCAGATACACGGCGGCTTCGGCTACAGCAAGGATATGGTCCTGGAAATGATGTACCGCGATATCAGGCTGTTCCGCATCGCCGACGGCGCCACGCAGATGGCCAAGTCCTGGATCGCCAGCCACCTCCTCGGCATCGAGTTTAGCTAGGGTTGTCATCTGGTTCCGGCCGGAGGTTATTATGGACGAAAAGAAGACACAGGATCTCTGCGTAACGGTCGCCGAACGGGTGAAAGACGCCCTGAGCAAGGGTAACGACGAAGAGGCCTTGCGCCTGATTCCCGCCCTGGCGCGGGAGTACACCAACCGGAACAAGAACCAGGTCCGCGTGATAACCAGCTTCGTGTTGCCCCTCGTCCAGGAGCGCTTTATCGAAGACCAGAAGAGGCTGGCCGCCCGGGTGAGCGAGGCCGTCCAGCGCGGCGACCGGGCGGAAGCCATCGCCCTGATTAATACCAAGACCAGGCGTCACATGACGATACACGACCTGTGTGTGGACTTTATCGCGGACTGCGCCGGGTACGCCTATGACAGCTTCGGGCGGGAGGCCCTCTTCGAGATGTGGCGGCGGTGGGGTGAAGGTACCAGGGAGTGGTTCCGGGAAAAATCACAAATCTCGCGGGACGACCTGGTGGAGGCTGCCACCATGATCAACCGGGAGCATATCGGCCCCATCCGCATCGAGCAGGGTAAGAACAGCATGCGCATCATCCTCGAGCCCTGCGGCAGCGGCGGCCGGCGGCTGGAGCGAGAGCGCAAAGGCGAGTCCGGCCGGGCGGGCGTATCCGCCGCGGTGCCCGAGGCAATCCCCCTGGAGGTCGGGGCGCGTGAGCAGATGCCGGTCTACTGCACCCACTGTCCGGTACTGTTCGAGACGTACTGCCGGGAGCTTAACGGGCGTCCCCTCTGGCAGGTGAACCCGCCGCAAAAGGCCGGCGATACCTGCGTTATCGAAATATTCGACATCTAACAGGCCGTAAAAAGGAGCGTAAAAGGTATGAAACAGACACGCATCAGCCAACTGCTCGGCATCAAGTACCCCATCATACAGTCGGCGATGATTTATGTCACCTCGCCGGAGATGGTGGCCGCCGTCTCCAACACCGGCGGGCTGGGTACCCTGGGGTTAGACGCCACCCACAAGGGCCGCATCCGCGACCCGTACGAAGGCGCCGAGTGGACCCGGCAGCAGCTCCGGCGCGTCAAGTCCCTGACCGATAAGCCCTTCGCCATGAACGCCCTGCGCCCCGCCCCCTGGTTCTCGGACAAGGAGATCACTTTCTCCGAGCAGATACTCAAGGTCATCCTGGAGGAGAAGCCGCCGGTCGTCGTCATGGAATCGGAGACGCCGGAAGGCTACGTGGACAAGATCAAGGCGGCGGGCATCAAGCTGCTGCACCACACCCTCCCCATCACCGTCGAGGCCGCCCGGCGCTCGGAGCAGCTCGGCGCGGACGCCATCATCGCCGTCGGCTATGAAGGCGGCGGCATGGGCAAGCCGGACACGCCGCCCACCTTCGTGCTCGTCCCGGAGATAGTCGACGCCGTGAAAATACCCGTCATCGCCGGCGGCGGCATCATGGACGGTCGCGGTATCGCCGCAGCGCTGTGCCTGGGCGCCGAAGGCGTCTACATGGGCACGCGGTTCATGGCCACGCAGGAATGCGGCGTGCACCCGGACATCAAGCAGGCGGTCATGGAGCCGGGCGTCAAAACGGTGGTCGTCGGCGACCTAGTAACGCGGCGGCTGTTCAAGAACCCGGTGACCGACCGCCTGATGCAGATGCAGGCCGAGGGCAGCGGCACGGCGCGGGAGCGGGCGCGCATCCTCAATCACGGGCTGGAGTTCGGTCTGACCGGCGGCGACCTGGAGAACGGCTGCATCGCCTGCGGGGCCGGCGTGCGGGCCATCAAGGACATCCCTTCGATAGCCGAATTGATGGCGCGGCTCGTCAGGGAAACCGACGCCGCCACCGCCGGGCTGCAGGGGTAGACGGGGGATTTTAACCGAATCACTCTCTAATCTCCCTTTGCCAAGGGAGACGAACCATCCGTTTGCATGCGTTTTTCCGGCTGGTGTTCGAGGCAAATCAATTCCCCCCTTTCGCAAAGGGGGCAAGGGGGATTTCCCAACCGCTATGCGGCTAGTCCAGCCAGGTGTCCGGCTTGAAGTCCCGGGAAATGCCCCACCCCCGGTATATCTCCTCAAGCCTGTTGTCTACCTTCTGGTTCAGACCATCGAACAGCACGTTGCCCGTGGTGTCCACGTTCACCACCCAGGGCCCGCTGTCCTTCAGGCGGTAGACGACCAGCGACTCTATCAGGCCGGCCTCGCGCCAGTGAATGTCCTCGTCCTTTATTCCGTCTACCAGGGCGTCCCCGAAGCGGGGCGTCACCGTCCACCCCAGCGAGGTGAGCTGGACGCAGCCGCACTCCATGCAGGCCTGCCGTGTATCTGCCCCGGTTGTTCCCTTGGCGATGATCGCCCGCAGTCCCGCGCCGCGTATCATGCCGGGGTACCACCGCTCGAAACGCAGCCCCAGCAGCGTGCCGATGGACAAAGGCTGCCAGTAGCCGGGCCTCCCGGGAACGGGCACGACGCCTTCCCCGCCGGTGAAAAAGACGTTCAGCTTCCGCGTGTCAACCGGTAAAGGCTCGTGCGCCTCCACGAACCGCTTCATAACGGCCAGGCGGCCGCCCCAGATGGCACCGCTGATGTGCACGATATCGCCCGCGCTGAGGCCCCTCGCATCCTGTTCGGACAGCGGGGTTTCCAGGCTATATTCTTTACCGAATATGCTCATTTCCACCTCACTGTTGGGAAGCCCACGGCCTGACGAACCAAGACTGGGGGCACAACGATTTATCAAAGCTGCCGTCAGGCATTATCCTGACCGTGGCGCGGTGGGCCATCAGGCACTGCGAGACGATGCCGACCGCGATCACCCCCTCGTGTCCGTGCGAGTACTCGACATGCACGTCCAGGGCGGTGCACTGGCCGCCCAGCCCGGCCGGCCCGATGCCCGTACTGTTCAATAAATCGAGTAGCTCGTTTTCCAGGCCGGCGATGAACGCTTCCGGGTGCCGGGAGCCGACTGGCCGCAGCACGGCGGCCTCGTTGGCGATGCTCCCGGCGATAGCCAGGCCCCCGCCGATGCCCACCCCGTATATCGCCGGCGGGCAGTTGAAGCCGTTCCTGGCGCTGTTAACGGCGCTGTCCAGGATATACTTCTTTATCACCGCCGGCTCACTGGTGGTCAGCATCCGGAACTTGCTCCCCATAATCTCGCCGCCACCGCCTTTAGCCACCGCGGTTATCTCGACGTAATCGACGCCAGGGACGAACTGGTACTGTACCGAGGGGCTGTTCACACCGACATTGGTGTTGTTATTGATGTGCCGCAGTGGGTCGCCGGACTTGCGCGCCAGGATACCTTCCTCGGTGAGTCGCCCGGTGACCCCGGCCAGTATCCGCCAGAAATCAACATCCGGCGCCACCCGCGCCCGGCTGCCTACAGACACGTAGTACATGATTGTCCCGGTATCGGGACAGATGCTGCCCCCGAGCGCCGTGCGCCGCTCGACGTAGTCGAAGAAGCGCTCGTATACCCTTCGGACATCGGGCGAGGTCTCGGCGGCGTAGGCCGATCTCATGGCGTCGAAGATATCCCCCGGCAGCGTCGTCACCCCGCGCCGCATCGCCTCGTAGCCCGCTTTTTCTACCAGCTCGTTCGTTATCATTTCACTTCGCCAAAAGCGTGCTATTTTACCGGGGCCGGGGCGCAGGGCGCGCCGGATTTAAGGGCTTCTATCCTGGCCCTCGGGTAGCCTAGGGCAGCCAGCACCTCGTCGGTATGCTCGCCAAGCGCCGGCGACGGGGTGCGGATGCTCATCTGAGTGGCGGTAGGCCGCCACGGGTTGTTGACCAGGATGATGCGGCCGGCCCGGGGATGCTCCTGCTCGGTCGTCATCTGGTCGGCTATAACCTGCTGGTGCATCGGATTAAAGAGGTCGTTGTACGAAAGGACGATAGCGCCCAGTCCGCCGCAGGCGTCGATGGTCTCGACGAGCTTCTCGGCGGTCATCCGGCGGATGTACGGCTCGAAGACCGGCCGCATCTGCGCGGCTTCTTGTCCCATGCCCTTGAGCCGGGTGCCGATCTTGACGAACTCGGGGTCTTTCAGGTGGTCGGCCATGCCCAGGGCCGTGCAGAACTTCTCCAGTGTCGGCCGGCCCTGTTCTTCGTCTTTGACCATGACGCCGAACATGATGTGCTTATCCTTGGCCGGCAGACCGCTGACGGCATGATCGTACGGACCGGTCGCCCAGTAGCCACCCCAGGAATCCACCCCGGAGAGGGGCAGGATGCCGTCCTGGGCCAGGTAGATGGCCCCGCCGAAAGCGGAAACCACGATTCTCTCGCCCTTGTGCCGCTTCTGCTTGTTATACAGGGCGGCCATAACGGCGCAGAAGGCGAACATCCCGGTGAGCGAGGAATAGAGATCGGCGCCGAGCCGGACAGGCTCCTCACCGAGCTCGCCTATCCACCGCATCATGACGGACATGCCCTGGAGCTCGAGCTCGGTCGCTTCCCGGTCCCGGTACGGCCCTTTATCGCCGAAGGGATAGATGGAGCAGTAGATCAGGTCTTTCTTCAGCTTGCGCAGGTCTTCGTAGCCGAGGCCGAGGCTCTCGGCTTCGCCGGGCTTGAAGTCCTCGATGAAAACGTCCGAGCCCCGGACGAGCGCCCGCAGCGCGTCCAGCCCTTCCGGCGTCCGGTAATCGAGCTTGACGCTCTTCTTGTCATGGTTCAACTGCATAAAGATGGCGCTCTCGCCGTTGACCCTGGCGCCCCAGTCGCGGGCATAGTCCCCCTCCCCCGTTTCCACCTTGATAACCTCGATGCCAAGCGAGCCGAGCTGCGCGGTGCACTGCGGCCCGGCGATGCCCTGGGTGAGGTCGACCACTCTGACGGCCTGCTTCCGCGGCGCCGGCGCGGCCAGGGGCGGGCGGGAGTCTCCTGATATTAATGAAAGAACATAGTCCCGGTGCTCGTCCGGGTACGGGGTCGGCGTGGTCGGGTTGAGCGGCGTCTCCTGGAAGGTCCACGGGACGTTGTCGGCGTATTTCAGCGGCCCCCAGGCGGAGGGCATATCGACGATATACTTGTTGGCGATAACATGCGGGTCGTCCAGCAGGTCTTCGACGTTCATGACCTTGCTGTGGGTCACCTTGAAGCGGTCGAACTGCCACAACCACCATACCAGTGGCTTGTCCTGGATGCGCTGCTGGACCTGCTCGTTGACCTCGTCCCGGTGCTCCAGGCGGGCGTTATTGGTGCAGAAACGCGGGTCGTCAACCAGGTCGTTCATCTCGAGGGCGGCGCACAGGTTCGTCCACTGGCCGCGGGTCAGGGCCGAGACCAGGACGTACTTGTTGTCCTGGGTAATATAGGCCCTGGAGGGGCAAGTCTTGGAGCTCTCGGAACCCATGCGCCGCGGCTCCTGCCGGGTAGCCAGGTATTCGGCGATGCGCGTCGACTGCATGTAGAGCGACGAAGAGAACTCGTCAAGGTCAAGGTATTCGCCTTTGCCGGTAAGCTCCCGGTTATAAAGCCCGGCGAGACAGGCCTCCGCGATGACGAGCGAGCCGGTGCAGTCCACCAGCGCCACGTACCGCAGCCACTGCCCCAGGCCGTCGAGCTTCCCATTGAGGCTGACGAAGCCGGACATGGCCTGGAGAAAAGTATCCGTGCCGCCGAATTTCACGAACGGCCCGGTGTGGCCGTAGGCCGATGACGAGGCGTAGATTATCCGCGGATTTATCTTCGAGACGACGTCATAGCCGAAGCCGAGCCGGTCGAGGGCGCCGGTGCGCCGGTTCTCCACGAGGACGTCCATAGCGCCGAGGAGATTGTAGGCGATTTTCTTTTCTTCGTCGTTCTTCAGGTTCAGGACGATGCTCTTGGCGTTGTGATGCGCCACCAGGTAGGTGGAGCCGGTGCCGTTGATGAAGGGCGCAACCCGCATCAGCCCGTCGCCGGTGTCCGGCTCGATGCGAATGACCTCCGCGCCCAGGAGTCCCAGCATCCCGCAGGCGTGCGGCCCCACACCGTAAGCCCCCATATCGAGAACTCTGATGCCCTCCAAAGGTCCTGACATGGCTTTTCCTCCCGCCGCGGGAACTGCTTTCCCCGTCCGGCCTGATTTTAGTTTTAACGCGACCCGGATCCGAATTAATGCCTGGGAAAGGCGACTAGTGTGGTCTTCGCCATTATCATCTTCCCGGCGGCGGCTTGTCAAGATGGTTCTTTTTATAGGTTATTGACGGGTCCCGCCTGGAACAACAGGTTGTCGGAGTGATAATACTGCTCGCCTTCTCCCTTCGAGGGAGAAGGGACATGATAACACGTTTGCCGACTCTTCGCGAACTCTCAGGATGACACAACGCTTAAGCATCCTCGAAAGACCGGCGGCTGCTCCGTTCTGGTTGGAGGGTTTGACACCCCGGCGCCGCCTGTCTATAATGCCGGTATCAAATTCGACCGGGAGGTAGGTTATGGGCCCCACGGAGCAACTGGCGGAGTATGTAGTCAAGGCTGATTTCAAGGACTTCCCCGGCGAAGTCGTTGCCCAGGGCAAATGGTGCATCCTCGATCCAATAGTCTGCGCCCTGGGAGGCATACAGACCGAGGTCGGCCAGCGCCACCTGGCGACCGCCCTGGACTTCGGCGGCAAGCCCGAGGCCACGCTGGTCGGTTCCGATACCAAAATAACCGCCGCCTTCGCCGCCCACTTCAACGCCGAGCTGGCCAACGTGCTCGACTTCGACGACAGCTACAAGCTCGCCCAGAGCCACCCCGGCGGGCCCATCGTTTTCTCCGCCCTGGCGGTGGGGGAGTCCGTGGGCGCTTCCGGCAGAGACATCATCACCGCCGTCATCGCCGGCTATGAGGTCGCCATGAGGGTCGCCCGGGCCATCCGCTCCATCGTGGACACGCCCTCCGGCCGGCCGGATGTCCTGTCCAACATGACCTACTACGTCTTCGGCGCGGCAGCCGCGGCCGCCAAGCTCCTGGGGCTCGACACGGAGCGCACCATCAACGCCTTCGGCATCGCCGGCAGCACGCCGGTCAACGCCGGCCAGACCGGCACGGTCAGCGTGGGCAAGGCCTTCAAGTTCCACGACATCAAGTACAACCAGGGTCTCTACGCCTTCGTCGGCACTTTTGCCGCGCTCCGGGCGCGCCGCCTCAGCGGGCCGGAAGGCGTGCTCGACGGCGACTCCTTCTGGAAGTGCTGCGGCGCCAACACCTGCGACCATACCGAGCTTACGCGCGAATTAGGCCGGACCTACCGCATCATGGACATGTCTTTCAAGCCGATGTGCGCCTGCGGCTGGACCCAGGCCCCGGTTACCGCCGTGTGGAAGGCCCTGGAAGGCGCGTCTGTAAACCCGGCGGACATCGAGGAGATAAAGCTCTTCGGCCTGCCCAAGCTGATGCGTTACGAGTGGCAGACGATGCAGGAGGCGCAGTTCAGCACGCCCTGCGCCGTGGCTCTGGCCGTCGCCGGGCCGCCTGCCGGCCCCGCCTGGTATACCACAGGCCGCTACCGGGAGCCGGACATTATCGAGCTGGCGCGCAAGGTCAATTTCTTCGAAGACCCGGCGGCCTGGGAGCCCCATTTCAAGTACGGCAAGAAGATGTGTTCCACGGAAATAAAGCTGAAGGGCGGCCGGGTGCTCCGCGCCCATGTCGATGACGCCAAAGGCTCCCCCGGCGAGAACGCCTTCACCGCCGGGGACTTCCGGCAGAAGTTCATGAACACTGTGCCCGGAACGCTGGGAGATACACCGGCGGAAGCCCTGTGGCAGACGCTGACCAACCTGGAGAAGGTGGAAAAGATCGGCGACATGACGGGCTTATTGGCGCCGGGATAAGCAGCCCCCTGATATGCGCCTCACCGAAGCCGGCCGCTTCTCCCTGTCCATCCCGGAGCCTTTCAACTTCCGGCGCACGGTCGCCAAGCCGGCCGGCTGGCACTGGTCTACCCCGCGCGAGATTTTCGCGGACGGCGCGCTGTGGAGCGGCGTCTATCTCGATGGCCGGCCGCGCGGCCTCAGGATGCTGGCTCCCGGCCGCGATGTTGAGGTAACCCTTTACGCCGCCTCGCCGCTGACTGCCGGTGAGGAGGACATGGCGCGGTCCGTGGTGCGGGCGGGACTGGGTGCCGGTGAGGATTTGGCCGGTTTCTACGAGTTTGCCGGGAACGACCCCGTGCTCTCCCTCGCGATCCGCGACCTGTACGGCATGAGGGTCGGCCAGCTCGACGACGTCTTCGGGCGGGTGATACTGGCCATCCTGCTCCAAATGGCCCCGGTGGCCCGCAGCGTGCAGATGATGGACGCCGTCCTGGAGCAGTACGGCACGAGGCTCAGCTTCGATGGCCGCGAGGTCATCCTCTGGCCCCGGCCGGGGACGGTCGCCGCGCTTGACCCGGCGGAGCTCAGGGCCAGGGCGAAGCTCGGCTACCGCGCGCCGCGACTCGTCAGGGCGGCCCAGTTCCTGGCGGCCAACCCGGTGTCTCTGCGGGAGCTCGCTGCCCTGCCGGAAGAGCCCGCGCTCGAGAAGCTGACGGCGATTCCCGGCATCGGCCGGTACTCCGCCGGCATCATCCTCGGCCAGGCCTTCGTGCCGCTCGATGTCTGGAGCGTGGTCATCATGAGCGAGCTTGTCCAGGGGCGGACACCGCTTAACCCCCGGCAGGAAATCGACGCCGTCGCGCTAAAGCTGAAGCAGCGGTGGGGACGGTGGGGCTGGCTGGCCTTTGTTTACCTCCTCAACGACCTCGAGAACCTGGCCCGGGTCTACAAGCTGTCCCGGCTTCGATAAGACCAATCCTGCTCGGACGGTCTAAAAATAGACTTACTGTCCTTGCGAGGGCGGCATTCCCAGATACGTGCCGGGCTATCCGATAACCAGTTGTCATACTCAGAGCTTGTGAAGAATTGGCAAGTGGGTTAATCATGTCCCTTCTCCCTCGATGGGAGAAGGCGAGGATGAGG
>JACPQH010000033.1 GCA_016190585.1 Chloroflexota bacterium | reverse complement strand
GTCCAAGTGTCCGGGCGCCGGATGTCCCGGTAAAAATCGGGCGCGCGGCCGGGGGCGGAACTAGCTTCTGGGCCGCTTGCGCCAGAGCATTACCTGGCCCGCCAGCAGGCAGCCCAGCCCGCCGAAGAACACCGGGCCCAGCACCAGAAGCTGGATGCCGCCGGCGTACTCGTTGGCGACCAGCACGATGAGCAGGCTCACCGCCAGGCTCAAGCCTGCGGCCAGGGCGCCGCCGGTGCGCAGCAGATCGCCGGTTGTTGAGAGGTCCCGTCTTAACAGCATGTCAAATCCTCCTTTCCCCCAGACTCTTCCAGCCAAAGGACCGGCCCTCCTCCGGTCTCAGGGTCTTCTGCCACGGAGGGAGGAAATACAGCATCACCGCCAGGACAACGAATGGAAAGAGCATGATGGCGCCCGCCATGAGAAGCCCGCTCTCGCCGAGCAGCGGCGGGGTATAGCTGTTCAGCCCCCGCAGGCTCTTGGAGATGAGCTGGCCGCCGATAACCACGTTCCAGCGCATCGCCAGGACGCCGACCAGGATGAGCGACGCCGCGCCGAGCCGGAGGCGGGCCCGGACGTTTTCCTTCAACCGGCTGAACTCGGCGGCGGCCAGCACTATCAGCGGCAGCACCGAGCCGGCCCCCATCTGGATAACGAAGTAGCTGACCGCCAGCCGCTCGCTGATTAGGCGCGAGATTATCTCCCAGCTCTCCTCGGACTCGTAGAGCATGCTGAAGACCTCCAGGCCTTCCAGGGCGAAGGCCACGGTGAGAAAGCCGCCCAGCCACAGCGCCAGCGAGTGGACGCACTCGTGGTCGACCGGGACTTTCCTGAGCTTGCAGACCACCGTATAGAGGACGATCAGCAGCGCGATGCCGGAGACGATGGCGGACAGCAGGAAGATAACGGGCATCAGGGAGGTCGACCACCAGGGGTTGGCCTTGATGGCGCCGAAGATGAAGCCGACGTAGCCGTGCAGCAGGGCGGCGGCCGGCACCCCGATGGTGGCCAGTATCTTGATGAGCTTCCTGTCAGCCTGGAGGTTCTTTTCCGAGAGGTCGTATACGCCCAGCGCCAGGGCGGAATAGATCGTCTTTTTGAGGCCCCGGGTCGTCTGGGCGAACCGCACGATATCCGGGCGGAAGACGAGCCATATCTCGAACAGCACCAGCAGGAAGTACAGGAACCAGATGTAGCCGAAACCGGACATGGCCGACATGAAGTTGGGCCGCAGGAACATCTCCAGCGCCCGCGTCTGCTGGCCCAGGTGGGCGACGAGCGGGAGGGGGGCGGCGAGCAGGAAGGCCAGCGCGGTAATCAGCGAGAAACGGGCCACCGGTTTGAGCCGGGTCAGCCCGAAGACGTGGTAGAGGGAAGAAACGATAAACGCCCCGGCGACCAGCCCGGTGATGTACGGGTAGATGACGATGAGCAGGTCCCACTCCAGGACCGCTTCGTTGGGGTAGAGAAAGCCCTCCATCTTACCTCACGCCCTTTTCCAGGCCGATGTAGTAGACCTTGGGCTCCGAGCCGACCTCCGGCTTGAGGACGCCCAGGGTATTGCTCTCTATCTGCCCGCTGACCGTGCCGTCCTGGTCGGTGATATCGCCGAAGGTGCGGGCGCCCACGGGGCAGACCTCGACGCAGGCCGGGGGGTGGCCCCGGGTGATGCGGTGGTAGCACCAGGTGCACTTGTCGACTATCCGGTAGCGGGGGTCGAAGAACCTGGCCCCGTAAGGGCAGGCCTGGATGCAGTAGCGGCAACCGATACAGGCCTTGCGGTCGATCAGGACGATACCGTCAGGGTTCATGAAGGTCGCGCCCACCGGGCACACCGGGACGCAGGGGGGCTTGGCGCACTGGTTGCACAGCTTGGGTACGAAGAAGGTCTTGAGGACGTCCAGGCCGGGGTACCTCGCGCCGATGTCCTCGGCGGTGAAGCCGTTGATGCCGGCCTCCGGCGAGTCGACGAAGACCTCGTCGTTCTTGCCGAAGACATAGCGCTCCACCCAGGTGCGGTTGTGGTAGGGCTCGGGCGGCAGGTTGTTCTCCAGCTTGCAAGCCCGGACGCAGCGCCCGCAGCCGATGCACTTGGTGGTGTCCACCACGAAGCGCCATTTCCGCCGCACGCCCGGGTTGTCCGCCGAAGCCAGGACGATGTCCCGGGAGAGGACGGCAGATGCCCCGCCCAGGACGGCGGCGGAGAGCAGGCCCAGGCCGCCGGTTTTGATGAAGTCCCTGCGTGAAATCTCCAAGTTCCCTTCCTTATCCGGTCTTATGGCAGCTCAGGCAGGTCTCGTTGGCCCGGCCGGCGTGGTCTTCCGGGTAGGGTTTAAATCCGGCGGCGCCGTGACAGGCCAGGCAGTCCGCCCGGCCCTCGGTGCTGTGCGGGATGGCCGCGGTCTGGCTCACGCTGGCGGCGGCCGGCTGGGCCGGCGTGTGCGGGTTATGGCAGGCGACGCACCCGGTTGAGCCGGCATGGCTCTCAATCTCAACCTGGGGGAACTCCCGGGGCCGGCTGGCTAGCTGCTGGTGACATACGGCGCACTGCTCCGGGGCAGGCTTGGCGGTCAGGGAGGACGCCAGGCCGGCGATGTGGTCGCGCCCGGGGCCGTGGCAGCTCTCGCAGGTCACGGGCTGGTGGCTGCCCTGTTCCCAGCTCTTGTAGTTGTCCTGGTGGCAGCTCTGGCAGGACGACGAATCGGCGAACTGCATCTCCTGCGTCGCCCATATCATATCGGCTTCCGCGGTGCCGCTGCGGTAAAAGCCGAACTGCTCGATGCTCTCGGTCACCGGCAAAAAGCGCATGATAATCATCATAAAAGCGATGACGAACAGCACGCCTCCGGCGCGTATCAGGTGCTTCATAAGCTTGCCCCCCTGTTGCCGGCTTGGCCATTCCTGGCGCTTGTAGTTGGATACCCTTTATTCATAGAATTTTCATATCCACAAGGATTTTACCGAGTGGGAAATGAAAAAAGCATGAAAATCAGGGTGCCATAGATGAAAAAAATATGAAAAAATCGTGAAATAAGAATTAAAACCCCGGTCAAAACGGGGTATTTATACTATGACTCGGCGGGGCTGATGAACATGTAGCCGATGCCCGGTTTGGACAGGATATACCGTGGCTGATGGGGGTCCTGTTCCAGCTTCTGCCGGAGGTGAGAGATATAGGCGCGCAGGTAGTCCAGCTCGTCCTGGTACTCCGCGCCCCAGATGCGCGTCAACAGCTCCTTGTGCAGCATCACCCGCCCGGCGTTGTTGACCAGTTGGGACAGGAGCTTGTACTCGGTAAGCGTCAGCGAGACCTCCTGCCCCCGCACCATGACCCGCCGCTGGGTAAAGTCCACGCGGATATCCCCGCAGGCAAAGCTCGGGCGCGTTTTCGATTCCTGTGACGGGCCGGCGCGCCGCAGTACCGCCTCGATCCGGGCGAGCAGCTCCTGGACGTTGAAGGGTTTGGTGATGTAATCGTCCGCGCCCGATTTCAGGCCCTTGACCTTGTCGGTGTCTTCAACCTTGGCGGTCAGCATGATGATCGGCACCGAGGAGAACTCGCGGATGCGCTGGCAGACGTTGTAGCCGTCCAACTCCGGCAGCATGATGTCCAGCAGGATCAGGTCGGGGCTTTCCGTCTCCACGAGCTGCAGGGCCGAGCCTGCCTCCATCGCGATGAGGATGCGGTAGCCCAGCCTCTCCAGGTTGGCCCGCACCAGCCGGATGAGCTGCGGGTCGTCGTCGATGAGCAGAATCGTAATTTTATCCACTTGTCTCTTCCTCTTACTCGATTTTCATGGCGGGCAGGCTGAAGTAAAAGCTGCTGCCCCGCCCGGCGACGCTCTCAAACCAGACCTTGCCGCCGTGGGCCTCGACGTGACCCCTGACGATGGCCAGGCCCAGTCCGCTGCCGGGGATATTGGGCATGGTGCGGTTTTTCACCCGGTAGAAACGGTCGAAAATCTTGCCCTGGTGCTCGAGGGGTATGCCGATGCCGTTGTCCGTGACGCTTACCGTGACGCCATCCGCCGCCGGTTGGCCGCCGATGGTAATCTCGCTGCCCTCCGGCGAGTACTTCACGGCGTTCTCTACCAGGTTCTGGAGAATCTGCCGGATGCAGCGGGTATCGGCCTCGACCACCGGGAAGGATTTCACGAAGTCCAGGGTGAAACGGTGGTTGCGCGCCCGGATCGATATCTCCTCGACCACCTTCCGCGCCATCCGGGGAATAAGCACGGGCTCTTTCTCCAGCCGGACGACGCCCGCTTCGAGCTTGGCCGATTCCAGCAGCTTGTCGATGAGGTCGCGGAGCTCGTCGGTCTTGTCGTCGATAATCTGGAGAAACTCGCGGCGGCTCTGGTCGTCCCAGGTGGTATCCTGGCGCAGCAGCGAGGTGGAGTAGCCTTTTATCAGGGTGAGCGGCGTGCGGAGCTCGTGCGACACCGAGGAGATGAACTCGGAGCGCAGCCGGTCGGCCTCGTACCAGGCGCGGGCCTGCTCGGCCTCTTCGGTCAGGCGGGCCTTTTCCAGCACCAGGGAGATGTCATCGGCGATGGCCTGGAGGAGGCGCCGGTCGGAGCCCGAAAAAGCGCCGTCCTCGCGGAAATTGACCATGATGATGAGGCCGCGCTCCCGGGCGACCCCGGCATAGATGCAGTTTTTGGGCAGGTTCCCCGGGGCCAGCGACTTTTTCAGCTCCTCGATGCCGACCTTGCCTTCGCTGACGAACTCGGGGAAGGTGCCCGGGCTCAGGCCGGACACGCATTCGACCTTGAGGGTGGCGCCGTCCCCGGGCAGCAGCAGCAGGCCGGCCTCCGCGCCCGGTATGACCTCGACCGCCTTGTCCAGCACGGCCTTGAGCAGGCCGGGCAGCTCCCGATTGGAGTTCATAATCTCGGAAACCGACAGCAGGGATGACAGCTCGCTGGTCTTTTGCTCCAGCTCGGAGTAGGACTTACGCAGCTTGACCCGCATCTCGTTGAAGCTGCGGGACAGGATGCCGATCTCGTCGTTGCCGGAGGCGGAGACCGGGCTCATCAGGTCGCCGTCGGCGAACCTCCGGGAAGCCGCGGTGAGCATCGCCAGGCGGCGCCCGACGTCCCGGGTGGTTATCAGGACGAATATCAGGGCGGCCACGGTCAGGCCGGCGCCGAACAGGAAGAGGCTCTGGCGCAGCTCCCGGGCGGGCGTCAGCGCTTCCTCTTCCGACTGCCGGATGGCGACGCCCCAGCTCGCCCGGGCCAGCGGCACGAAAGCCAGGACGTCCTTCCTCTCTACCTTCTGCTGCGGCTCGTGGCAGGTATGGCAGACGCCCTGGGTGGGTTTGCCGGCGGTTATCAACTGGGCGAAGCGCCCGCTGTGGTCGCTCTGCTCGAAAGAGGCCAGTTTCGGCCCCGGCTCGGTGCGCGCCACCACCAGGCCGTTCTGGTCAACGATCTCGACGTAACCGCTGCGGCCGAGACGGATGGGCTGGACGAAACCGCCGATGCTCGATTTCGCCGGGTCAATGGCGAGCGCCAGGTAGCCCTTTTCCCCGCGCGCCCCGCCGACCGGGCTTATCAGGAAAAAGACCGGGGTGCCGTCCCGCGGCGCGCGGTCCAGGCTGGTGATGGTCGCCTTGTCCCGCGCGATGGCCTGCGCTACCGCGGTCAGCGCGGACAGGTCCAGGCCGGCGAGGTCATCCGGTTTCACCACCCGCCCGCCGGCGTCGAGGAAATAGATGCTATGAATAACAATGGCCAGGCGGGAGAAGGTATTCTCAAGCTCAGCGAACTGCTCCGCCAGGATGGTCTCATCGCGGTTCGCCTCGATGGCCTGGGCGGTGTGCTCCAGCTCCCCGAGGGTGTAGGACAGGGTCTCGTCGATATGGTCGGCCACCAGCCCGGCGGTGGTCAGCCGGTCCTGGAGCATGACATCGGTGGCCTGGTTCACGGCGTGAATACCCAGGAAGCCCAGCACGCCGATGCCCAGCACCAGCCCCAGGCTGGTAAAAAGGATAATTTTATTCCCCAGCGTTAGATTTTTCAGGAAGGACAAGCTTAACCCCCGCCGCGCCCCGGCCGGAAAACCGATGGTGATATTATAGCAAATAGCCAAGATAAGTCCATAGCGATGCTCCGGTCATCATTGACCGCGCCGGGCTCGCCCGGCGATTGACAACGGCGAGCCCGCATTATATTGTTAAGCTCAAAACGTGACCATAACCCGCAAGTTAAACCAGTCGGTTCGCGCCCGGTTCTTCCACGGATGGCTCATCGTCGGCGCCAGCATGATGATGCTGGGCATGCAGGCGACGGTGACCAGCAGCTTCGGCGTGTTCTTCAAGCCGCTGGCGGCTGATTTCGGCTGGACGCGGGCGAACACCTCCGGGCTACAGTCAGTGTACATGCTCTCTATCGGCTTTGCCTCGGTGGCTGCCGGCTGGCTGGCGGACCGTTTCGGACCGGCGCGGGTCCTGGGCGTGGTTGGGGTGCTTGCCGGGGCGGGCCTGATACTGACCAGCCAGATCACGGCCCTCTGGCAGATGTACCTGACCTATTCCATTCTCACCGGCATCGGGCTGTGCGCCACCCTGCCGGTAACCGGCATCGCGACCAGCCGCTGGTTCGTCAAGCGCCGCGGCCTGGCGCTGGGGATCGGCGTCGCCGGCATGTGCCTGGGGCAGCTCATCGGGGTCATGACGATTTCGAGCCTGATACTCGCCTACGGCTGGTCGAATGCCTACCTGGTACTGGGGGCGGCTGTCGGCGCCGTCTTTGTCTCCGGCGCTTTCGTCCTGCGGCGCCGGCCGGAGCAGATGGGCCTGCGACCCTACGGCGCGCCGGCGGCGGGGCCCGACATATACTCTCCGGGGAAGGCCAGGACCGGGGAGCCGGGCGCCGGCGCGGCGCTCCTCGCCGCCATCCGCACGCGCACCTTATGGATGCTCTTCGTCATATTCGCCCTGTTCACCTTTGTCAACCAGATGATTGTCGTTCACGTGGTCAACTACGCCACCGACCTGGGTATCGCGCCGCTGGTGGCCGCGACGATTATCAGCGGCGTCGGTTTGAGCGGCTTTATCGGCCGCGTCCTCATGGGGGCCGCTTCGGACCGCATCGGGAACATGAAAACGCTGGTGATCGCCTGCCTGGGCATCGCGCCGAGCCTGGTGCTGCTGGTGTTCGCCCGGGACATGTGGGTGTTCTATCTTTTTGCCATGGTCTACGGCTTCTCCTACGGCGCCGAAATGCCCCAGCAGAGCGCGCTTATCGGCAAGTTCTTCGGCCTCCGGGTGATGCTGGTGGGGATACTGCAGGCCGGCGCCTGCATCGGCGGGGCGCTGGGCGCCTGGACGGGCGGCAAGATATTTGACATAACGAACAGCTACGAGCTGGCTTTCCTCACGGCGGCGGCGGCCGTCGTCCTGGCGCTGGCGCTTATCGTGATGATGGGAAGGCGGCCGGCCAACCGGGTCTACCGGCAGACGCCCGCCGGAGCCGCTTGAGAACAGCGAACGGCAACAGCCCGGTGAGTGACCTGATAACCGGCAGGTGTGTTCGTGGGCCAGAGGTGGACATGGCGCCCCCAAGCGAATTCGAATCGCTGTTGCCGGCTTGAAAGGCCAGTGTCCTAGTCCACTAGACGATGGGGGCGTACCGTAAGTATAGCAAAACGGCATTAACCGGGCAAGGCGAACAACATGAGGGTTCTACTCAATCTAGGTTGAGATTGTCAAGCAACCTCACCCCTGGGTCCCCCGCTCCATGTTTGGCGGTAGTGCAGCGGCAACACATTTCAGGATGGAGAGGGGTTTGGGGTGAGGTAAGCTGTCAGCAACCAAGACCGATTAATAAGGTCCACACCCTTGCGGGAGACAGCCAGGTTGAGGGTATAATTAATCGGGACCCAGGAACGCCGCCGGTACCTGGTTAAAAAGCTTTTCGGCCGCGGGTAGTGCGCCGTTGGCTCATACCAGGCCGGTTATCAGGCAAGCCAAGCGCTAAAATAACGGAGGAGGACGGCATGGCACGAGCTACAATCAGGCCGTTGATCGCACTATCCCTGGTACTCGGGTTGCTGCCGCTATTCGCGGCCTGTTCCGGAGGCTCCAGCCCTGCCCCCACCCTGTCCTCCCCGCCGCCGGCTTCGGAAAATTCCGTCGTCATGTCCAACTTCGCCTTCGTGCCGGCCACGATAACCATCAAGGCCGGCGATACCGTCACCTGGACCAATAACGACGGAACGGTGCACACCGTAACCAGCGACACCCCCGGCCTGTTTAACAGCGGCAGCCTGGCCCAGAACGCCACCTACCGGCGCACCTTTGCCAGCGCCGGGACCTTCACCTATCACTGCACGCCCCACCCTTTCATGCAGGGCTCCGTGGTCGTAGAGTAGCTTAGGCCGGCTCTCGTGCCTTCCGGTACTGTATCAGGGCGAGCGTGCGCTGCATCTCGTTGATCGCGATGGATATGGCCTCGTCAACGCCCATGCCCGGCCCCGGTAGCATGAATGACGCCCGGGTCGCCAGCGCGATATGACAGCGCATCTGGCTGCTGCGCTCTGTGCCGGCGCAGGTGCCGCCCAGCCAGGTCTCGACACCGTGCTCGTGACAGAAGATGCTCGCCTCGACGAAGTTGTTCAGGCCGCCCAGGTCCATGGGGTGCGTCCCGTATATATCCATCGCCCCGGCCTCGGCGTACATCTTGATATCATCGAAGCTGGTCACCCACTCATCGGCGACCAGCTTCATGCGCAGTCCCGCCCGCTGTAAGGCCGCGCGCATCCCCTGGACGGCCTGGAGCTGGTCTTTCTTGGTCGTGTTGACGATAATGGGGTCTTCCACGATCAGGTTATAAGGCCGGGACGTCTCTTCGAGCCGGGCGAGATACCCGACGATCTTGCTCATGTCGCCGTCCAGGAAGAAGCCCACCGAGCCGTAGAAATCAAAGAAAAAGGTGGGCTGATAATCGGCGCCGGCCAGCCTGGCGATGCGGTCCTTCAGCCAGGTGATGAACTCCGGCAGCTCCTCGAACTGCTTCCGGGTGCGGCACAGCGGATTGGGCATTACCGGCGCCCGCTTCAGGATCATCTTGTCGCTGTTCAGGTACCAGTCGTCGGCGGCCTGGGGCGCTAGCGGCACCGGCTGGTCCGCCACCTCGGTATGGTACTCCCCGGCCAGCACCTCGGCCATGGTCTTTCTCTGGCTCTTGGCCAGGGCGTCGAGCAGGGCCTGCGTCAGGCCGTAGGGAATGCCGACGTGCGGCCGCTCTCCGTTGACCCGGACGGCGTCGATCTCTGCCGCCAGCGACCGAAAGCTTGTGAGCTCCCGCCCTTCCAGCCGGGGTACGTAATGCGTCCTTATGGTTTCCATAATCTCCGCAGACGGCCGCAGGGCGTCCCGCCCCGCCCGCCCGGAGTGCTGCTGCTGGATGCAATCGCCGTAGGCTACCTGGCCGTCACTCAGCACGAACATGACCAGCACCTGCTCGGCCGGCATGCGGATGGCGGTGTATCCCGGCGTCAGCGGCTTGCCCGGGTAGATGAACCCGTCCTGCACCGCTCCCCGCTTGATGGCTTCCTCGTCGTCGAAGAAGAAGGCGCCCATACCCAGGGCCAGCAAGACCTTGTCAATCTTTAGCATTTTCGCCACCTCCGGTTCTTTTTGCCGTACCATATTGAGCATTATAAGGCAAAGATACGGCCTGTCAAGGCAAGAGCGGCCCGGAGGACGGCCGGTTCATGTCGGCCGCAAGAGAATAGACGGAAAGGCAGCGAGGCGCCGGGTAAACAGCCTGGCGGTGTCACCGGCCTCTAGGCCGGCTTGCCGTGCGCCCGCCGCGTGCGCTCCCAAAGACAGGCGTACCGCGCCGCGGGCGACATCAAGTTCCACTTCGCCTGGAACAACAGTTTTTTCAGCAGATGAAACATCGTTCTTCCTCCCCGCTGTCCTGTGCTTTATATAACGCGCCCGGCGCGGAAAGGTTGGGGTGGTTTTAACCCGGTGCTTATCGGGGTGTTGTCCGTTACACCGTGAGGCTGCCTCAAAATGGACCATTGTCTTCGCGAGGGCGAAGCCCGCGGCAATCTCCGAGATTGCTACGTCTTCCGGTTTCCGCCGGGATGGTCTCGCGATGATATTTTCCGGACAGCCGCAAGACGCCGTTCCCGCTGACCCGCGGGCTCCAGCGAGGCCGGACGGACGCCGCCTTAGCCCGCCAGCGGCACGATGGTCGGCCGGACCTCCCGGTAAAGGTTGGGGATTTCGCCGGACTGCCAGGCGTCGCCGGTCGTTTCCAGGTAGTAATAACGCTTCGCCTTATACTCCCAGCTATACCCCGAAGAGGCCACGTTCACGCCGACCGCCATGTGCTTCTTATCCGGGTAATATAAGAGCACCACATCGAAACCAAGCCGGCTCAGGATGGCGGCCGCCAGGATGGAGGCGTCCTCAGAATCGGCACTCTGCTCGAAGAGCGTCTCAACCGGGTAACGCGCGTAGTCGTCAAAAGGCGTCGCGACATCCTTGTTGACGCCGGGCAGCGCCTGGGTGAAACGGGCTACCATGTTGACCGTATCGCTCTTCTTCATGTCCTGCGCGATAGCGGCATCTTTGAAAAAGCGGACCAAGGCGTCCATGACGCCGTCAGCGTCGGCGTCCAGCACCAGGGCGGCGTCCTGGGCCGGGTCGTCCGGCCGCGATTTCTCCCGGTAGGAAAAATAGGTCCTGAGCGGCACCGGGAGCACCCAGTCGTTGCGAAAGAACTGGGCCTGGAAACGATAGAAAAACATGACCCTGGTGTCCATGATGGTGTCGAGGCGGGCCTCGAGCTGCGAGACCTTCTTCTGCTCGTCGCTCAAGGCTTTCTGCCGGTCATCCAGAGCGGCCGACCGGGCGGCCAGGCTTGCCTGCGCCTTTTCGATATCGTTTTGCGCGGAGCTTAGCCGCGATTTCAAGGCTTCGTATTCTTTTTGCAGCGCGACCAGCTCGGCCCGGGCGGCCCCGGCGTCTTCCTGCGCCGCGCCCGTTTCCGCCCTGGCGGCTGCCAGGTCTTTCCTGGCGGCGGCCAGTTCGTCCACCATGTCGGTGTACTGCTGCTGCGGCGGTACCCCGCAGCCGGCCAGGCCAAGCCCGGATACCAGGAGCAGTAGCGAAACCAGCAGGAGACCCCGACGCTTAATAATGCTCATAACTTCCTCAATTCTACAATACAAGCTCTGTTCCAGCTTACTCGCCGGCCGGGGAAATTTCAATGGTACTTACCGGCTACGCGCGGCTCTGCCCGGATGGCAACACCGGACGCGGCTGCGTTAGAATACAATCGTATGGATAAGACTCAGCAAGCCCGGGGTCCCAGCGGGAACTGGCCGGAGAGGGGCGAGAGCCTCGTCCGTTTTCTTTTCGAGGGCGGGGCAATGCGAAAAACGGCGTTGCTCGGCGCCGCCGCTACTTCACCGTCATCAGCCCGGTGAGTTTGCGGATGTCCCCGGCCCCCTCCAGTCCCCACACGGCGTCAAAGATCTGCTTGACCTGTTCCTGGCTCATGTGGCGGTCGGCCATCTCGCGGAACTTGGCCTCAAGCTCGGCGTCGGTGAGCTGGTCCTCCCCGAAGCCGTGGGGGATGTCGACGCGCTTCTGAAAGCGGCGGCCGTCCTTGGTAATAATCTCTGACGCGCCGGCGTAGCCCTGCTCGGGCATGGCGGGGTCGGCTTCGACCGTCATACGGCTGATGAGGTCCAGAATAACCGGGTCGGTAAAGTGTTCCGGCCGGGAAGAGTCTGGACCGAAGTTACGGTACTTGACGGCGTAGGCGTTGCCGTAGTAGGCGCTGTGGTCGCCGTTCTCGGCGTTGCGGGGATACTTCTTGGGCAGGAAGGTGGTGTGCCGGGCCTCGCGCCGTCCCGCCCTGATGTGGATGCCGGCGATGTCTTCCGGCTTCAGGTCGTTCTCCTTGACGATGGCCAGGGTGGCGTAGATATGGCCGTGGCTGTTGGCGTTGGCCGCCAGGTACTTGTGCCGGGTATCCAGGATACGCCAGCCGTCAAGTTCGAGAAGGTGCTCCACGTCCATCTCGCCCTTGAGCAGCACCTGCCTGATGCCGGAGTCGCCCTCGATCACCCGGGCCGGGCCGGTAAAGCCCTTTTTCGCCATGATGCAGGCCAGGATGGCGTCACAGGCGACGAAACCGAAGCGCAGGTTCTTGGCCATGGTGTTCTCTTCCCTATGGGCATCCACGATGCCCATGGGAAAGCTGTGGCTGGCGGTGATGCCCATGGCGCTGGCTATCTGGTCCTCGTTAAGGCCCATCAGCCTGCCTAGGGCCGGCGGCATGTTCAATCCGCCCCGGACGTCGAAAGTCCAGCCCCGCTCCCCGAAAGAAGGCCCGATGACCGATTCGGTGACACGCTCCCCGAGCTCGTACGAGACCACGATGGAGGTCAGGCAGTCTTTGCCGCTGGCACCCTCGCGCTCGGCGACGGCCAGGATGGCCGGAATGGAGTCGCTGTTGTGGCCGCCGCCACCGACATCGTTGTAGTCGAGGAAGCGGACGAGGAAGCTGTTGACCAGGGCGGCATTGACCGCGTTCGTGCGGAAGCCCGAGCCGAACACCGTGGCCTCCCCGACGCCGCCGAGCTCCTTGACGGCGGCCTCGCAGATGGGCCGTCCCGGGGCGTCGAAGGCGCCGATGCAGCAGCCCAGGGCGTCCAGCAGGCAGCGCTTCGCCTGGTGGGCCACCGCCGCCGGCAGGCGCTCGTAGCTCACTTGTAGCGCGTAGCGGGCGAAGTGGTGGGAGATGCTGTTACCGTAGACATGTTCCAGGGTCTGCCAGGCGAAATCGCGCGCGAACATAACTAACCCCCCTGGTTTTTATTAAGCTTCCCCGGTCAACTTGCTAAGAGCTGATTCTTCGCTGCGCTCAGAGCTTGTAAGAATAGGCAATCGTGTTAATCATGTCCGTTCTCCCTCGATGGGAGAAGGTTGAGGATGAGGGTGTCAACCCCAACCTCACCTTAATCCTCTCCCGCGGGTCGAGGAAATATTTTGATATCCTGATTTGTTCACAAACTCTCAGATTAACACTTTCTCACTTGTCACCCTGAGCACAGCGAAGCCTATTAACGGCGGTGCCATAACTACTTCTTGCCGAGCTCCTTCTCCACGGCCTCGATACACTCCCGGCCGGCCGTCAGGTAGATGGGGATGCCGCACGGTATCATCGTCATGGCCACGGTCTCGACGACGTCGGCCAGGGTGCCGCCCGCCTTGACGGCGGCGATGGCATGGTCCGGCGAGTGCCCCCGGGTGTACGGGCTGCAGATATCGCCGACGACGATGAGGAGCTCGGTCATTCTCTTGGGAAGATCGCCGATGGGGTCGGGCTGGACGAAGCTGCCCCGTATCCTCATATAGCCGTCGAGAACGCCGGGCGCCACCCGGGCCAGCTTCTCCCACATATCGGGGAACTCCATGTGGAAGGCGCGCCGGACGTAGTCCCTGATTTCGGCGGTCCTCTTTTTCTCCTCTTCCGTCAGGTCTTTGAGGGCTTCCTTGCCGGCGACCTTCTCGGCGGACACCAGGGCCCACTGGCCGGCCATCTTCCAGCGCAGCATACCCTGGAGGACCGGCACCATCAGGCCGTTACGCACCTGCTCGATCCGGGCGCCGGCCTGAACGGCGGCCTCGGCGTGCAGCACGCTCAGGGCGAAGTTAGGCTGGATTTCGGCGACAATCGCGAAGATGAGCTCTTTTTCCCACCTCTTCAGCGCCCCGGGGACGTCGCCCTTGCCCAGCCGGTAATCAAGCTCCCGCCGGATGGCGTCCTGCACATCCTGGCGCACCGGCCCGCCGCCAACATCATCGGGTATGAACTTCTCGGCTACTACCTTGGCCATAATGCTTACCTCCGTTCCTATTACTATTTTATTATTCTAGCCCATGGTCCGCGGAAGCCAGGTAATTATCTGGGGAAAGATGATCGCCGCCGCCAGGACGATGGCATCAAGCACGACAAAGGGCGCGATGCCCCGGTAGATATCGCCCATGGTCACGCCCAGCGGCTCGGCCACGCCCCGCATCACGAAGAGATTGAAGCCCACCGGCGGCGTGATGCACGCCATCTCCATGTTGATGACCACCAGGATGCCGAACCAGATCGGATCGAAGCCCAGGGTCATGATGACCGGGAAGAAGGCCGGCATGGTCAGCAGGATGATCGGCGTCGGGTCAAGAAAGCACCCCAGGATCATGAAGGCCACCATCATCATCACCAGGATGGTCCACCGGGACAGCGGCAGCGAGACGACGTACCGCGCCAGGTTCTGGGGTATCTCGACATTGGTCAGGAGCTGGCTGAAAAGCACCGCCGCCAGGAAGATGAAGAGAATCATGGAGTTTACCTGGACCGTCCGCATGAAGGCCTTGCGCAGGTTCGGCCAGTTGAGCTTCCGGTAGATAACCGCCAGGACAAGCGCGCCGAAGGCCCCCAGCGCGGCCGCCTCGGTCGGCGTCGTGATGCCGGTATAGATGCTGCCCAGAATCAGGATAGCCAGCAGCACCATGCCCCACATCTTCCTGAGCTCGAAAAACTTGTCTTTCCAGGTATAGTTTTCCACGGCGTAGCTCGCCAGCCGGGGGTTCCTGGCGACACGGATGCCGATGTAGACGCAAAAAACCAGGGTCAGCAGAATACCCGGGATTATCCCCGCCATGAACATCTCGCCGACCGACTGCTCGGTGACGATGGCGTAGAATATCATCGGGATGCTCGGCGGGATGAGGATGCCCAGGGCGCCGCCGGCGCAAACCGAGCCGGTAGCCAGTCGCTTGTCATAGCCGCGGTTGACCATCTCCGGCACCGCCACCAGGGAAACGGTCGCCGTGTTGGCGACGCTGGAGCCGGTTATAGCGGCAAACCCGGCGCAGGCGACCACGCTGGTGATGGCCAGCCCCCCGGGGAGACGCCCCAACCACTTCTGGAGCGCGGTGAAGACGTCATTGCTCATCCCCGTAAAGAGGACGATCTCCGCCATGAAGATGAACAGAGGCACCGCCGCCAGCACAAAAAGATTGATGTGGGACCAGAGTACCACCGGCACCGTGAAGAGGGCCCGGTCGCCGCCCACCAGGAAGAAAAGGCCGATTATGCTCAGCAGTCCCATGCTGAAGGCTATAGGTACGGAGCTTGCCATGATAACCAGCAAGCCCAGAAACAGTATCAGGGTCAGCATGGGCCATTCCATAAGCCACCTCTTAACGCTTTAAGTATGCCGGGCTCTGCCCAAGTTCAGCTGCCGCTGCCGGTCGCCAGGGTATTGATGTAGCGGTAAATCTTGGAAAGGAACTGCAGACAGAGCAGGAACGTCCCCAGGGGGATTAGCATGACCAGGGGGAAAAGGGGGATGCGCAGCAGGGTTCCGGATACCTCGTTGGTCTGGTACATGAGCCAGGCGTATTGCCAGCCCTTCCAGGTGATGACCACCGCGTAGATAAGGGCCATCACCGAGGCGAAGATGTTCAGCTTGGTCTGTCCCGACTTGGAGAACCGGATAAAGAACATGTCAACCCTGACGTGCGCGTCCATCAGCAGCGCGTAGGCCAGACCCAGGAAGGTGGCGGCGACCACCAGGTAGGTCGATATCTCGTTGGACCATACCGTGGGAGCGCGAAAGACGTACCGGACCACGACCTCGTAGACTATCGCCAGCATGGTCAGCGCGATGAGTATGCCGCAGAAAATGGCGACCGGCGCGCCGGTGCGGTCTACCGCCGTTATCACTGTCTCGAATATCTTCCTGCTCCTGCTCACAGGCCACCCTCCTGAGTCATACCTGCTTCAGCTTTACCGGGTCCTTAACTTAATAAGTCAGTCTCTTCAGCTCGTTGTTCAGTTTTTCGGCGAGCGCGCCGCCATCAGCCAGGTACTTGTCGTAGACCGGCCGGGCGACCTCGAGCCAGCGGGACCTCTCGCCGTCCGGCAGGTAATAGACCGTCGCGCCGGCTTTGGTCATGTTATCCAGCTCCTCCTGGTACCGGTTGGACCAGACCTTCTGGCTGTTCTCGGTAGCTTCGCGGGCGGCATCTATCACGAGCTTCTGCATGTCGGCCGGCAGGCTCTTCCAGACAGCGGCGTTCATGCCGACATACCCGATCTCCGGCCAGTTGAAGGCCGTGGGGTAGGGGGCGACCTCATAAAGCTTGTTGGAGAGGTAGGTGCTGCCGGCGGTGAGCAGGCCGTCGACCGTGCCCCTCTGCAGCGCCATGTACTGCTCGGCGACGGGGATGGTCGTCGGTGAGCCGCCCCACAGGCTGATGGTCCGGGACTGCACCTCGCCGGGCGCCCTGATCTTCAGCCCCTTGATGTCTTCCAGTATCTTTACCTGCTTGGGGCGCATGAAAAGGGAGAAGATGCCGGAACCGAGGCCGTAGAGCAGCTTGACGTTATGCTTGCCCATCTCGGCGTCAACCAGGTCATAGGTGGCGCTGACCAGCCGGGACATGTCGTCGATGGAGAAGGCGAAGGGCAGCGAGCCGAATATCAGGGCGGGCGCGGTGCCGGCGAACCGGGTGGGCAGCGTGTCTGAAATATCAACGAGCCCGAGGGAGATAGACCGGAACGAGTCGTCCAGCTTGGTAAGCTGCTCGCCGGGGAAGAGCTTGATCTCGACCTGGCCGCCGCTGCGGGCGGTTACGAGGTCGGCGAAGAACTGCCGCTCCGGGGTGCGCACGTCCTGGGCGACCGGGTAAGAGGCGAACTTCAGGGACACCTTCTTGGCGGGCGCGGCGGTGGCCGTCGGCGCGGGGGCAGCCGTGGCGGTCGGTTTGGCCGTGGGCGCCGCCGTCGGCGCGGCGGTGGGCGCCGCGGTCGTTGGCGCCGGGGCCTGGGTCGGCTTGGCGGTGGTGGGGGCCGGGGCCGGG
>JACPQH010000038.1 GCA_016190585.1 Chloroflexota bacterium | reverse complement strand
TCTCGCTGGCCCGGTCCACCGCCCTGATGGCGGCCTCGGCCGTCTCTTTCGCCGAACGGCTGGCGGCTTCAGCCTGGCTGATAGCCTCCTGGGACGACTTTACGGACTTCTCCCCGGCCTCCCTGGCATCAGCCCGCGCCGCTCGAGTTGCTTTAAGCGCCGCTTCGCCGGCTTCGCGGGCTTTCGATATCGCCTCCTGGGACTCCTTCTCCATCGCCGCGATGGCCTCGCGCGCCGTTTTGACCGCCGCGGCGGCTTCCTCGACGGCGTACTTGCCGATTTCTTCGGCCCTGGTTATCGCCTGCAGCGACTCGCGCGCGGCGTTACCCGCAGCCTCCACCGCTGATTTGCTCGCCCTTTCCGCCCGCGCCGCCGCCTCTTCCGCGGTCTTCACCGCCCGCTCGGCGGTATCCACCGCGGCCCGGCTCAATTGCTCAGCCCGGGCCACCGTCCCCTCGGAGGTCCGCCTGGCTTTGTCCGCCGCCGCCACCGCCGCGCCCACCGTACCCTCCACCGCCGCCATCTTCTCTTCGAAAGCCCGTATCAGCGAGTCGGTAGTCTCCCTGGTCGAAACGACGGCTCCCTCGGCGCGGCTCACCGCATCCTGGAAAATCTTCCTTGCCGATTCCGTGGCTTCGAAAGACGAATTTATGAGCTGTTCCGACTTGCTCGCCGCTTCCTCCGACCGGGCGGTGACCCCTGACAGGGTCGCCGTGACGGACTGGCTCACCTGGTCAAACCGGCTGATAGCCTTGCCGGAGGTCTCCTCGGCTCTCTCCGCCGCTACCAGGGCTTGCTTGATGGCCGTTTCGCTTTTCAGCTTGGCTTCCTCGAACCTGCCGACAACCGAGTGCGAGATTTCCTTGAACAAACCGCCGGTCGCCTCGGCATTGCTCACCGCTTCCTCAAGGGCCTTTACCGTGGTATCAATGACCTTCCTGACGGCCTCGATGGATTTCTCCGCCCGCTGAATGGCGTCCTGCGACAGTCTCTGCTGCGCGTTGGTGGCTTCTTTAGCCGCCCGGCTCACCTCACCGGCCTGCTTTACGGCCTGCTGCGAGGTTGCGAGCGACTGCTCGGCCGTCTCCCCAGCCAGCGCTCCGGTCTGCTCGATGCGGTCTATGGCTTCCTGCGCCGTCCGGGCCGACTCCTCGGCGATGTCTCTAGCCTGATTGACCGTCGCCTCCATCCGGGCTACCTTCTCTTCGAAGTGCGCCACCAGATCCCGGGTTGTTGCCGACACCTGGCGGATGGTCTCCTCTCCCTGGCTGGTGGCCTGTTCAAAGGTCTTTCGGGCGGTTTCCAGGGTCTCGCCGGCCCACCGGCTGATCTGCTCGGCCCTGCTTACCGCCGCCTCCGACTCCTTCCGGGCGGCCTCGGCCGACTCCGTGACCGACTGGCTTATCTGTTCAATACGGTTGATGGCGTCCCGGGAGGCTTTTACCGATTCCTCGGCGACCTTCCCCGCCAGGGCGCCCAGTTTCTCGGCCCTTTTTACGGCTTCCTGGAAATCCAGTGTGTGACCCGTGGTCATATCAGTTTCCGACGTCCTCACTCCGGTAGTGCGTTGATGCGTGACCTTGGAAGGTTTGCTTCAAGCATTGTTGCAGGAATTTTAACTAATACGCAGCACAAAATCAAGAAGCGGGCAGCCCGGCTGGAAGTAAACGAAAAAAGAAATTTAACAAGATATCGGGAACTGGTCGCATGGCCCTAACGTCCTAGAGGGCATATGACGAATTGTGTGAAGTTCGACATTACCATTAGGTGATTTACATATCCCGGCGGGGAATTCATAATGGCAACATGAGCTTTCTTAACTCAGATTTAAGAAGTTGCTTCCGCGTACCGGGCTAAAAGCTGAAACACGAGGAGATACGAGAACAGAGCTGCCTGAACAACCGTAAATAGTAGACCCCCGCTGCCGGTCAAGCTAACAGGGGTCAGGGTCGGGAATCAACCCAACACCTTTTTTATTATACAGCACCTACCTTCCGGCGTCACCCGATTCCTGTTGAGAAAGTCCCTTGCCGTTGCTGGACGGCCCTGGTGCTTGAACGTCATACCCCCGGCAGGTATGGCTCCCCTTATGGGATACAGGGAACGCTGGAAGAAAGGAGGTAAGGAATGTTTTCCAAGAAGGTTACCGTCTCGTTACTCGCTGCCATCATCGGGATATCGCTCCTGGCCGCGCCGGTGCTGGCCCAGGGAGGCAGTGAGCATCACGCTCACGGAGACCGCCCCGGCTACGGCTACGGTGATCCAAACCACAATCACACCGGACCGCCCGGGTTGAGTGGTGAAAGGCCGGGTTGGGGGTATGGCGATACCAACCGTGTGCACACCGGACCGCCCGGCTTGAACAAGTAAACATGAAGCGAGGCAGGGGGTCGGCATTGAGGCCAGCTCTTCCCGGTAATCGGCGGAGCGGACCAAAATCCGGCCCGCCTGCCCCCCAAAACCATGGGAAAATTATTAACCTGGTTGTAACCAGAGGCGTCACAGTCCCGAGCCCGCCTGACATCGTTCTTCGGGCGGCAATATACGCCCGGCTTCCCTGAATATTGCTTGGCAAGGAGGTGGAACTTGGCTCTCGGCATCAAGTACAAAAGTTCACCAATCGGCGTCGAAAGAGCAGCGATGCGCCTGTCGGTCGTTGGCGCCGGGTATATCGGTCTGGTTACCGGCATCGGACTGGCCATGGACGGGCATGATGTAACCTGCATCGACTGTGACAGTTCAGTGGTGGCGAAGATAAACAACGCCGTCTATCCTTTCTACGAGCCCAGCCTCGACGGCCTGCTCGAAAAATGCCTGTTCGACAGCCGCAACCTGAGAGCTACCGGGGAATTTGACGGCATCGCTGAATGCGATATTTCCTTTATCTGCGTCGGCACGTTCTCCAAGACAGAGAATAACACTGATTTTGGAAACATTATTAACGTCGCGGAGCGCATCGGCCGCGTCCTCGGTCGAATCGAGGCTTACCATCTCGTGGTGGTGAAAAGCACGGTGCCTCCCGGCACTACCGAAAACGTCATCCTGCCCATCCTGGAAAAACTCTCGCGGAAAAAAGCGGGGCGGGATTTCGGCGTGGTGGTAAACCCCGAGTTCATCCAGGAAGGCAACGCCAGCCAGTCTTCGCTTAATCCGGACAGGATTGTTATCGGTGAGCATGACGAGAAAGCCGGCGATGCCTTGCAGGCACTGTACGAGACCACTTACCCCGGGCCCATTCTCCGCACCAGCCTGAGAACGGCCGAGATGGTCAAGTACGCCAGCAACGCCTTCCTGGCCACCAAAATCACCTTTATTAATGAAATCGGCAACATGTGCAAGGCGCTGGGGATCGACGTCTACGACGTGGCGCACGGCATGGGCTACGATCCCCGGATAGGCAATAAATTTCTAAAAGCCGGGATCGGGTTCGGGGGCTCCTGCCTGCCGAAGGACCTGGAAGAGTTGATAGCACGAGCACAGCGCATGGGCTGCGACGCACCACTCCTGGATTCGGTCTTGAAGGTCAACAACGAGCAGCCGCTGCGGCTGACACGGATCGCCGGGGAGGCGCTCGGGGGCCTGGAGGGCAAGACTGTCGCCGTGCTGGGCATCGCCTTCAAGCCGGGGACGGATGATGTCAGGGACGCGCCTTCCCTGAAAATCATCGGCGAGCTCCTGCGGCAGGGGGCGCGGGTCAAGGCCTACGACCCCAGGGCATTGCCCCGGGTAAACGACTTTCTCGGGGGCAGGGTGGAGGGCTGTCAAAGCGCGCGCGACGCCGTCAGCGGCGCCGACTGCGTCCTGATTGTGACGGAGTGGGATGAGTTCAAGGACGAGGCTCTTTACCGGGGCAAGCTGGTTATAGACGGCCGGAGGGCGCTCGATCCGCAGACAGCTCGCCAGGTGTGCGAGCGCTACGAGGGGGTGTGCTGGTGAAACTGGTCGTTACCATACCGGCTTTCAACGAGGAAGATACCATCTCGGCGGTGCTGAAAGAGATTCCCAAGCAGATGGAAGGCACCGATTCCGTCGAGATTATCCTTATCGACGACGGCTCCACGGACCGGACCATCCACCAGGCCCTGGCCGACGGCATTGATGACATCGTCATGCACAAGGTCAACCGCGGTCTGGGGGTGACCTTTCGGGACGGCATGGACGCCGCCCTGGAAAAGGGCGCCGACATCGTGGTCAATATCGACGCCGACGGCCAGTACAACGCCAGCCAGATTCCCAGCCTGATAAGACCGATCCTGGAAGGCAAGGCCGATATTGTCCTGGGCTGGCGGGATATCGACCGTCTCGATTTCATGCCTCGCGGCAAGAAGCTGGGCAACAAGCTGGCTACCTGGGTGACGCGGCGAGTCTCGGGCCTGCCCATCAAAGACGCCCAGACCGGTTTCCGGGCTTTCTCCCGGGAAGCTGCGCTGCGGCTGATACTCTTCGGGAAATACACCTATGTTCAGGAAACACTCATCCAGGCCGGCTACCAGGGACTGCACATTGAGCAGGTACCAATAGAGTTCCGGCCCCGGGCCGGGCATTCGAGATTGATACGGAGCCTGGGCACTTATGCCTACCGGGCCGGCGTGACCATTTTCGGCACCTACCGCGACCTGTATCCCCTGAAGTTCTTTTCCTTTATCGGGGGTATCCTGGGCTTGACCGGTCTCGGGTTCGGCTTGCGGGTGCTGGTCCATTTTTCCCAGACCGGGGTAGTCGCGCCCCTGCTGCCTTCAGCCGTTCTGGCGGCCCTGCTGATTATCGTCGGCCTCGGCACGATCTCTCTCGGCATCTTCGTCCACATGCTCAACGGGCTCAGGCGTCTCAACGAGGAAATATGTTACCGGCTCAAGAAGAACGGGAGCGGCAATGGTTCTCTTTATTACCCGAAAATACCCGCCTTCTCGCGGTGGGATGGAGAAGGTAGCTTATGAGCTTGTTCATCACTTGTCCCGGCAAACCGAAATAAAGCTCATCAGTTGGGGCGGCTCGAATAAATGGCTGCCGCTCGTTCTGCCCTGTTTCCTGGTGCGCTCGGTACTGGCGCTCGTCACCGGCAAGGTCCGCGTGATTTACCTGGCGGACGGCCTGCTGGCGCCGCTCGGCTGCCTGCTAAGGGCTTTTCGAAAGCCGGTAGTGATAACCATTCACGGGCTGGACATCACCCACCACTCGCGTCTGTACCAGCACCTGGTTCCCCGGTGCGTCGGGAAGATGGACCGGGTTATCTGCGTCAGCCAGGCAACCAGGCAAGCGTGCCTGGCGCGCGGCGTCCCGGACGCGAAAATCACCGTCATCCAGAACGGCATATCCGACCTTCTTTATGTCAACCGCGACCGGCGCCAGTTGCGCCAGGAAATGAGTTTCAAGCTAAACCTGGGGCTCGACGGCCGGAAGACCCTGCTATTCGTCGGCCGCCTGGTGGAAAGGAAGGGGATCCGCTGGTTTATCGAGAACGTTGTGCCCCGGCTGGAAAGGAGCGGCTGCGTGCTGCTGATTGCCGGCAGCGGCCCGCTGTCCCCGCGGCTCCGGTCGGCCATTCACGCGAAAGGCCTGAGCCAGACCGTTATCATGCTGGGCAGAGTTGATGAAGCGACCCTGGGCCTGCTCTACAACGCCTGCGACCTGTTCGTTATGCCCAACATCCCGGTAGCCGGGGATATGGAGGGTTTTGGTCTGGTGGCGGTGGAGGCGGCCTCCTGCGGCCTGCCGGTAGTGGCGGCCAACCTTGAGGGGATAGCCGACGCCGTTCAGGACGGCCGGAACGGTTTCCTGGTCGAGCCGGGTGACGCCGCGGGCTTCGCCGACGTGATAAAAAAGCTGCTAGCGGATGGCGGTCTGCGGCAAAGCTTTGGGGCGCGGGCCCGGCGGTTCACCCTGGAGACCTACGGCTGGGAGCGGGCGGCCGGGAGATACCTTGAGAGCTTTCAATGCCTAAGATAAGGGCCGGCGTGATTTCCAATGATTTCTTCCCCATCCTCGGGGGGATGGGCCGGGTCGTGCACGAGGTATACGTTAAAAGGCTGATGAAAGAGCCTGACCTGGAGCTGCACTTCTTTTCGCCCTGCGACAACGGAATCCCGAATCATACCCGGGCCGCCGGGTTCTGCCGTAAATTCGGCCTGAACCTGACCTTCTCCCTGGCCGTAAACAAGAACATCGCGGCATGGATAAGGGACAAGAAGCTTGACCTCCTCAGCATCCACGGCGGGACCGGCGGGGTGTTTCTTTTCCTCAAACCCAGCGTCCCGGTTATATATACCTGCCACGGCACCCTGTACCGGCAGTACCGCTCCGCGCTCGGACAGCGGTGGAAATGGGCGCTCAGCAAGCTGGAACAGGCCAGCTATCAGCGCGCAGCCCTGGTTACCGCGGTCTCGGAAGACGTCAGAGACATCATCCTGACCAGGTACGGCATTCCCGCCGCAAAGGTGCAGGTAATCTACAACGGTGTGGACACGAGCGAGTTCCGGCGGCTGGACAGGGTGAACCGGATAAAAAACAGCCTTCTTTTTGCCGGGCGACTGGCGCCGTCAAAGGGAATAAGCTACCTCGTGAAAGAGGTCATCCCGGCGGTTAGGAACACTATTCCGGATGTAAAATTGTTTGTTGCCGGGGCCGGCGGCCTGCGAAAAGAGCTGGAAGACTACACAATATCACACGGCCTGGAGCCCAATATTCATTTCCTGGGCTGGGTAGGAGGCGAGGACCTGGTACGGTGGTACAACCGGGTCGAGCTAGCCGTCCTGCCTTCCGCCCGTGAGTCTTTCGGGCTGATGATTATCGAGGCGATGGCCTGCGGCGCGCCCGTTATCGCCACTCGGATTCCCGCGGTCACCGAGATTGTAAAGGATGGGGAAAACGGGCTTCTGGTGGACTACGGTGACAGCGGCGAATTGAGCCGCACCATTACCGAAGCATTAAGCAACCGCGCTTTGCGCGCCGAGCTATCGCGGGCCGGCCGGAGAACGGTTGAAGGGAGATTCAGTTGGGACAGGATCGCCGGCCAGATGAAGGCCGTCCTTCTTTCTCAAGTGCTTAATTAAAGACCAATGTCAGGGAGACACCAGTACTACATTCTTATTTTGCTTGTGACCGGCTTCTTTATTATCTATTCTTATCCGGTCATGGTCTCGCCGGAAGTATTTTTTTTCCCGGATGAGGTGGCGAATTTCAATATAACGAAGGTGTATTCCCTCACCGGGAACTTCTACTACTACGAAGATTTGAACTTTATCGCCGAGGGTATTATCCATCCGATAAACGAAATCTTTGTTAACGGCCGCCTCGTTCCCGCGAAGTTTCTCGGCCTGCCTTTGACTTACGGGACCATCGCGGTGACGGCGCCCGCGGTATTGAGACTGCTCACGCCCTTGCTGGCCGCCATCGGCCTGGTGTATTTTTTCCTCCTGCTCCGCGATATATACGGCTCCCGGCTTGCCCTGATCTCCACGATTTTCCTCGGGCTCACGCCGTTTTACTGGTACTGGAGCAGCTTTACCCTGATGGAGAACGTGCCGGCTCTCGTCATGTTTATCATTTCCCTGAGGTATTTTTTCCGGCTCCTGAAAACCAATGAACCGGGCGCCTATATCCTCTCGGGACTGTTCCTGGGGCTGGCCCTCCTGATGCGGCCGGACTACATCCTCTTCGCCGCACCCGTTCTGATGATTACCCTGGGCAGAATTCGCCGGTTGAAGCTGTCTTCCGCCATCCTTTCCCTCGGCGCCCTGGTGGTTTTTTTGGGGGCGTTCTTCATCCTGAACGGCCAGCTTTATGGCTCTCCCCTGGTCACCGGGCAGCATGTGAAGACCGAGATTTCACGCCCCTTTATGGTCTCCGGTTTCAGCATCGGAAACATCTTCGCAAATTCTCTTAACCTCATCGACCTGGCGCCGGTTTTCTTTTTATGCGGTCTCCTGGGAACGGTCTATCTGATAAGGGACCGGGGCCGGCTTTCCCGGTACGTGGTGTTTACCGTGGCGAGCCTGCTCATTTTCGCGCTGTATTATTTAAACGACCCGGTTATCGGTACGAAGCTGCACAGCGCTTACGGGCGCTACCTGCTGCCGGCCCTGGTATTTTTCGCGCCATTTGTCGCGTATCTTGTTTATAATCTAAAACCGAAACCGGTCGGGCTGCTGCTGATGGCGGCCCTGGTAGTGACGAATATCCTTCTTGTCACGCCGGTAATCAGCAGCAACCTTAGGAGCGTCGAGGACTTTGCCCGGATGAGGCTCGATGTCGCCGTGGCTACCGAGCCGGAAGCGGTCATCTTCCTGGATTACTGGGACCGTGCGGTATTCCCGCAGCGGCGGGTGGCGCTGGTGAAGGAGCTACCCGAGGCGGACCGCAGCGAGCGGCTGGCCGACATCGCCGCGAGGTTGAGCGAAAAGATGGTGCCTTTGTATTTCCTCATCGACGGAAATTTTGAGACCGGGGTGAGCCGGCAGGACCTGGAAAGGGGCCTGGAATCGCGGGGGTACAGGCTCTCCGAGACCGGTTATGCCCGGCTTTACCGGCTGGAGCCGCCAGCAGCGAAATAAGGAGGGAAAGGGAGAACGCGGTAAAAGGAATGGGCAGAGGCACGCTTTACTTAATGGTCGCCAACGGCTTTTTCGTTCTTGCCGGCTACCTCATCCATTTCGGCCTGGGACGGTACCTCGGGCCGGCGGGCTACGGGGTATTCGGCGTCGTCCTGGCTATGATGACAAATGTCAGCACCATTTTGACCGCCGGCTTTCCCCAGGGCGCCGCCAGGTACATCGCCGAGGACAGCTCCCGCACGGCCGGCGTGGTCAGAGCCGCCAACCGCATCCAGCTAGTGTCAGGCTTGCTTATCACCGGCCTGTATTTTAGCCTGGCCGGCGTCATCGCGGAGCTGCTGAACAACCCTTCGCTGGCGCCGTACATCCGGCTTTCCGCCCTGGCGGTACCCGCTTACGCCTTTTTTTCTGTCTATAACGCCGGCTACCTCAACGGCCTGCGTGACTTCGGCCGGCAAGCGCTGTCGTCACTGGCCAGCTCGGCGGCGAAGATAATCCTGGTGCTGGTCTTTCTGCTGCTCGGCCTGGGCGTCATGGGGGCTATTCTGGGCTACATCCTGGCCGCCGCCGTCGGGCTGTTGCTATCGTGGCGGCTGGTCAACTTGAGCGCTGCCCCGCAAAGTGATTTCCGGTGGCAACGTCTGGCTGGTTTCGGCCTGCCGGCGACGACCTTCGCGCTCGCCTTCCTGCTGCTGCTGAGTATCGACCTCCTCGCGGTGCAGGCACTGGGAGCCAGCGAGACAGAGGTGGGCTACTACGCCGCGGCCGGCACGATTTCGCGGGTTTCCTATTTCGTTTTTCTTGGGCTGGCGGCCACCTTGCTGCCATCCATCTCCCGGTCAACAGCGAGACTTGACGTCGAGCTGACCCGGAGCTATATCCGGCAGGCGATGAGGTACATGCTGATGCTGCTGGCACCCGCGGTGCTGTTGATCAGCGCCACTGCCGGCGACCTGCTGGCCTTGGTCTACTCTTCGGGGTACGCCGGGGCCGCCGGTCCGCTGGGGGTGCTCGTTTTCGGGTTAGCGCTGCTGAGCATCTTCTTTGTCCTGGCCAACGTCATCATGGGCGCCGGGCAGCCCCGGGTCGTCCTGGGGATGACCCTGCCTCTGGTAGCCATCGATATCGGTCTGAACGTCCTGCTGATACCGCCCTATGGGCTAACCGGCGCCGCCTGGGCGACCACCATCTCCGGTTTCCTCGGCATGAGCGCGGCCACGGTCTACGTTCTCCGGCGTTTCGGGACGCTGGTGAACCCAAAATCGCTAGCCCGTATCGGCCTCGCCGCGGCGGTTGTTTACGCGCTGGCCACCCGGGTGCCATATTCGCCGTGGCTCCCGCTGATTTACGCCAGCCTGTTCCTGGGCTACGCCGGTCTGCTTTGGCTCATCAGGGAAATAACCAGGGAAGACCTAGTCATCATCGGCAGGATGCTGCCGCTGGACAATCTCAGGCGAGTTGGCCGGACCGGCCGAATTTTGAAGGAGTTTAGTGAACTTCGCAGGTCCCGCTGAACGCGAAATGAGGGACGGTAAAGTGCCGCTATACCGTGTCCTGTGGCTTATCCCGGTCCTGGTACTGGGATACGTCGCCTGGCAGAATCTAACCCCGCTGGGCGCCACGACCTGGTACCTGATCGATGTCGGCGGTGAAGACAGCGCCGGCAGGGCGGTTATCACCGGCCCTTTCGATCGATTGTCACGCCCGAAGGAATCCGAGGGCACCAGCTACCGTGAGCTGGAGAAGAACCTGGTCTATTTTACTTTAGATGATCCCGGCTTGAGCTCGGCCTCCCGGGTAACCGTGCGTGTCCGCTTCCAGGACAATTTCCCCCGCAACGCCCCGTTTATAATCGGCGCCCGGAACACGCTGGACTGGGGTTACAGTTGGAAGGAAGGCTATGTCCCGTTTTTCCGGGACCTCGCCGGTCTTACGCCGCTCGTATCCGATGAGAGAGGCATCCTCTACGGCACCGGACCGGGGCCATCGTATGACTTTCAGGACCTGAATGATTTTCTGGAAAACCCGCCGCTCGGCTCGGTCATCGCCGCCAACGTAATAAATCTGAGCGTTAATCAATCTGTTCCCCAAGCCCTGCCTGACATCGATCTTCTGCCCCTGGATGACCGGCCGTTCGTGCCTTCCGGGCCCGGCGCCTCAGGGGCTACCCTCCGGGCGGACACGTCCCTCAGGGGTGCCCACACGCTCTGGACATACGTCCACGGCGGCACGCTGGAGCTGCGGGTCACCAAGCAGGACCTGAACTGGTACGGCGGTGCCGACGAGCTGCTGGTCGAGGTCTATTCGTCCTCCCGGGAACTTAAAGGGCGGATGGCGATTCGAGATGACGGTCATGCCGGCCCGGCGGGACAGCTGGGGCCGCTCCAGGACGGCGCGTTGACGCTAACGGCCCTGGAACCCGGCGCCTACCGCGTTGAGCTCAAAGGCAACAGCGACATCCTGGTACGCGGGATAGCCGTAAACCAGGAGAAGCTGGTCATCGAAGGCAACGTTTTCCTGGCGGGCATGAACGCCGCTTACTTCAAAGACCCGGCGGGAAAACCGGCAACCCTTTACACGCGGGAGTATGTTTCCCGCCAGGTAAAGCTGCGCACCTCGCACAACTCCGGCCTCCAGGAGGTGCTCATCCGCGGAACCGGGTTCAACGCCGGTCTCAACATCAACAAGGTGGATACGGATTTCGCCGCCACCCTGCCGGCAGGAAGCTTTCAGCTCACCCTCCCTGTTCAGGACGTCTCCATCGAGCATCAAGGCTTTTTCTCCTTCACCCCGGATTCTTTTTTCCTGCCTCAGCGCGCCCGCTTAATCGAGATGCAGTACGATACGGCCTGGCTCCGGGCGAACGCCGATTTTGTTTTTTTCGGCTCGGCAGGCTACGGGCCGCCGGAAGAGGATGCCGGATGGCTTATGGCGCAGGCCTCGTGGCAGCTTGAGGACCTTTACGTCACGGATAACAAGCTGGTCTTCGGTTTGAGCGCGCCCCACCTCGCCCGCCCTGCCGACGCGCATAAGACCATACCTGTCGACCGGATCGAGATCACGCTGGAAACGCCGCCGTTACACAAGAGATAGGAACAGGAGTTCGCGGCATGGAAATTAATCGGAAAAAAACGAAGCCTGAAGACCGGGACCGTACCTTTTCAGGCGGTTACCTCGTCGGAATACTGTTCGAAGTCCTGTTGTTTACGTACCTGGCGTTGATGCTTATCGAGAGCGTTGCCCCGGGACGGGTTAGCTCTTATGTAAATCTCCGCCTGTTTTTTATCGAGGCCGGCGCGGTGGGACTCATCGCCGTGCTCGGCGGCCCGGTTTTGAAAAGCCGGAACCTGAAGCCTCTCGGCAGCGACTGGTTATTGATTTTTTGCGCCGGTATCGCCGCGGCCGTTATCATCGGGTATCCCGTTTTTCAATCCGGCGGTATACCGTCCTTCGTCCCGGTATTCGGCGGCGGGCTGGTCGTCTTGCTGGCCGCGCTCTGCCGCCGAAAGGACGATTAACGGCGCTCATGATCAGGCTGACCAGGATAATCGAGCCAGCATTCCTGCCGCTGGCGCTGGCCTTTCTGGCCGCCAGCCTGCTGCGGGAGCTGGGGCTGCTCCACCTGCCGGCCGGCTACGGGCTGCTGGGCTATATCCTGCCGCTGCTGGCTGTCCCGGGCCTGTCAAAAACCGCCGGGTTTGCCGACGGCCGGCCGTCGATGATTGCCGTGTTGCTTTTCGCTTCGCTGGTTTTCGCGTCAGGCATGAGATTCCTGCCTTTAGTCCACAGCCCCGTCCCCCTGGGCTACGACCCCGGTTTTTACCGCTACACCCTGGACCTTTACTTCAACGCCCTGCCGGAACTGCCGGAAAGCGGGCTGGCTCCCTGGGTCAGGCAAATGTTCGAGCAGGGTTTTTTCGTGCTGGCCGATGTCTTCCGGGTGCTGCCCGGCCTTGATGTCGTCGATTATCTGAACTACGTCTTGCCCCTGTTCGCCGGTCTTCTGGCGCTGGTGGTCTTCGTTCTCACGAGAAGCCTGTTTGGTCCCGTTACCGGCGCGATCGCGGCGCTGCTGTACGCGGTCTCTTACACGCAGTATACGGCCTTCACGCTGTTCTACCTTAAGAACGTTATCGGGTTGATTTTCCTGCTCCTGGCGATGTACGCCCTGGAGAAGAAGAAAGACGGGCTGATGGCCCTTATGTTCGCCGCGCTGGGTATCTTCCACCGCCCGGAGTTCCTTCTGTTCGCGCTGATACTGGTCCCCTATTTCTTTTTTCACCGCCGGCGCGGCATGCTGCTGGCGGCGCTGGGTACCGGGGTGCTAATCGCGCCTTTCTGGATCCCCCGCTGGGACGTCTACTGGGGAACGATCGCCGCGGGCATCGGGTCAGGCACAATGTTTGATTTCACCACGTACACCCTGACATCAATGGCGTACCTGCCTTTTGCGGTCATCGGGTTCGTGTACCTGGTCGCCAGCCAGCGGTGGAACAGCGTCCTGTTTTACTTCGCCATAACCTGTATTATCGTGGTTTTTCAGTTGTTCTTTTTTAACCGGTATATCATCATGCTGGACCTCGCGCTGATAGTGCTGGCGGCAGCGGGGATAAACCATAGCCTGATGTCCCGGCGGGGAATCTGGAAAGCAGCCGGCGCCATCGCGGTTGCCCTGATATTCCTCGTGGCCGCCCTGCCGACGATAACCGAGTCAAGAAATATCAGCCCGCGAATCGACGCCGGGCAACTGCAGGCGCTGCTTTGGATAAATGAGAACGCCGAGAGGGACGCCTACGTCCTCGCCACGAGCCGCGACGCCCCGTGGGCGCTGGGCTGGAGCGGCCGGCGGGTTATCGCCCCCGGCCTGTTCGAATGGTCGGCCCACGATAAAGAAGCCTGGTTTGAATTTATCGAGTCGGAAGACCCGGCGCTCGCCCGGGAGTTCCTGGATGTGTATCCGGGCCCGGTTTACATCTACTATTCACGGAATCCGGGCAACTTTCTCCCCCTGGAGAAATTCCGGGCGGCGGGCTTCCAGGAGGTCTACCCCGGCGAGGGCGCGGTGGTATACCGGTATCAGGGAGGTACCTAGACATGGATACGTTCGAAGCATTAAGAATCTTCCCCGGCGCCGTTTTTGTCCTGTTGGTTCCCGGGCTGGCGTGGAGCTACGTCTTTTTCCGGGGTAAAACCATCGACTGGCTCGAGCGGGCTGCCCTGTCATTCGGCCTATCCGTGGCGTTAGTGCCGATAACCGTCTTCTGGCTCAATTTCCTGTTTCACATGAAGATAACCGTGCTCAGCACTTCTCTGACGATAGGCGGCTTGACGCTCGCGGCGCTGGCCTGTCTAGTTGTGAAAAAACGGCTGGCATCAGGAAAAACAGGGACAAGTTGAGACAGCCAGCCTTTAGCCTGCCGCAGAAAGCCTTGAAGGTACGAAGCGTGAGGATGGCTGTCAGGCGGCTGCGCTGTTATTCGCCCATAGCCTTGAGAATCAACCGCTTCCGGCGCTGACCATCGAACTCGGCATAGTAGATCTGCTGCCAGGGACCGAGGTCGAGCCTGCCGGAGGTTACCGGCACGGTCACCTCGTGATGGATTAACAAGCTCTTCAGGTGAGCGTCGCCATTGGTCTCGCCGGTCTGATGATGCTGGTAATCACCCGGCGGCGCCAGTTTGTCCAGCCATGCCTCAATATCGGCTATCAGGCCGGACTCGGCATCGTTGACGTACACGCCGGCGGTGATGTGCATGGCCGATACCAGGACGAAGCCTTCCTTTATCGCGCTCCGGCGTACCATCTCCGCGACCTGGTCCGTGATCCGGATAAAGGCACGCCTGGTCGGCGTGTTAAACCAGAGATATTCGGTCAGCGTCTTCATTTTGGCTCGCTCTCCAGATGATGGTACGTTTTGGATACCGCCCATTATAGTCCCCCCTGAAGCCGGACAACAAGCCCGGCACGTGTAAAGATGAAATGAAATCCTCAGGGGAGATTATTCTCCTTTAGTTTGATATTTCAAATACCGGGATGTACAATCGCATAATCGGATGTGGCGTTACCCACGGGGGTTGGAGGAGGTCAGATGAAAATCAGGCATAACATGGGGTCAGGGAGGGTGGTCTTGCGGCGATAGGCGTTGGGGTTGGCGCCTGGAGCCAGCTCCCCGTATGGGGACAATTGGTCCTGTTGCTGGTAGGCGTATCATTGGTGGTTGAGGCGGCTTTATCCTGGTGTCCCCTGAAAGCTGCCTCAGGTCTCAGAAAGCGTTCTCAGAAAGAATAGCCCTGCGGGTGGCGCGCGGTGGAGCCGGGGAAATTCAGGAACGAAAAGCCCTCTTAATGAGGCTGTCTGAATACGTCATTGCGAGGCCATTCCGACGGGGTCGGAAGGCGAAGCAATCTCGGAGACAGCCGCGGGCTTCGCCCCGCAATGACGATTAACTGATTTTCAGACAACCTTACGAAAGTGATAGTACATGCTTTTTCATCAGCCTTGCTAGGGCGGGGTATATTTAATGAGCCGGACCAGGGCGTCTATCTCCTCCGGCGTGAGGTCTCTAAAAGCCGGCATCGCCGTCCCGGGAAGGCCGGCTGATATCGTTTCCCTGAGCTCGGCGTCGCTGCGCCCTTCCAGGCTTTCCGGGGTCAGGGCCGTGCCCAACCCGGAAACGCCCTGCCGGTTGGCCCCGTGGCACACGGCGCACCGGGCCGCGAACATCTCCCCGGCCGCGACCGGCGCGGCGGTTGTCCCCGGCGGCTTGGGAGCGGCCGTCGGAGCAGCCTCCCCGGTTTTCGCCGGCGGCGCGCCAGGAAGGTTGCCGGCCAGGTTGTTACCCGCCTGGACATGACAGGTCTGGCAGACGTCACTGGGGCGTCCCTGGTGGCTGGCCGGGTACTGGGGCGCCCCGCCGACCCCGGTCTCATGACACAGGAGACAGTCGCTCCGGCCTTCCAGGGGGTGCGGGATGTTGGGCGGCACGTATACCGGCGCGCCCGTCGGCTCCGGGGGTTCTCCCTGGTTGGCACAGGCGATACCGAGCAAAGCCACGCCGAGTATCACCGCGCCCAGGTACCCCAGAGTCCTGCCTTTCATATTCTAACTTCCCCTTCTACCAGCTTTAGCCCGGCATGAAGAATACAAACCGTATCAAAAAGCTGAGTGCCGCCAGTCCGCCCCACAGCAGGACTATCATTACCAGCAGGTAGGCGATGCCGCGCAGCGCCAGGGCGGGGTTGCGCGGTTTACCCAGGAACCAACCCAGCAGCATGGCGTACACCGGCAGCGAGATGATGCCGAAGACCAGCCAGGTGCCGACCGGGGGACCTATCCACTCCAGCATGCTTATTCCTCGTGTTCCGCTTCCACTTCGACGATGGGTATGACCTTGACGACGACGGCAAAGAACAGCACCAGTACCGCCACCGCTCCGGGGACCGCCGATATCTCGACCCAGGTGGGGACGTAATGGCCGGGAACCCCCTTGTAGATATCGAACGCGGGATGGGCCAGCCCCTCGAAGATGAACAGGGTCTTCTCAAGCAGGGTTGACACCACCGGCGCGATGGCGACGATGACCGTGCGCTTCACGCTGAACAGGGCCGGCCAGATGGTCTGGGCCCCGAGGTAGAGAACGGTGGCGCCCACCAGCCCGATAGCCGTCCAGTACAGGGGGTCGTTAAGCTTGGCTTCGGTGGCGGTGCGGAGGCCTACCGGCGCGGCAAAGGCGCCGCTGACAATGCCCTGGAGCTGGAACCAGAGGAAAAACAGACCGACCAGGGCCAGTACGCTGCCCATCCTGGCGAATACCCGGTCCGGGATAATCTCTTCCCAGCGGTAGGCGCGGCGGACGATATAGGCCAGGATGATGACCCCGCCGAAAGCCGAGGTCAGGGCGATGCTGAGGAAGGTCGGCGCCTGGATCGGGCTGAACCACCCCGGCATCGAGGCCATTAGCTGGAAGAGCCACGGGATGACGCCGCCGTGGAGCAGGAACGGGGCGAGGAGAATAACGGCGAACGCCAGCCACCAGGCCATGCGCGAGACCTTCCTGTCTTCCTCCGGGGTATAGCCCTGGGTGAGGATATCGTACACCGGGGCGAAACGACCCGGCAGGCGCGGGCGCAGGTGGTAGATGTCATGGCGTAAAGTCAGCAGCAGGTAGGTCGCCGTCAGGACGAAATAGAGCGTGATGACCGTCACGTCCCAGATCAACGGGGAGGTGTGGACGGTGGTGGTGTAAGCCCGGACGACGCTCGTGAAAACCCGGTCGGGCCGTCCCAGGTCGACGATGATGAACAGCCCGGCGATAGACAGCGAGCCGATGGTCAGCAGTTCGGCAAGGCGCGCCACCGGGTAGAAGACCCTTAACCTGAAAAGCCTGACCGCCGCCGAGATGATAATGCCGCCGTGGGAGATGCCGACCCACCAGATGAAGAGTCCGATGTAAAATCCCCAGGGAACGCCTCCGGTCGTCCCCCAGTCACCCAGCCCGGTAACCACCAGTCCGTACCGGAGCTGCCAGGCCCACGCCTGGAGGAACCACACCAGGACGGCCCCGGCGACCAGCACCAAAAGGAAGTATTTTGCGGTAGGGGTGCCCAGCGGCCGGAGTATGGAGTCCACCCGGCTCGGGGCGGGCCGGGGCCTCATCAACGTGCTGGCTCTCACCGGCTACCTCCAATGGTCTTCAGGAACCACGGTTCGGGGCCTTCGAGCAGCGGGAGCCGTTTCTCCACCAGGCCCCAGTCCGGGTAAGTTACCGGGCCGTCTACCGGCGTGGCCATCCGCGACGGCTGGTGGCCGATGTAGATAATGCTCGGCTTGGTGCCGTGGCTCTCCAGGAGACGGAAGGTAGAGATGTCGCCGCCGTTTTTTTTCATCTTATCCAAAAGGTACCGCCGGGGACGGCTGTTGGGATCGTTGATGTCCCCGAAGTGGATAGCATCGTGGGTACAAACCAGCTCGCAGACGACGTTGGCCCGCCCGTCGTCCTGCCGGTCGGGGCAGAAGGTGCACTTCCCCATCACCCCCTTCGGCGGGTTGCCGATCACCCAGCGGTCGCGGTAGTCCGTGAGCTTGGCATGATAGTAGTTCTGCTTATCGGGCTCATCCCACTGGAAGTAGTTGACCCCGTAGGGACAGGCTACCATGCAATAGCGGCACCCGATGCAGATATTGTAATCAGTGAGGACAAGCCCGTCTTTTTCCCGCTTGTGCCGGGCGCGCACGGGACAGACCTTGACACACGGCGGATTGCCGCAGTGCTGGCACAGGCGCAGCAGGAAATTCGTGCCGTCCTGGTTCTCGTCTTTATAAGGAAGAAGGTACAGCCAGAGAACGCCCGGCGGGTTAGCGTTATGGTGAGCGCAGGCGTAAACACAGTCAAGGCAGCCGTTGCAGTTCTCCAGGTCGATCACCATGCCCATCTGCACCTGCTGGGCTGCTTGGGCCGGGGAGTCCTCTTCCTTGAACGGGGAACCGGGAGGTGCGTTGCCGGCGTGCCCTTCGGCGGCCAGGGCGCGTTTTCCGAACCAGCGCGCGCCCAGTGTCGAAGCGAGGGCGATACCGCCGACGGCGCCCGCCAGCTTGAAGGCCGTGCGGCGCGATACCTCCCGGTCCAGCAGGGATTTCGGCAGCGCGGCGTTTTCCGGGTTTACCGGCCGGTGGTCAACGCCGAACTCGCTGAGATATGCCTGATGGTACTTGCGGTGGTACTCGGTTTCGTCGATTTCGCCGGCGACCAGCCTCCGGGCGTCCCGGGCGGCCTGCCCGGCCAGTTCCGTATTAAATTCCTCCACCGGTCGCGATTGATTTATCCGGTCCGCTCTCTTTTTGCTTTCCAAACTAACTTCCTGACTTTTTTCTGCGGCTTCTCCCTACTTCTGGACGTTCTTGGCGCCATTGGACAGGGCATTGACGATGTCCACGGTAAGGGGAATGATGGTGCTGTTGTGCTCCCCGGACATCTCAACCAGGGTCTGGAGATAGCGCAGTTGAAGCGCCGCCGGCTGGGTCTGGATTATCCGGGCCGCCTCGGTCAGCGTCTCCGCCGCCGCGCGTTCGCCTTCGGCGTGAATCACTTTGGCCCGCTTTTCGCGTTCCGACTCCGCCTGCCGCGCCATGGCCCGCTGCATTGCCTCGGGGAGAAGCACGTCCTTCACCTCCACCAGCGTCGCCCTCACACCCCACGGCTCCTCGCTCTGCTCGTCGATAATCTCGCGCAAGCGCAGGTTTATCTGGTCGCGGTGCGCCAGAAGCTCGTCCAGGTCGGATTGGCCCAGCACGCTGCGCAGCGTGGTCAGGGCAAGCTGGATAATCGCCTGATGATAGCTTTCGACGTTGATGACCGCCTTGACCGCGTCGATTACCTTGAAGTACACGACCGCGTCAACCCGGACGGTCACGTTATCCTTGGTGATTACCTCCTGGGGGTCCAGCACCGTGGTCCCGATGCGCAGGCTGACCTTGGTCATGCGGTCAACCAGGGGGATCATGACATTGAAACCCGGTTCCCTGACGCCCCGGAGCCGGCCGAAGCGGAGCACCACGCCGCGCTCGTACTGCTTGACGATCCTGACCGAAGCCGGGATCAGCACCAGGCCGGCAACCACGATAAGAATAATCAGCCACACATCCATGATCGATCCTTCTCCTTCTTTGACGTTCCTGAACTCGCGGCCCCCGTCGCGCTGCCGTACTGGCCGGTACGGCAGACGGGATTGCGCAAAGATACTTCGCCGGTATAAAGGGTGAGCATCCAGTACTCAGAAGGCGCCGGCCGCCGCCGGCATCGCCACCAGACGCTCACTGGCCAGGACGTAGGTAGTCTCCTCTAGCCTTGAAGCGATTACCTTGATAAGCTCCTTCATAACCCCGTACCCGATCTTTGGCTCGTGCAGCATCAGTTTCTTCAGCTCGATGCCGTCGATGTGAAGCACCCGGGCCTGCTGCAGGCACAGCGTGCTCAGATCGTGAACGTGTGGTTCCACCAGGGCCGACCAGCCGATTACTTCGTTCGTGCTCACGATGTCAATGGTGATGCTGCGCTGTACTCCGGATTGGGTGGCCGGCAGCGTTCTCTGGAGCGCCACCTTGCCTTCCTGGAGGACCAGGAATTTCCTTGCCGGTTCGCCTTTCTGGAATACCGCCGCCCCGGCTTCGTACTCTTTCAGTTCGGTCATCACGGCGATCTTTTGGACATCAGCCTGGTTCAGTTCGGAAAAGACCCGGCACATTTTCAGCGATTCCTCTATTTTCATTTGTGTCATCTCCCGTTCTGCATTTGCGCTGCTGAAAGATGCCTTAGAGGCCGGTACTCCCTCGCCGCCCGGCGCGCTGCCTTGCCCGCCGCGAAGACAAGCGGCGGACCGCCAGCCCTGCCAGCATCGTCAAAGCCCCGGCAGCGGCCAGAGGGATACCCACCAGGGCGCCCACCATGGTGAGCGTCAGAAACCATCCGGCGAAAATGCCCAGCCCGCCAACGAGCATAAATCTCTCCGGGGTCGACAGGCGATCGCCCCCGGCTTCGGCCGCAACCGGCTGCGTTACCGCGTCGGCGCTGGCGAATATCAGACCGGCCGGCCGTGCCGCATCCCGGTACAATTCCCTAAACCGCAGGGGCATTTTCCCCCAGGCGCTCTCGCGGGTAAGCAGGTATTCCCCGGTACCGTCCACGGCGCCGCTGTGCCGGGCGTCCATCAAGATCACCTGTGTCCGGGACATCTCCCCCGAGATGATCGTAGCGGCGTCCAGCCCGCCGGTCCGTGACAGCCGGTTGGCGTCCAGGCCGATGACGTGCGGCAGGTAAGTATCAATCAGGGCGGCATCGGGCCTGAGGTGCCGGGCCAGCCGCAAGGCGCTGTTGACATCCCTGGCCCGCGCGATGACCATGGCCCCCTCTTTCTTGACCATGCCCTCAAAGATGTCGCGAACTTGAGGTTGTTCCGAAGCGATCAGCACGCCAATCCGCTTTTCCATGCTAACCTCCCTTCCGGAAAGATTATCCTTCAGGTAATGGCATACTAGCACCCGGTTATGCGGATAACATCGGCCGCCTGGTTGATATATTATAAAGAATACATGATTATATTACGAAAATAAATAAACAAAAAGGGTAAAGGCGCCATATAAATATACAGGATTACGTGACCAGGGTGATGATGATTCCGGCACGCGCGGGACGGGAAGGGCGGTTTTTTTAACCGTCCAGACTTATCAGCCCGCGGCGCATGGCGTACTTGGCCAGCTCAACCGGGCTGCGCAGGCCCAGTTTCGCCATGATATGCGCCCGGTGGGTGTGTACCGTAGCCGGCGTGATTACCAGGATGTCGGCGATTTCCTGGTTGGTCCGGCCTTCGGCCACCAGTTTAAGGACCTCCCGCTCTCGGTGGCTCAACCCGTCGTAGGCTTTGCTATCTTCGGTATCGCCGGCCCGCTGCAGATAGCCGCTCAGGAGCTTTTTGGCAACCGTGGGATAGAGAAAAACATCACCCTTGTACACGGCGCGCAGGGCCCATATCAGCTCGCTGGAGGAGCCCCCTTTGACGAAATAACCCGAGGCCCCGGCATCGAGCAGGCGGAAGAAAAACTCGTCGCCTTCATGCATCGTCAGGACGAGGACCTTGACCTCGGGACGCCTTTTGATGATCTGCCGGGTAGCTTCCAACCCGTCCATCACCGTCATGGTGATATCCATCAGCACGATATCCGGGCGCAGCTCATCCGTTTTTCTCACGGCTTCTTCCCCGTTGGCCGCCTCGCCCACGACGGCGATATCGGGCTGCGCCGACAGCAGCGAGCTGAAGCCCTCACGCACCACGGCGTGGTCATCGGCGATCAGGACCTTTATCTTTTCCATGCAATCACCCGCTTTCCCCGGCCGGTCGGGGCAGGTCGTCGGCCGGTATCTCCACAAACAGGCGCGTACCCTGCCCGATAGCCGATTTGATTTCAAACGCACCGCCCAGCAGGGTGGTCCTTTCCTGGATGCCCAGGAGGCCGAGCGACTGCGTGCCAACCTTGGATTTGAAGGCGGCCGGCACGTCAAACCCGCTGCCGTCATCTTCCACGGTGACGGCTATCTTCCCTTCCCGGACGGCCAGCCGTATCATGACGTTGCGGGCGCCAGCATGCTTGATGACGTTGTTTACGGCTTCCTGGACAATCCGGAACATGCCCGTCTCGGTCTGCGGGGCCAGGCGTTTGTCCAGCCCCCGGGTTTCCAGCTTCACGTTAATACCCAGGGGTTCCAGGTGGCGCCTGGCGTAGGCGCGGATGGCTGAGGTCAGTCCCAGCTCGTCAAGGGCATAGGGGCGCAGGGCTAGCGTTAACCGGCGCAGGTCTTCCAGGGAACCGACCACCAGGCCGGCGGCGTTTTTGAGCTTCTCTTTAAGGTCGGCTTGCCCGGGGAGAAGTTTATCCTCAATGGATTCGATGCTCACCTTCAGGGCGGTCAGGGACTGGCCGTACTCGTCGTGAAGCTCCCGGGCGATCCTCTTCCGCTCCTCTTCCTGGGCGTTGATGACGCTGCTCAAGAGCTGACCCCGTACCTGCTCCTTTTGCCTGGCCTCTTCATAAAGACCGGAATTTTCTATGGCCAGGCCGATATGAGAGGCAATTGAGTCCAGGATGCTGAAGTCGTTTTCCGTGAAGGGATTCCTGTCCGGACCGGCGATATTCATGATGCCCAGGACCTTGTCCCTGGCTTTGAGCGGCATACAGACGAAATACCCCAGCGCGTCCGGCCGGCCCTGTCCCAGCAGCGGGCACTGAGAAGCGGTGTTCGCCATCAACGTCTTCCCCTGGCGCAATACCTGGTGACAGGCGCAGCGCGCGGCGGGCGAGGCCGACTCGGCGCACCGGAAGACCGCCGGCACCCCGACCCCGGCCACAGCCTGCAAGGTAGCGCCATCGGCCCCGCGCAGAAAGACACAGCCGGCCGTGGTACCGGCGAGATCGTGAATCTGGAGCATCGCGGCGTCCAGTACTCGGTCAAGATTCAGCGACTGGTTGACGGCGCTGGCGATGGAATTCAGGGACACCAGCTCGCGGTTGCGCAATACCAGCTCGTCCCGGGACTTTGACAGCTCGTTGCGTGACCGGGCCAGGTCCTGCGTCATGGAATGCAAAGCATTGCTGAGCTGCCCTATCTCGTCTTTGCGCTTGAAGGGTATTACCGCTCTAAAGTCACCGGCGGCGATCTTCTTCGTCGCGGCGGTAAGCGTGTTTATCGGCCTGACGACGCCCAGCATGGCCACCCAGACGACCGCGAAGGCGCTGGCGATGATGACCAGCCCCAGCAGCAGCATCAGTTGCCTCAGTTGCATCGCCGGAGTCAGCGACTCTTCTTCCGTCTGCCGGATGGCGACACCCCAGGTAGCGTTGCTGGTGGGCGCGAAAGCAATCACGTCGCGGCTCCGTTCCACCGCCGCCCTGGCTTCATGACAGCGGTGGCAAACGCTGACGGTGGCATTACCCTTAGCGATGAGCGAGGCGAATTTTTCCGGGTATTCACTCTGTTCGAACGCGGCGGGGGGCCGCGCCGGTCTTGTCCGGGCGAGGACGATGCCGTTGCCATCCACAATCTCGGTATACCCGGTTTGACCTATCGTTAATGCCTGGCTGAAGGCGGCCACGGTTGACTGGGCCAGATCAATAGCGACGGCGAGCACGCCGATGGTCGCCCCGGCTTGATTTGAAACCGGGACGCTGATAAATATTACGGGCGTCTTGTCGACGGGGTTCGATACAATATCGGAGACCGCTTCCCCGCCGTTCAGCGCGGCGGCTATATCCGGTTGGAAGGAGAGGTCGACGCCGGCGGCCGGAGCGCTCTCCGGCTCGCTCAGCCTAACCCTGCCATCCGGGCCGACCAGGTAGATATTTTGCACCCGTATGCCTGACTCCGCGAGCTGGCTGATAACGGTCTCCGCTATATCATGGAACTCCTCACCGGCCGGCAGATACCGGGTGGAGCTGGCCGCGCCCCGGACTTGCAGGACCAGGTGGGCCAGGGTTTCATCAATGTAATCGGCGACCACGCGGGCGATCAGGAGTCTTTCCTCAAGCGTTCTCTCGATGTTTTCATTGACCGCTCTGATGCCGAGCCAGCTAAATATGCCGAGACATAACGCGGTCCAGGCCAGGATGATAAGGGTGATTCTTTTCCTGAGAGACAGCACCGTAAAGCCCGACGGCAGGAGTTTTTTAAAAAATATTCTCCCCATAAACTCATCTGTTGCGAATCGCGCTCGTGGCTGGCGAGTCCCGAATCGAGCGTCGCGGGGCTTTTATCTTAATTGGATTTTAAGGATACAATGGTATCCGGCGTAAGTCAAGCTCAGGCAGGGTTCATGCTACCCAATCCTGGTTGCTGTCAGATTGCCGCGTGAGCTCTTCCCCGGTTCCTTTTTCCCGCTGAAGGTCTGCCCAACACTGGGGCCCGGGCCGGCTCAGAACGTGCAAGCTCTGGTTTTACCTAACATCTCGAATATATTTAGCTTTCGGCAACCATCAAAAATAGGTAAATTTACGAATGTCGCTCTGCTTGCTCTGCGAGATATATTAAGTCCAGCAGATACTGAACCAAGGGTCTGCCAATCCAGGAAAAACCGAAGGAGGAACAGAATCGATGGAACATCATAAAGTGAGCGCCGCGCAAATGGCCATGTATCTGAAAGGCATAGATTTCCCGGCCGACAAACATAAAATTATCGAAACCGCCAGGTCTAACGGGGCACCGGAAGACGTGATGATGTTTTTTAACAGGCTTCCGGAAAGACAGTACTCCTACCCTACTGAAGTAGAGCAGGAATTCGGAAAACTAAAATAGGTCCTCCCTCATTTCTCCATCTCCGCGGTGGGCTGGGCTCCTGGACCCAGCCCACTGTGTTCCGGTGAGTTGAACGGAGTACATAGCCGGAGAAGGGGTATTTTGGCCAAGTAGGCTTCTATCTTAGTTGCCTTGTTCGCGTAAACAACCTCAGCTTCGCAGCAAATTACGGGCGATGGTCCATTCGAGTATCTCGGTCGCGCCCTCGGTCAAGGTGCGTAAGCGCGTGTCCCGGTACATCATTTCCAGAGGGTATTCCTTGGAATAGCCCAGGCCGCCGTGTATCTGCATCGCCCGGTCGACGTGCCGTATCGCCATCTCGGTAACAAAGGTCTTGACCATCATCGTCTTGAGGGTGACATCCTTGCCCTGGTCGGCGTCCATCGCCGCGTCGTAAAGCATGAGCCTTGAGGCATAGATATCAACCTCGGCGCGGGCGATCATCTGCTGGACAATCTGCCTCTGCGCCAGCGGCTGGCCGAAGGTAATCCGCTCTTTGGCATGGCTCTTGGCCATCTCGACGGCGCGCTCGGCGGTGCCCAGGCTGGCCGCGGCGCCGGCCAAGCGCAGCCCGTTGACCTCGGCGCCGACCACCTCCAGCCCTTGCCCGAGCTGTCCCAAGATATTGGCCGCCGGCACGACGCAGTTCTCAAGACTGACCTCGTAGGAATGCAGCCCGCGCCGGCCCATCATCGGCAGCTGCCGGCTGAGAATCAGGCCCGGGGTGTTTTTCTCAACAATGAAGCAGGTAAAACCGCCTTTACGCCGCTTCTCCCAATCGGTAACCGCCAGCACCAGACCGAAGTCCGAGACATCAATGGCCGTCACGTAAAGCTTGGTCCCGTTCAACACATAGCTGTCGCCGTTCCTGATGGCCCTAGTCTCGATATTGCCCAGGTCAGAGCCGGCGTTGGCCTCCGTCAGGGCGACAAACATCTCCCTGTCCCCACGCAGCATCGGCAGGAAATACTTGTCAATCTGCTCCTGGGTGGCAAACCTGAACTCGCTGCCGTGCCCGCTGCCGGTGCGCGGCCCGCCGATAATCCCGCCGCGCGCCCCCAGGGCGGTGCTGACGTGCCCGAGTTCCTCGTTAATCAGGACCCAGCCGAGATAGCCCACACCGCCGCCGCCGTACTCTCTGGGCATGGCAACGTTCCAGAGTCCCAGGTCGATGGCCTTCTTCTTGAGCGGCCGGCGCAGTTCCTCGGGAAACTCCCCAAGCTCTTCCACCTGTTTTTCGATGGGTAAAAGCTCTTTCTGGATAAACTTGCGCACCAGCATTTGTAGCTGTTTCATGTCTTCGGGCAACGTAATTTCCACTCTATACCCTCCGTATCGTTACATCCGGTGATTCACCAGCCTGATGGAGCCCTGCGGGGTGCGGCCGGCAAACCATCCTTTCCCCGGCCCGTACCGGGACACGGACGCCTCGATGCTACATGGCACCCTGGAGAGCCCGGTTGTTAAAGGGTGATGTTGTAAGCCTTTCTCGCCGGCATGGCGACTATCTTGTCGGCCAGCGCGTCGAGCGCCCGGTTGACCATTTTCCTGGTGTCGCGGGGGGTGATGATATCATCGACATAGCCGCGCTCGGCGGCGCGATAGGGATTTTCCCAGAGCTCCTTGAACTCCGTTGTCCGCTTAATCCTGACTTCTTCGGGATTCGGGGCCTCTCTGATCTCTTTGGCGCAGACGATGCTGGCGGCCGCCGCGGCCGTGCCGCCGAACATGGTGGCCGTGGGCCAGGCGAAAAAGAAGTCGGCGCCCATGGATTTGTTAAGCATGCCATGATAAGAGCCGCCATTAGCCTTCCGCACGCTCACGGCGATCAGCGGCACCGTGGCATTCGACCAGGAATAAAGCAGCTTGACGCCGTGCCGCAGGATCCCCTTCCACTCCTGCTCCGAGCCTACCATCATGGCCGGGGAATCGTGCAGGGCGAGCAGCGGGATATTGAACATATCGCAGAACCTGATGAAGCGCGCGCCCTTGTCGGCCGCGTCCACGGTCAGGGCTCCCCCCATCACCATCGGCTGACCGGCCACGATGCCCACCGGACGCCCGCCGAACCTGGTAAAGCACGTGATGATGTTCCTGGCATGGTAGGGCAGGATCTCATAGAACTTGCCGTCATCAGCAATCCTCGATATAAGCTTGTGCATGTCCCAGGGTTGGTCTTGCCTCTCGGGAAGAATAGTATCCAGCTCGGCGATAATCCGGTCGGGGTCGTCGCTGGTCTTGATGCAGGGCGGCGCCTGCTTGCTGTTCGACGGCAGGAAGGATAGTAGCTCTTTGGCCTTGTCCAGGCAGTCTTTGTCGTTTTCGGCAACCACATGCGTCTGTCCCGATTTGATGGCATGAGCCTTCCAGCCGGCCAGCTCTTCGAGCCCGATCTCTTCGCTGATCTCGGCTTTAACCACGGCAGGACCGGCGATGCCCAGATAGCCGGTCTCCTTGACCTGGATGACAAAGTCATGCATGACGGGCAGATAGCCATGACCGCCGAGGCAGGGTCCCATCAACAGAGCGATTTCAGGAACTATCCCTGAAGCCAGGTTCTGGGCCCGGAAGAGAACGCTGTAGGCCTCCATCGCGTCCATGCCTTCCTGGAACCGGAGCCCGCCTGAGTCGATCATGCTGACAAAGGGGAAGCCCTTCATCTTGGCGAAATCAATGGCGTGGGCGTACTTCAGGCAGTGATACTCCCCGGCGCTGCCCCCCATCGCCGTGAAATCCTGGCTGGCCACCATCACGTTCCGGCCGTTTACCTTGCCAAATCCGGTTATGACCCCTTCCGCCGGGACCTCCCTCTTGTCCATGCCGAAGTCCGTTGACCTGGGTTTCACCCACAGCCCTACCTCGGTAAAGGTGCCGGGGTCAAAAAAGTACTCGACCCTTTCCCTGGCCGACATCTGCCCCTTCTGGTGCCGCTCTTCGATCAGCCTGGTATTCCCCATCTGGAGAATCCGCTCCCGCTTCCCCTGCGCTTCCGCGATCTTCTCGGCGGTCGTCTTGTCAGCTAACCACTTCATGAAAGCCTCCTGAAAACTTAGATTTTATTGCGCTGGAAACGCTCATCTGAAATATTAATCCCGTCACACCGGAGCCTTAAAAGCCAATACACCCTTCCCTTAAATACAAGTCCGTCTGAATCCGGCCTATTCTACACCCGGTCCAGATAAGGAAACAAGAGCCCTTTCCGGTTGCCAGCTTGGCAAGGGCAGGGCCAGCGGTTTAATCGGGCAATCGGCGAGGCCTGGTGAGTGCCTTATAATTGCGTTTGATTGCTTCAATCCTGTCCCTATCCCAATCCGGATTCCAGGATAGTCCGAGATCCTGGTCAATCATCACCACCTTTATATCAGTCTGGAAAGGTCTTTTCTCCATTATTGTCGTAACGCGGCAAATCCTTTGCGCTGAATTACAGTCAGTGCATCTCCCCGTAACCGCACAAGGGGTCTTCCTGGCCTTGGTTTGGCAGTGTTCTGGCGCGACGATATTTTTAAGTCGGTCTAATGCCTGGGCGACGTCTTTAGTTATCTTATTCCGGCCGATGGCCAGAATCACCAAAGGTACGCCGTATATCATGGCGCTTACCCGGTTGCCGGTCATGTCAGTATTCACTATCTTGCCATCGCGAGTTACCGCATTACTGCCGGTCAGGAACACGTCGCTGTCCCGGGTCTTCCTTATCATGTCAAAAACTTCTGCCCACGTTAGCGGTTTTTCTTCGCTGGCCCAAGGATTGATAACTGGCGTCCCCCGCTGCTGCAAAGCTTCGAAAACGCCTAGTTGTCTTACCGTTACCGAATCGCCAACTCCAACTACGCCTCCGTCCGGGATCATGTCCAGGATTATTTGACGAGCGGCGTCGGAATTCTCTGCGTAGCGTACGTCGAATTCATTTTTTACCAGCGATTGTATTACGGTTTGTATCTCGTCATTCATAGCCTTACCTCGCGGCCATATTGGCTGAATGATATGGCGCTTTAACGTCGTTCGTCAAGTAGATGTTAACCGGGCTGAAGGTGCATTGGAGAATGAAAGTGGCGGACCGGGTTATGCCGGGGGAACAAAGGCAAAAGGCGGAACACGAGTGGTCAGCCTCATGCGGGGCATGACAGGCAGTAACCGACCCCCGGGACCGTGATGATGAACCGGGGGTTCTCCGGGTCAGGCTCAAGCTTCCGGCGCAGACGGCTGATGAAGACATGCAGGTACTGTCTCTCGGAATAGTACTGCTGTCCCCAGACCTTTTGCAGAAGCATGGTGTGTGTAATCACCTTATTGGCGTGGGTTGCGAGAAACTGCAGCAGAATGTATTCGGTGGGCGTAAGCTTCAAGTCGCTGCCCCGCACGGTGACCCGCCGCTGGGCGAAATTAATCTCCATTTCACCCGAGACCAGGGCGGGGGGGCCGCCGGTCACGCGGGCGGTACCGGAGTGGCGCAGCGCGGTCTTGACCCTGGCGACAAGCTCGGCGATGCTGAACGGTTTCATCAGGTAATCATCGGCGCCCAGGTCAAGGCACTGCACCTTGTCGCTGTCCTCGCCACAGGCGCTGAGCATTATTATGGGGACCTGCGACCACTCCCGGATGCGGCGGCAGACCTCGATGCCGTTCACTTTAGGCATCATGATGTCCAGGATGACCAGGTCCACCAGTTTATCCTCGACGACGACCAGGGCCTTGTCCCCGCTGTCGACAGCCGTGACCTCGTACCCCCTGGCTTTCAGATTGGAGCACAGCAGCTTCAAGATAGCGGGGTCATCATCGGCGACCAGTATATTCAGCCTGTCCACGCTGCCTCCCGGGACCGTTGTTCGCCGCGCGGCAAGAAGAAGGAGAACTCGGAACCCCCGCCGGGTTGGCCCCTGACGGAGATCTCACCGCCGTGGGCGCGGACGATTCCCCGGCAGATGCTTAGCCCCAGCCCGGTGCCTGGCCGCGCCTGCACCGCCGGGTCGGGAACGCGGTAGAATCTCTCAAAGACCTTCTCCCGGCACTCCGGCGGGATACCGCAGCCCTGGTCGCTGACCGTGAAGACGACCCTGTCCGCATCCTGTCCGGCCGCGAGACAAATATCGGTGCCCTCCGGAGAATATTTGGCGGCATTTTCCACCAAGTTGACCAGCGCCTCGCCGATTCTCTTGATATCGACATATACCGGCGCCAGGCCCGGCGCGATATCGACACACAGCCGGTGCCTCAGGGTCAGGTTGGCCAGCGGCTCGGTAACCGACTCCACGACAGTCCTGACGGCGTAATAGTCTCTCCTCAGTTCAAGGGCGCCCTTTTCGATGCGGCACATGAGCAGCATCTCGTCGATAAGCCGGGCCAGCCTGTCGGCTTCTTGGTCGATGGCCACCAGGAACTCTTGCAGGGTTTTAATATCGAAAGTGACGTCCGTCTGAAGGAGGCTGGAGGCGTACCCCTTGATAACGGCCAGCGGCGCGCGGAGCTGGTGGGATACGTTGGCCAATAGCTTGCTGCGCATGGCGTCAAGCTCCCGGAGCGCCCGGGCGCTCGAGGCTTCCTCGTAAAGCTGCGAGTTTCTGATGGCGATGGAAAGCTCGTGCGCGACCGCCGCCAGCGTATCAAGGGTGCGCGGCAAGACCGGTAATCTCGAAGCGAAGCCCATAACGCCCAGTCGCTCGCCGCCGGCCGTCAGCGGCACCACCGCGTAACAGCGGTAACCCTCACCGGCCAGGGCCGGCGGGATTTCGCCATCTTCCGACCCCGGCGCCGCCTCGATGCTCAGGCCGTTGCGAAAGACGGCCCCGGCCACGCCGGCCTCGACGGGTACCGCGTTCAAGGCCGTTTTGACCATGTCGGAAAGACCGTACTGGCCGGCCAGTTTCAGGTAATTGTCCCCGGCGAGGTTGACATGAATGGCGTACTCGCCCATATCCGGCTGCAAGGCGTCCAGCGCCGCCGCGATGATGCGCTCAGGATTAAGCGACCGGGCGACGGCTCGCGACACCCTCAGCAGCAGCCGGGTCTCACGATTGCTCCGCTCCAGCTCCTCGAGCAGGCGGCCGCGCTCGACAATCAGCCGCTGCTTCTCCAGCCCCTGTTTGATTACCGACAGCAGGTGTCTGGGTTCCACCGGCTTTTCCAGGTAGGCGAAGGCGCCGTGGTTCAGAGAGTCAATGGCGTTTCTCACCGAGGAGCGGCCGGTCAGCATGATGGGCACCAGCGCCGGCGATTTCTCCAGCAGCCGCGACAGGAGCTCGGTGCCGTCGGCGTCCGGCAGGCTGATATCCAGCACCACGGCGTTAAAGTCCTTCTCCCCGGCGCTGTCCAGCGCTTCCCGTCCTGTTGGCGCCGTGGCGACATCGTACCCTTCCCGGCGGAGAATTATCTGGGTCACCTCGAGGAAACCCCGGTCATCGTCCACCAGGAGAATATGCTTCCTGGTCTCACGGGCAGGCATGACATCAACCGGCATTGGACTTCACCAGCGCGATTACCTGGGATACGTCGAAGGGCTTGTAAAGACAGCCGGCGGCCTTGGCGGCAATCGCCCGGGATACCAGGTCCCGCGCCTCATCCCGGTAAGCCGTCATGATGATGCCCACCAGCTCCGGGTTATTTTCTTTGAGCTTGAGATAGGTCTGAAGCCCGTTTATGCCCGGCATCCTGAGGTCGACCAGGGCCACGGTCGGGCGCTTCGCCTTACCCTTCGCCACCGCTTCGTTCCCGTCCTGCGCGGTCTCAACGCGGAAACCGGCTACCTCGAGGGCTCTGGCCAGGCTCTGGCAGAACTCCGGGTTGTCATCGACCACCAGCACGCGGTGGTCCGAGGTGGCGTCCCGCAGCAAGTCCGCCAGGAGTTTCAGATCGACCGGTTTGGGTACGGTCTGGAATATGCCGTCCTCCCGGGCCTGCTGCAGCGACTCCTCTTCGCAGTAGGCTGTCATCAGAATGACCCGCGCCGAGGGGTCGGCCTCCCGTATCCTCTCAAAAGCCTCCAGGCCGTTCATGCGGGGCATCACCATGTCCATCAGGACGACGTCGTATTTTCGTTTCTCGAACTTTTCCAGGGCGGCCATCCCGTCCCCGGCCGGCTCCACCTGGTACCCCCAGCGCCGCAGGATAAGCAAAAAGGTATTGACCAGCTCGGGATTGTCGTCAACCACCAGGACGCTAGGCGGCGGCATTGACGACCTCCTCCCCGGCCACCAGCGGGAGCCTCACGGTAAAGGCGGCGCCTTTGCCCGCCGAGCTTTCGACCTCGATGGTGCCGCTGTTCTGCTCGATAAGCCGCTTGGATATAGCCAGCCCCAGGCCGACTCCCCGGGGCTTGGTGGTAAACAGCGGCTCAAAAAGCCGGTCCATCTGGCCCTCGGATATGCCGCAGCCGTTATCCTCGAACCGGGACCAGGCGAACCCCCCTTCGATACCCGTGTTTATCCTGAGCTCTCCCTGACTGCTCATCGCCTGAACGGCGTTGGCGATGATATTGGTGAAGGCCCGGCCGATCTGTTCCGCATCGGCCAGCACGACCGGGGAATCTCCTTTGGCGCCGATGTTCACGGAAACCTCCTGCGGGATGGTCTGCCAGGAAAGCGCTTCTTTTATCAGCCCGATAAGCTCTAGCCTGACCGGTGACGGCGCCCTGACCCGCGTGAAATCAAGGAGGTCGGTGATTATCTTGTTGGCGATGTCCACCTGCTGATTGAGCACGTGCAGCGCCCGGGACACGTCCTCGTCGGCGTGCCCGTTCAGGCTGACATCCAGCAGGTAGACGCAGTTCCGGATAACATTGAGGGGGTTGCGCAGCTCATGGCCGACGCCCGAAGCCAGCTCGCCGACCGCCGCCAGCTTTTCGGAGCGCAGCAGCTTGTCCTGCATGGTCTTCGTCTCGGTGATGTCCCGGTGAACGGCGACTATCGCCAGCGTCTTGCCGTCTTCGTCCCGCACCGGGGAGATGGTCACCTGGACCGGAAAGGCCCGGCCGTTCTTGCCCAGCGCCATGAGCTCGCCGCTCCACGGCCCGCTCTTGGCGACGGGAATGACCTCGGTTTCCACAGGGGGTCTCGCCTCGGCCGGGTAAAGCCGGGGAAGCCGCATCCGGGTAATCTCGTCCGCGGCGTAGCCCCACAGCCGGCTGCTGGCCTCGTTCGCGAAGGTAATATTTCCCTCCATATCGGCCAGGACAATGCCGTCGGTAGCGCTTTTCACCGTATTGGAGAGGAGTCTCAACCTTTCCTGAGCCTGCTTCAGGTCCCGGGTGCGCTCCTCAACCGTCGTTTCCAGTTGCTCGTAATACTCGTGGAGAGACGCCTCCAGTTGCAGCGTCTGGACCGCCCCGCTTACCCGCTCGGCGACGGTCTTCATCAGGAAGCCTTGTTTTTTCAGGGAAGGCGAGTGGTAGGGGAGATGCACCTCGATGCTCCCGGCCGCCTCCCCGCTGATGAGAAGCTCCTGTGTGATGTGATTGCGGCAGGCATGGAAACCGGGGCTCTCGACGACGATGTCCTTCCATAAGGCCCGCACCTTTACCGCCCGGGGATAAGGCATCACGCCGGGTATAATCTCGACGACGGCGGCCAGGAACCGCTGGATACCGCCGCTTTTTTCCGCGGCCCGTCCGATGTCATAGAGGCACTTGAGCTCCCGGGTGTTCCGGCGGCGCTCTTCGTCGCCTTCCTGCAGGATGGCTATTGACGCCCCGATGGCGCTCAGAATCAGGGCGAAGCCTATCGGCCGGGAGATGGCGTTCGGGTAGGGAGCGACCATTAACGAGTAGGGCAGCATGGCGAGCATGGCAATCCCCGTGGTAATCATAGCCCCCCTAATGCCGAGCACATAAGCGGCGTAAGCCACGGGTGCGAAGAATATCATCGCGTAAAAGTCGAGCCCCCACAGGTTATGAAGCCGCAGCAGGAAGAACTCCACAGGAGCATTCCCCGCCACCGCGGCCAGGACGGGGATATAGTAGATCAGGATGCACGCCAGGAGAACGATGGATATGCGCCATATGTGCGGGTTGATCAGTTTTTCTGCCCTGTCTTGACGGTTCACGGGCGCCTCCTTACCGGGACCACAAATCGTATTTTTCCTAATGTTTGTCCGTGGCGACCAGGTCCCGCTGCCACTGGACCAGTAATGCTTTTACCGTTTCGCTTGCCTGAAGCACGTCCTGCATGGTTACGGCGGGCAGCGAGCTGAGCAAGATGCTGCGCGCCTTGTCATCCTCATCATCATGGTGCTCGAAAAGATCGCTGAAGGCGTCCCCAGCGCCCGGGGATGGCCCGGCGCCTGGCTCCGGGGACGGGACTGTCGGCAGCATGATATCCGTCAGCGATACCGTGACCTGGGCCTCCGGCGGCCGCTCGGCCAGGCTCACGGGCTGCAGCAGGGCCTCGGCGGTTTTCTCGACCGGTTCCGGGGGTGTCCCGGAGGCGGGTACTTCGGGAACGTCGGGGTAGCTTACCCCCGCGCCCGGTCTCGGCGCGCCGCCGTTCCTGGCGCCGAATAACTTCTGCAGGATGCTGCTGTTGCTCATTTTGTTCCTCCTAGCGGAATAGTCCTTCCCGGTAAGCCTTGCTCAACACGGCGTAGACATTATAGAAATCCGTAATTTCCTGGGCCTGGATCTTCTTTAATACCTCGGCGCGCCGCTTTATTTCGCTGTATATCTTTCTTATGTTTTCGTGGCTGACGCCCAGCTTCGGCGCGATCTTCTCTTCGAGCAGGAACGAGTTCATGTGCCCCTTGAAAATGAAGGCGTCCTCAAACGGGTTCCAGGTGAAGACTTCCATGAACGAAAAGGAGTCGGAGACCGAGTCATAACCCACGATCTCGTTGATGCTGGTGATGCGCCTCACCGACCGCCCGTTGGGCAGGCGGACCGCCTGAGCGATGATGACCACGTTGAGATTGTCCACGTAGGTCTTGGGTACGCTGATCGGGTTCCCGGTAAGCCGCTGTACCAGCTTGGTGACCGAGGCGGCGTGAAAGGTGCTCATGCAGGCGTGACCCGTCTGCATGGCCTGGAAGGCGATGGCGCCCTCGGCGCCGCGAATCTCGCCCACGATGATCAGGTTGGGGCGCTGCCGCAGCGCGGCTTTCAGAAGGTCGAACATGGAAACCTCGGACGCCTTGGAGTCGTTGGCGGTGCCGCGCGTGACGCCGCGTATCCAGTTGGGGTGGGGCACCTGGATTTCGGCGGTGTCCTCGATGCTCACGATCTTGGCGTCCGGCGGCACGAAGGCCGTCAGGGCGTTAAGCAGGGTCGTCTTGCCGGAAGCCGTCTCGCCGGAGACCCAGACGTTCATCCCCTGCTGCAGCATCAGCGAAAGATAGGCGGCCATCTCGTAGTTCAGGGAGCCGAGCTGGATAAGCTCGATAACGCTCATCGGGGTCTGGGAAAACTTGCGGATGGTGAAATTGCTGCCGCGCTTGGACACATCGACCCCGTAGACGATGTTGATGCGCGAGCCGTCAGGCAGCGAGGCGTCCACGCACGGCTGGCGGAAGGTTACCGGGCGCTTGATGCTTTCCGCGAGCTGGATAACGAACTTGTCCAGCTCATCGCAGTCCTGGAAGCCGATGCTGGCCTTGAGGCCTTTAAAAATCTTGTGCTCGACGAATATGTTGCCCACGCCGGAGCAGGAGACATCCTCGATGTAGGGATCGCGTATCATCGGCTCCAGGATGCCCAGGCCTTCCAGCCGGCACCGCAAGGTATGCCTCAGGCTCTGGTACTGGACGGGCGTCACCACGATCCTGTCCTTAATCTTCCGGCCGGGTTTCAGCATGCCGCCCGCCTTCTTTTGCCCGGTGTTTATCCCGTTTTCTCCGTTATCCTTGCCTGCCGCGGTCCTGGTCCGGTCGGCGCTTTTGCCGCCCTTGACCAGCACCAGCTCGTCGACCAGCTCAAGCAGAACATTGACAAGGCTGCCCTGCTCGGGATCGTATTCCAGGTTTTTGACGTGGTCGGCCAGGCGCTCCTCCAGGGCGTCAAGAACTCCGTCCGTCGGTTCACCCAGGCTCGGCACTACGATGATGTAGTGGTTGCGAATGTCCTCTGGGTTCGGCAGGATGTGCACGAACTCGTCGTCGTCGACCTGGTAGAGGATATTCGGCGATTTGCCGGACTGGCTGCGGGTCAGCTTGTCATGGTATTCCGGGAGCGCGATCCCCGTCTGGTCGAGATGATGCAGATACCGCAGCAGGTAGAGCTTCGACTGGCAAAGCTGCTGCACCGGCTCCGGGAGCCGGTTGTAGGTGGGGCAGCCGGCGAGGTTGGCGCTGCACTCCGACCCGCATTCCCGGGAGCATTCTTTCAGGTCAAACGGCATCATGATCATGGCGCTACACCTTGGCCCGGGAAAAAGGAATGACTCTCATGCCTATCTTGGGCTCGATTTCAAAGCTCACGATCTCGCCGGTAGGCCGGTTGGCGCCGCGGACCTTCAGGACCTCCAGCACCTTTATCAGCCGGGTGCCCACCTCCTCAAGTCGCAGCCGCAGGTGAACATCGCAAAGCGAGCTGGCCCGCGACAGCGTTTCCTGCTCAAAGGAGTACGAATGGGCCACCAGGATGATGGAGCGGCCGAGCTCGCACAGCCCCTTGCACGCCCAGAAGAAGTCCACCGTGGAGACGGCGTCGCTATGGCTCATGAGCAGCGTTACCGAATCCACGATAACCATGTTGATCTTTCTGTCCAGCCGGGATATGTTCTCCACGAGGGAGTGCAGCGGCCTCGCGGCGTTCCTGAAGTCCTGGCGCAGGATCACCGGGTAGATACGAAGCCGGTCGGTCAGGAAATAGTCCAGGGTATACAGGGAAAGAGAGTCCATCTGGCTGATGAGACTCTTTACCGTGTTCTCCGTGGTATAGTAAACGATGGCGTTCCCCGGGGAATGGAGCGCACCGTATACAAGGTGCTGGCAGAGCACGCTCTTGCCGGCGTCAGGCTGGCCGTCTACAAGCACCAGGGAGCCGGCCGGAATACCGCCGCCCAGCTTCTCATCGATCTCCCTTACGCCGGTCAGGATAAGGTTGGCATCAGATACCTTTTTCTCTCCCATCACTTCCCCCGCTAGGCCTCTTTGCTCATGGCGGCCAGGTTCAGCGTGAACTCGTTGTTATTGCCGCTGCCGTCGGACACCATCAGCTTCAGACTCGCCGGCGCCGCACCTTTATCGACCGTCTGGCCGCGGCCGTTGCTGTTCCTCAGCGGCACTACCGGCAGGCTGGCCCCGGACAGGATACCGTGCAGTTCCAGGATAAGCCGGCTGCGATTGCTTGAGCTTATGCAGAACTCATCATCGACTACGCCGGACAGCCGTAAAATAAGCTGCCTGAGCTCCGGCGAAAGCTGCCCGATGCTGCCGTAAACATCCAGGAACTCCGGCAATTGCTCCTGGCCTATCTCCTTTTTGGCGGCGCTGACCCAGCTAATCAGATTAGCCAGGACATTCGCCCGGGCCGCGGCCCCATTTAATTCTCCAGCCATTGTCGGTGGCACCTCCGGTACGTTCTTGGTCTCTTCAACGTGCTCATTAGCCTGCGGTTTCAAATCTTTCTCTTTCGGCGCCCGGCTCTCCTGTTCGTCCTCGTCCGGCCCCGAGGGGAGCTTCTTGGTTACCGTAAGAGAAGTGTGGTCATACTCCTGCTCCACTTCCTGGATGGCAGCCGGTATCTTTGCGGAAAGAAGGAAATCGCGCACATTGGTAAGCGCCTCCTTCATCTCCACCTTCATGATGTTGAACTCTTCCTCAAGAACCTGCATCCTTTGACTGCTATCCATTTGGTCCTCCTGCCCCGGAGCCTTCGTCCCGGCCGCGCCGGCCTGAGATGCCGCCCAGCGGGTTGAAAGAGTCCATGATATAGCCGCGGATATCAAGCAAGACCTGTTGAAGCTCCAGCTTGACCGTGCTGAACTCCTCTTCCAGGACCTTTAGTCGTTCTTCTATCTGCATCTCTTTCCCCTCACATCTGAATAGATTTAAAAATCGCCTGCGCCAGGGAGGGCAGCACCGCCAGGCTTATCCCGGTTACGGCCGCGGTGAGCGCCAGGTTGAAAAGAAGTTTGTAGCTGCTGCCGCCTTCGGCGATGGTCGGGGCCAGGGCGTTGGTCAGGGTGAGCGCCAGCAGCAGCGGGAGCACCAGCCGGTTCATCAGGACCAGGCCGCTGAAGTTGAAGCCGAAGACGGAACTGGCCGCGGCTGAGCCGGATATGCTCGGCATCGATTTCTGGGCGCTGGCGACCATCCCGCCAAAAATGGTCATGACCTCGGTCACGAAGGTAAGCAGGGCCGCGATGGCGCCGTGCATGGCCAGGCAAAGCCAGTGGAAAGGGAAGGCGACCGTCCGGCGCCTGGCCCGGAGCAGGGCGATCTTCTCGGCGAAGAGCGAGGCGTGATACCCGGCCTTTTCCGGCTCGCCGCCCAGGTCGATGGCGTCGCAGAACATGCCCACGCTTCTCTTTATGAGCTCGCTTCCCGATTCCTCGATAAACCGGCGCCAGGAGATGTGGGTGCTGATGCCGGCGTGGAGCCGGCGGTAGAGTGTCATGACCTCATGCCTGAGCACGTTTATGGCCTTCAGGTCTATCTGGGCGACGGCCTCTTTTACCGTAGTGCCCATGGCCCCGGCAACGCCGCCGAGAGACCTCAGGAGCGGCCCTACCTCCATGTCCCGCCGGCTGATCTTCCGGTCGTCCAGGGTGGCTACTATCCCGAGCGGCATCACCGCCGTCGCCATAACGACCAGCGACCATCCCCATTGGGTCGAGACGAGCATCGGGAGCACGCCGAGCGTCAGCGCCGCGGCCACGGCTATTTTGAAATACTTGTTGATTAGCCTCTGCTCCACCGAGCTGGGCTGCCGCAGCGCCACGAACTCCCGCGGGGACATCAGGTATATAAGGTAAAGGCCCAGGAAGGTGGTGGCCAGAGCCGTCAGCGCCAGACCGACAATGAAGGCGGTATCGGTTTTCCAGACCATGGTGGAGACGATACCCATGACGATGACGAGCACCGCCGACAGGATGAGCGAGACATAGGCGTCGGTCCACATCTTGAGCGTTTCCAGTTTACGGTTGTACTCGTTCTCATAGGCCTCGGCCTGGACGGCGGCTTCCCTGGTCAGGAAGTCCGCTTCCGGCTCTCCGGAGACGAGCGAGCTGGAGAACCGGAGCAGAAGCGCCTTGATCGGCTCATCTTTAGCGTCCTCGCCGACAATGCGGCAGGCCGTGGCGTAATCATACTTCAGGTTGCGGCAGGTGGATTCGATCTTCTGGAAGTAATCAGCCGTGGAGCAGGGTATCCTTGACGACTTCTGGAAGATCAGGTCGCGCGGTACGCCCGCCGAGGCGATGACGGACATATAGGAAAGCTGGTAAAGCAGGTCGAAGCTCAGGGACTCCCGCCCGCGGCTGGCTTTACCCGCTATGCTCTTCGTTTTTTCCGGCTTTTGCTTCGCTGCCATGTTCTACCTTAGCTCCCCGAGAAAAATGCCGAGGCGGCGACGCCGTTTGGCGTGGCAATAATGACCACATTGGTGCTGCCGGCTTTCACCTGGGGGCTGAGCTTCGCCCGGAGCTTGATCTGCTCGCCCGGGTTCAATATGTTGATATCGAAGACCTCGGCGGCGTCATTGAGGTAGATACCCTCAACGGTCCACTGGTTGTTCCCCGGCGTCCCCGCCGTATAAGGCAGCCATTTAACCTGGTAATTATTGGAGGTATCATAATACTGTATAATCACATCCCACCGGCTGAAGTCATTGAGCTTGGTCTGGCCGCTGTTCTCCAGGGTGACGTCCAGGATGTACTGGCCCCGGTTGTAGGCGGCGCTCAAGGGCGAGACCTGGGTGCGCATTATGCTCTGCTCCCGGCTGTCCCGGTGCTGCCATCCCGACTGGCTGGTGTCAACCGTCGAGATAAACCCCTGGGACATGGTCATGCCGCCCACTATCAAGAGGGCCAGAGAAACTATTGAGATAATTATGTTTTCCATAATTTTCCCCGGCTACATGCTGAAATAGTACTCATCCGATATGCCGTTCGGTATGATGAATTTAACAAAATAAGTGCCGCTGTCCGGTGAGCTCTGGTAGGTCACCGTTATTTTAAGGGTCGCGCCTACTTTCCACTCGGTATCGTTCTCCAGCGAATAGCTCCAGCGCGGGTAACCGCCGCCGGCGTCGCTGGTGTAGGGTATCCGGATATAATCGGTCTCCAGGCCGAGGAAAAGGTCGCTCTTCTCGATGGCCGCCAGGCGCATGCTGCCAACATTCTTTACCCAGATGTAAACTGTCGTCAGGTCGGTCGTGTTGGCGGCGTGGACGATGCTTATCCGGCTCTTCATCCGCTCGTCGATGGTGCCCGCCATGCTCATCATAGCCGTGCTCGACCGGTTAATGATCGGGAACATGCTGTTGAACATAAACATCGCCGCGACAACTCCCGCTACCACCAGTAGCGCCGTGGTTATGACCTTGTCCAAGACCGACCTCCCCCATCGGTTTCCGCCGGATGTACGCCCTGTTCATCTTGGTCTCACAAGCGGCCGGGGACCGACGCCCCCCAGGGGTGGGGCGGGAAGTAGGGACGCCGCCCTCTCCCCGCCCCCGGGCCGCCTAGTTCAGGTTGACTACGGTGTCAAGCACCGCCGGCGTGGTGCGCTCGATGTTCAGCACCGCGCCCTGCGGCGGTTTGACCTCAAGAGTGAAGGTGTGGTATGTGTCGACGTTGTTGGCCGCCAGGAACGGCGGGTTGCTGCCGGCCGCCCAGTCGGCGCCGTCGTAGGTGTGCAGCCAGACGGTGATGATGGCCTTCTCGTTATCCTCGAGCAGGTAGTCGTCGCTGCGCTTCCCCGCCCAGCTCAGCGTCCAGGCCGCGTTTGCGATGGTTACGTTCATGTCCGTGTACGCGATCTGGGTGGGGTTCTGGAGGCCGCTGGATACCAGGGCGCCGTCGGCCAGGGCGTAGGGCGGGGTCAGGTTGATCGCCTGCCCGTTCTTCATGGCATTGGTGACGGTGAACTCCACCTTGCCGATGGTGCTGGAAATATTGGCGTCACCCTTGTAGGCGATGACGTCTCCCCTGACCTCCATGGTGCTCTGTGTCTCCTGGATCCCGGCATAGACAGCCTCCTGGCTCTTCTGAGTCGCGAAGAGGCCGGCCGAGAGCGCCGTGTAGGCGAACACCGAAGCCACTACCACGAAGGCAATCAGGATGATCGCTGTCTCCAGCCCGGTTATACCCTTTTCGTTCCGATGAATGTTTCTCATGAACCTGGTGATCATCTCTTATCTCCTCCTTTCCTGTTTCGGGCTGGACGCTAGTTCAGGCTCATTACGCTGTCGATGACGGCGGGCGTCGTCCGCTCGAAGGTCATTACAGCCCCTTTCGGGGTCTTTATCTGGATGGTGAAGGACTTGTTGACCGTCAGGTTAGGCTCGAGGGCGTTCACCAGGTTGCCGCCGCCTTCGCCGGCCACGGCATTGCCGATGGTTATCTGGAACTTCTCGTTGGCCTCAAGCAGGTCATCCGAATCCGCATCACCGAGCTTGGATACCGTCCAGTACAGGTCCTCGACCCGCTGGTCCTTGTCGATATAGGATACGACCACGACGTTGTTGCTGCCGGAAGCAGCCAGGCCGGTCGTGACGTCTGAGGTTGGCACCGTGAAATCAATAGCTTCTCCACCAAGGGCATTGGCTAGAGTGAAAGTGAGCTGGCTCAGGTAACCATCCGCGCCGGTGGTCTCCGCCTTGGCGACGATGGCGCCCTTCATCTCAAGGGTGCTGCGGGTCTCCTCGAGCCCGGAATAGATGGCTTCCTGGCTCTTCTGGGTCGAGAACAGGCCGGCCGAAAGCGCCGTGTAGGCGAATACCGAGGCCACCACCACGAACGCTATCAGTATGATGGCCGTCTCAAGGCCGGTGATACCTTTCTCCTCCCGGTGCATGGAATACGCCAGTTTTTTAAACATATCTACCCCCTTTGTTCTTGTATTTTTAGAATTTCGTTTCATGTCGTTTTCCCTTTAGCTGTCCAGCTTCATTATGGCATTGATCTTGTCCGGGATAGTGCGCTCGAGATTGAGGACGGCGCCCTTGGGCGGTTTGACTTCCAGCGTGAACGTGCGGACGGCGCCCAGCTTCTGGTAGTCCCAGGCGGCCGAGTTGTTGATGTTGGTCAGGTCCACGGTTATCTGGAACTTCTCGTCGTCCTCCAGGATGTCGTCGCCGTCGTTCTTGCCGATGGCGGTCTTGGTCCAGGTAAGATCGGTGACCTGCTGGTACTGGTCCATAAAGGATATGATGACTTTGTGGTTCTTGGTAGCCTCGTCGCTGATGACCCCGTCGGCGTCCGCATCGGTGGTGGTGGTGAAGTCTACCGGCTCGCCGCCAAGCACGTTGCTTACCGTGAAGACCACCTGGTTGGCGTAGGCCTTCATGGGGTCGCTGTTGGTGGCGAGGGCCGCGCCCAGCTCGATGCCGTCCAGGTAGAAGGTGCCCTCGGCGTCGGTGCTGAGAACGATGCCGTAGTACGCGGCGCTGTCATCGTTGCCGCCGCTCAGGGTGACGGTATGCTTCTCCCATCCGGTGCCCGCGGTGTCGATGGCGTAGGTCTGGGTCGCCGTGGCGTTCAGGTCGGCACCGGTACCCAGGACGAAGCTGATGTTGCCGTCCAGGGCGGCGTCCGCCTTGATCCAGAAGGTGATGGTGTCCCCGTTGGTCCAGTCCTTGGTGGCCGTCGGGTGAACGACCGCCGTGTCGTTCTGGGCCATGTCAGCGCCGATAATCACGCTCATGGAAGCGCTGCCCTCGATCTTGGTCGTGGTCTCGCGGGCGATGGTAGCGTCGGCGTCGGCCGTCCAGCCCAGCGGGTATTCCATGTTGTCGAGCACCATCTCGATACCGCCCAGGCTGGCGACGTCCTCGAACATCACCTTGTCAAGATAGAAAGTGCCTTCAGCGTCCGTGCTGAGAATGACGCCGAAGTAAGCGGCGCTGTCATCGTTGCCGCCGGTCAGGTCAAACGAGTGCTTCTCCCAGCTCGTGCCGCTGGTATTGATGACATAGGTCTCGGTTGCTGTGGCGCTCAGGTCGGCGCCGGTAGCCAGGGCGAAGGTCAGGTTGCTGTCCAGCGTGGCATCCGACTTGATCCAGAAGGTCACGGTATCGCCGTTAGTCAGGTCGAGCGGTTCCATGGCACGGTAGACCGGCTCGTCGTTCTGGGCCATAGCGGCGCCGACGATAACCTTCAGGCTGCCGCTGCCTTCCCACTTGGTAGTTGTCTCCCGCGTGGCGGTGGCGTCGGTATCGGCCACCCAGCCCAGCGGGAAGTCGAGGTCATTCAGCTCGGCCCGGCCGTTGGCGACGACCTCGCCCTTGACTACCAGGGTGCTCCGCGCCTCTTCCAGGCCGGAATACACGGCTTCCTGGCTCTTCTGCGTGGAGAACAGCCCGGCGGAGAGCGCCGTGTAGGCGAACACCGAGGCGACCACCACGAAGGCGATCAGTATGATGGCCGTTTCCAGCCCGGTGATGCCTTTCTCCTCTCGCGCGATGCGTTTCAGAAATGTTTTTCGCATGTTCCTTGTACTTCCTCCTTTATTCCAAGATTCGGTCGGCTTTCTTAATTTCACCCTTCCAATTCATACCCTCCTTCTGACTATCCGTTCCCACCGGGAAACGTTAGTAGAGGTTAATAAGCTTGGTGTTTTTCGGCGGGATAGTCCGCTCAATAGTAAGCACCGCTCCGCTGGGGGGCTTTACCTCCACCGTAAAGGTGCGATAGGCGGTAAGCGTCTCGCCGGCCTCGGCTTCGTCATTAACCTTGGCCAGGCTGACCGTTATCTGGAAGAGCTCGTTAGGCTCGAGCAGGTTGTTATCGTTGATGCTGTTCAGCCGCTCCATCGTCCAGTCCAGGGAAGGCACCTGCTGGTAGGCGTCGCTGTAGGAGATGACCACCTTGTTGGCGCCCGCGGAGGTGTCTGTAAAGTCCACCGGGGCGGCGCCGGATATGGTGCCCACGCTGAAGTAGAGCTCGGTGACGATATTGTCCGACATGCTGGCGAGGACGCTGCCCCGAACCTCGATGGTGCTGGCTTCCTCCAGGCCGCTGTGAACGGCGTCCTTGACCTTTTGCGAGGAGAAGAGACCCGCCGAGAGGACAACATAGGCGAGTACCGAGGCCACCATGACGAAGGCGATGAGTATGATGGCCGTTTCCAGGCCGGTGACGCCCTTTTGGGCATTTAATCTAAATAATGTACGCCTCACATGAGCCTCCACTCGCCCAGTGTACGTTTAGGATTTGTTTAGGGCGACCGTGCTGCCGCCCATTTTCCCCCTTAGCCAGCCCCCATAGTTTTCTGGGTGCTGCCCCGCGGATTATCCGGGGGCCACCCCCCATCAAATTGGGGGGCAGCACCTATTGTCCCGGCGGGGCCGCTGTGCCACAATTGAGACGATTTTTAACTCCCCCCACTCGTTCTCAGGCAGCCAGGCGCCCGCAACGACATATAAGGAAGGATGAAGTGACGATAGGGGACAGCGGCAACACTGTCAGGCTCTATATAGTGGAACAGCAGGAGCTTTTCCGGAGCCTGTACCGGAACCTGTTTCAAGAAGCCGCCGGTGACGGGCAGGCCAGGCACATCGAGCTGGTGGGCATCTCCCACGATGCCGGCGTGACCGACCTAAAAGAGGCCGTCACGCGGCTGATGCCCGATGTGCTGCTGTTCAGCGCCCGGCGGATGACCCCGGACGTCATGGCCTCCCTGGACCGCATCAGGTCGGAACACCCATCGATGGGCGTTATACTTCTGATGATGTCATGCCACGCCGAGGAAGCCGAGACGCTGCGGCGGATGGCGGCGACCGGAGAGGGCGGCCTGGCCTTTTATTTCAAATATTCGCTGGACGCCACCGAGCAGCTCTTTGGCATTATCCGGGCTGTCAGCCAGCGGCAGGTTATCCTGGACCCGGCCCTCGTCGCCACCCTTTTCAGCCGCCGGAGCGAGATGCCGTTCCTGAAGCAGGTCACCGGCCGCGAGATGGAGATTCTCGGCCTGATCGCCCGGGGCTGCACCAATACCGCCATCGCCGAGACCCTGTGCATCGATGTCAAAACCGTCGAGCACCATATCAACAACATGTACAGCAAGCTGAAGACCACGGCCAACTTCGACAGCATGCACTCGCGGGTCGGCGCGGCGCGTCTCTACCTGGAAGCGACCGGCGAGCTGCAGGGCGGGCTTGAAGGGAAATTCCCGGCGAGCGGAGGGGAGCTGGCCGGGGTGGGGGTGAGAGCCGGCTAGGCCAGACCGGCCACCAGCTCCTTGATATCCCAGCCCAGGACCAAACCGAGCAGCAAGATGCTCGGCAGGAGGAGCTTGCCTGGAACGAGCCAGGCGATAAAAAGCGGGGCGACGGCCTTGAAGAGGAGCAATTGCGGCGGCGATTCGAGCCACCCCCTCATCCAGGGATTCAGCTCGGAGAAGCCCAGGGAGATAGCGATAACGGTAAGGACAAGGTCAAGCTGATTAAGCAGGACGAAAGAGAACTTTTCCGGCAAAGCGCGTCTGAAGGTGGCAGCCGAGCTTAACAGGGAAGCTGTCATATTTCACCCCGGTGCCCAGTGAGAAGCGGCAACTATCCCACTGGGCATTTCTTTTTTTCTATTCTATGCCGGGCGTTCCGGCCTGGCAATGCCTTTTTAGCCCTTTGCGGCAAGTCGTTTAGACCTGTTTAGGCCAACATCACCCCTCCTCCCCCGGACCGGAAATCCGGGCATATTTTTTCAAAGGCCGTTTAATTTTTTTCATGAGCGCTTTATAAAAAAAGTTCATATCCAGAATGCTATAAAGCTGCTCTCGTTCAGATAGATGAGTGACACTATAATGGTGTCATGCATATTACTACACCGGTCTTACCAGGGTCTTCCCGGCTGAGACGGATACCCGACTTATCCCGGGAGGCCAACAAGCGTTTGCAGTGGTTTGACTACTATGCCAGTCATAAGAGTAATGCCCGCCTCACCTGCCGGCACTTCGGCATAGCACCGCAGACCTTCTACAGGTGGCTGCGCCGCTATGACCCCAGGCATCTGGCGAGCCTTGAGGACCGCTCGCACCGCCCCAAGCGGGTGAGAAAGCCTTCCTGGACCACCGAGGAGGTCCAAGCGGTGCTGCAAATGAGGCAGCAATATCCCCGCTGGGGCCGGGACAAGCTGGTTGTACTCCTGCGACAAGGTGGCTTCCATTTGTCAGCCTCCATGGTGGGGCGTATCCTGGTCTACCTGAAGACACGTGGCGTACTCAAGGAGCCGCACCTTACCTATGTCTCGGCGGGTAAGCGGGCAAGAAATCGGCCCTATGCGGTCAGAAAGCCCAGGGACTACCATGCCAAAGAGGCGGGGGAACTGGTGCAACTGGATACCTTAGACCTGAGGCCGCTACCAGGGGTTGTATTCAAGCATTTCACGGCCCATGACGTCACCTGCAAGTGGAATGTCATCGGCATCTATCGCCAGGCCACCGCGGCAACGGCCAGGCATTTCCTGGACGCCATCCAGGAGCGGATGCCCTTTCCGGTAAAGGCAATCCAGGTCGATGGCGGCTCGGAGTTTGCAGCCGTATTCGAAGCCGAGTGCCAACAGCGTGGTATCAAGCTCTTTGTACTCCCGCCCCGCTCTCCCAAACTTAATGGCGGAGTAGAGCGGGCCCATCGCACCCATACGGAGGAGTTCTATGAAGTAACGGATAGCACTTTCGACCTTGCCGAACTGCGCCAGGAGCTACTAGAATGGGAACATACCTACAACACGGTCCGCCCCCACCAGTCCCTGCAATACCTGACTCCAGCCCGATACCTGACACAGAAAAGTGAGGAGGTCAAGTGTCACTGATCATATGAACGAGTAGGAACGAGTACAAAAGCTTGCATTCCCGGTGCACTGGTGTCATAATGCGAACGAAGAAAATCCACTTAGTTATAATTATGCCGCGTATACCACAGCAGGGAACAGCAGAGTCCCGCCCGGTCGCCGGCAGGAGATACCGCCCCGTCTACCCCACACCCGGAGACCTCGGAACGGGCACTTCCTGTTTCCCTCTTTTCCGTCCCGGTACCGCTGACCAACGAGGTGAAACGTGAAAGTCCTGCTCGTCGAGGATGACCCCGATATAGTAAGCGGCGTGACGCTGACCTTTAAGCTCCGCTGGCCGGACGCCGCCATTATAACGATACCGGAAGGGTTCAAAGCCGTCGACCTCGCCGGCAAGGAGTCCCCGGACATCATCATCCTGGATATCAACCTGCCGGATATTTCCGGTTTCGAGGTACTCAAACGGATTCGCCTCTTCTCCGATACCCCCGTCATCATCCTGTCGGTGCGCGGTGACGAGGTTGACCAGCTTCGCGGGCTGGAGACCGGGGCCGATGACTATCTTACCAAGCCCTTCAGCCCGGCCAACCTGCTGGCGCGCATCAGGGCCGTCCTGCGGCGCAGCGGCATCCGGAACCTGGAGGAGGAAAACATGCCTCCCCTGGCCATCGGCAACATCATGATAAACTTCGCCCTGCGCGAGGTCTACGTTGACCAGCAACCCGTTCACCTCACCCCCACCGAGTGCCGCGTCCTGGTCTGCCTGGCCCGTAACGAGGGCAAGGTTGTTACGCAGGACGCCATCAAGCAATCGGTCTGGGGTAGCAGTTCCGGCTACATTGATAACGGCACACTGAAGCGGTATATCTACCAGTTGCGCGCCAAGCTGGGGGATACCATGGAAGACCCGCGCCTAATCCTGAACGAGCACGGCGTCGGCTACCGGCTCATGAGACCCCAGGGCGCCGGGCAGCAGTTGTCGTTTATGGAAGGCCCGGCCGGCGCCGCCGGCGTCCCGGGACGAACGCCGGATGAAGGCTCCCGCGCCGCGCGACCAAGCTGAAGCCCCCGTATTCGCTGCCGGACCCTTCTCCCGGCACATGGAACAGAAGTCCTGCTATATTTCCCCACCAAATCACAACAAACCCTCCGAAAAAAGCATGGATTACCACCAAAACCGCATATATCCGGCCCGTCTCCCCGGTCTACGATTGCACCGTAGGCTGTGCGAAAAACATCTCCAGGATATTTGACCGGTCGCCGACCGGGCCGTTCAGCCGACGGGAGTTAAATGACGGTTACCCCGACCAGCAGCATCACGGTATATGTCATCGAAGAAGAAATCTACCGCTACATGTACCAGGCCTTGCCGGCCGACGGCCCGGTGCGCCTCGTCGGCATGGCGGACAGGTTTGAAGCCGGCGCGGTCCGGGAAGCGCTGCGCGCCCTAAAGCCCCGGGTGCTGGTGGCCGGCCTGGCCAACGCCGATACGGCGGTCTTACACGAGCTGGCACGCATCCACGCCGACTTCCCGGAAACCGGCCTGGTGGCTTTCTTCGGGCATATTTCGGCGCCGGGGGCGCTGGGGAAAATCCCGCGCGGCAACGGCGGCCTCGCCCTGTTTTCCCGGCGGACCGTTACCCGGACGAAGCAGGTCATCGAGATTATCCGGGCGGTGGGCCGGGGCGAGACCGTGGTCGACCAGCACCTGGTATCCGCCCTTTTCCCGGGACGCAAGCACCCCGCATTGGAGTCGTTTTCCGCCAGGGAGCTCGAAATCCTCGAGCTTCTGGCCAGCGGCTACACCAACACGGCCATCGCCGAGGCGCTTTTCGTCAACGTGAAGACCGTGGAGAACCACCTGAACCTGATGTACGGCAAGCTCAAAGCGAGCCGCGACCTGGCCGACCGGCACCCCAGGCTGACCATCGCCACGCTCTATCTCCAGAGCATGGGACGCCTGATTTAAAGAAGCAATAAAAAAGCAGGCCCGCGCTTCCGGCACGGGCCTGCTTTCACGGGGGTGTTCGCTCTAGCCATTGCCCTTGGTGGAGAAACACCCGAGAAAAACGCTATAGGGAACCCGGCATCACCCGGCGATGCTGCGGCGCAGGGCGCTTTTAACCTGGGCCTTCAGCTCGGCGTACTCAAAGGGCTCGCTCAGGTAGTCATCATTCGCCGGATCAAACCCCTGCGCCTTTTCCTCGTCCCAGGCGCTCAGCATGATGATCGGGACATCGGCAAGCTGGCGCAGCCGCAGGCAGGTCTCGACGCCCCTTATGCCCTGCATGGAGATGTCCAGAATCACCAGGCTGGGTGCGGCCTTGTCCACCGTTTTCCCCAGATTATCGCCCCGTTCCCGGCTGTACAGCAGCCGGTAGTTGTCCGGCGCCAGGTGCCGCCGCAAAAGCTCGCGGAGCTCCGGATCATCGCTTATTACCAGGATGCGCTCTTCTAACATTTTGCCTCCGTGACTGCCCTTGTTCTTACGCTATAGAATGCCATGCCGCCGCTAAACGCCGCCTAAATAAACAGGCCTGAAATATGAACGATTTCTAAACGGCCGCACGGTACCCCCTGGCGCTGCCACCGGTGTCACCCAACGCGAGCGGCATCCCCGAGCAGCACCTGGCCAGGATTTTTGAGCCGTGTATACCACCAAGCAGGGCGGCGTCGGTTTCGGGCTTGCCTCACCCCCCGAGCGGGGCACAAGGGGTGAGGTCGCTTGACGCGCAACCAGGATTCAGCAGGACCAATTTACCACGTGCTCCTGGTTTACACCGTCCGGTTCTACTCAATCTTGGTTGTGAACCTTTAACAACCTCACCCCCTGAATCCCCCGCTCCATGTTTGGGAGTAATGATATGGTCTAATACAACGGACACCAAAAGAAGAGGGATATAATGGGATGTATAGGAGTTGTTCGAAATGAGCG
>JACPQH010000035.1 GCA_016190585.1 Chloroflexota bacterium | reverse complement strand
TCCAAACAGGCCGTGGAGGCCCTGCATGCTCTGGGACTGGAAGTGGCCATGATTACGGGCGACAACAAGCGGACAGCACAGGCCATCGCGCTTGAGGTTGGGATTGATCGCGCCCTGGCAGAAGTTCTGCCGCAAGACAAGGCTGAAGAGGTAAAGCGCCTCCAGGCTCAGGGGAAGGTTGTGGCGATGGTCGGCGATGGCATCAACGATGCCCCGGCGCTGGCGCAGGCCGACGTGGGCATCGCCATCGGTTCCGGCACCGACGTCGCCAAGGAGACGGGACACGTCATCCTGGTCAAAGACGACCTCATGGACGTAGTGGCCGCGCTGCAGATCGGGAAGCAGACCCTCCGCCTGATAAAGCAGAACCTCTTCTGGGCGTTCGGCTACAACTCGGCGTCCATCCCCATCGGGGCGGGCCTGCTCTACCCGTTCTTCGCCCAGATGGTCAGTCCGGAGCTGGCGGCGCTGCTCATGGCGACGAGCTCCATCTCGGTAACGTTGAATACCCTGCGCATGCGGGGCTACATCCCGCCGATAAGACGCCAGCGCCGGCAGAGCCAGATGCCGCCGGCGCACCCGGTGCCGGAACACGCGACCGGCTGAGGAGGAGACGTGAAAAATAGCATTGGACGAACCAGCGCCCTGATTTACACCAGCATCTCGCTGCTGGCCGCCGGGCTGTTCCTTACCGTTACCATCCTGGGTGATTACACCTGGGTCGCCCGCATCGGCGGCGCGGCCTGGGTCTTCCTGCTGTCCATGATTATCCTGATGCCCGTTATCACCCCGCTGGTCAAACGGAGGGCGCAGGGCACGGCAGGCTAACTCAGGCTCATTCCGCCCGGAGGTCGGACGGGCATTTGATACGAACTTTCAGGGAAGGAGGTAAGGGTGGTGAAAATTGTTGAGCTGTGCGGCTCGGGGCATTGTCCGGTTGTCAAGATCGCCGACGACCATGTTGAGATCGGCGAGAAGGGCAACCTGTGCGTCCTGACCACCGCCGAATGGGAAATACTGAAGAGCAAAGTGCTCAGCAAAGAGCTCTAGCCAATCACCGCCGGGGCCGGGTTTTGAACGAGCCCGGTCCCGGCATTTCATCTCCGGAGACCTTCCAAAACGCCCTGCCGCTTTCAGACCACCCGGTTAAAGACCAGACCGCAATCAGCATAGGACCGACGGGAAAATGCGGTATGGCGGGGGCCTGCTTTCCCCTTACTCTCGCTTTTCCTGCCCCGCTTTCAGCCTGGCGTACATGGCTTCCAGGTCAGCCAGCCACACGGCGGGCGCCGCGTCGGAGGGCATACGCCAGTCGCCCCGGGGTGACAGGCTTACCGAACCCACCTTCGGCCCCTCGGGCAGGCAGGTCCTCTTGAACTGATTGGCGAAGAAACGCGTGATAAAGCTGCGCAGCCACCGGTGCAGCTCGGCCAGGGTGTATTGCCCCTCGAACAGGCCCTGCCGGCAGGCCTCGTTCGCCAGGAAAAGGATCTTGCCGGGACGGGTACCGAAGCGGATAAACGGGTAAAGGAAAAAGTCCGCCAGCTCCACCGGGCCGATAATCTCCTCGCTTTTCTGACTGAGGCCGCCCGACGAGGGGCGGAGCAGCTCGGGAGATATCGGCGTTTCGAGGATATCGTAGAGCACCGGCTGTGCGGGCGAACCGGTCATCTCGTCATCGGCGACCCAGCGCACCAGGTAGCGCACCAGTGTCTTGGGTACCGAGGCGTTGACGTGGTAATGGGAAATATGGTCGCCGCCGTAGGTGGCCCACCCCAGCGCTATCTCCGTCAGGTCGCCGGTGCCGAGCACGATGCCGTCGTACTCGTTCGCCTTGTTAAACAGGAACTCGGTGCGGTAGCGCGCCTGCACGTTCTCGAAGACGATGTCGCCGTTGCCCTTGTGCCCCAGGTCTCTCAGGTGGGCAGCGCAGGTCTCTTTTATGTCAACCTCGGCGAAGGTTACGCCCAACGACCGGCACAGCGAGACGGCGTTGTTCCGGGTGCGCCCGGTGGTGCCGAAACCGGGCAGAGTATAGGCGTGAACGTGTCCCCGCGGCAGGCCGAGAGCGTCCGTGGTCTTCACCGCGACCAGCAGCGCCAGCGTGGAATCGAGCCCGCCGGAGACACCGATGACCAGCCGGTCCTTCCGCGCGCCCGACAGTTTTTGACCGAGCGCCGCGACCTGCATGGCGAATATCTCGCGGCACCGCTCGGCGCGCCGGGCGGGGTCAGCCGGGACGAAGGGGCGCGCGTCCAGCGCCCGCCGCAGACCGGTGGCGGGGGCCTCCCCGATATCCACCGCAACCGTCCGGTACGAACCCGCCGCGGCCTTGCCCTGGAAGGTCGTCGCGGCCCGGCGGTCGAAGGCCAGCCTTTCGAGGTCGACGTCTGATACCAGGAGCTGCGACTTAGCCGCGTAACGCTCGGACTCCCTGAGCACCACACCGTTCTCGGCGACCATGGCGTGCCCGCTGAAAACGACGTCGTTGGATGACTCCCCGGCGCCGGCCGACACGTAGCAGTAAGCGGCCAGGCAGCGGCCGGACTCCGATGACACAATCGTCCGCCGCCATTCCGGCTTATCGAGAAACTGGTTGCTGGCGGAAATATTGATAAGTACCGAGGCACCGGCGAGGGACTGGTATTCGTGAGGCGCCAGGGGCACCCAGAGGTCCTCGCAGATTTCGATGCCGGCCAGGGCATTGACCGCCCCCCCAAGCCGAAAGAGGATATCGACGCCGAAAGGCGCCCTGCCTCCGGCGATTTCAATCGAGTCGGGGCCGGCCGCGCCGCCCGAGGCGAACCAGCGGTACTCGTAGAACTCCTTGTAGCCGGGCAGATAGGTTTTCGGCACTACCCCCAGGACGCGCCCGGCGCTGAGCGCCACGGCGGCGTTATACACCTTGTCCCCGGCAATCACGGGCATCCCCACCACGATAAGCATGTGATGGCCGGCGCTTTCCGACAGGATTCCGCCCAGGGCGCTCGCCGCCCGGGAAAGCAGGGCCGGATGCTGCACCAGGTCGCCGATGGTGTAGCCGGTGAGAGCCATTTCGGGAAAGCACAGCACCTGCACGGATTCTTCCCGGGCCTGGCGGATGAGCCGGATAATGGCATCAGCGTTATGGTCCACGTCGGCCACACGGAGCGCGGGCACCGCCGCGGCGATCCGCAGCAGGCCCAGGTCACGACCAAGCAGCACGGCGTCTGTCAAAAGCAACCTCCTGTATTTGGTTCATATTTTACCCATTTGGGTACGGCTAATCAAACGGGTTGATTAATGAGCGCCTTGATTGACCCTTGCTTTTTCCCGCGGTATGTAGTAAGCTATCAGGAAATCGAATAGGTCAGCGGGGGCGCCCGAGCGCAAGCAAGGGCCTAACTGGAAAGCAAATCGGTGTAAACCCGATGCGGCCGCGCCACTGTAATTGACCGGGAGGTCAAGAGCCAGGACGCCAGCCCCTGAAGTGCCTACACTCCGCCGGGAGGGTAGGGTTTTTTTGTCGGGTCAACCCCCTCCCGGTCGAATATGCTGAGGGGGTTTTTATTTGAATAGTCGGAAAAGCGCCATCCGGTTCCTTTTCCTTCTCCCGGTGTTGCTCACATCACTTCTTGCCTGCGCGGCCCCGGAAACCACACCCGCCCCGGCCGGCGGCGTTACGGACCAGCTTGGCCGCACGATAAGGCTTGACAGAGTCCCGGAGAGGATCGTCTCGCTGGCCCCGACCAGCACCGAGATTCTCTTTGCCCTGGGACTGGGCGATAAAGTCGCGGGGGTCACCGACTACTGCGACTACCCGCCCGAAGCCAAGACCAAACCGAGCGTCGGCGGCTACAGCAATCCCAGCCTGGAAAAACTGGTAGCCTTCGCCCCCGACCTGGTGCTGGTGGACGATATACACATCAAGACGGTCCTGCCCCAACTGGAGTCCCGCGGCATCACGGCGCTGGGCATTGACGCCGAGAGCCTGGAACAGATGCTGGAAGCCATTTCGCTGGTGGGGAGCATGACCGGCAAAAGCAAGGAGGCCGCCAGCCTGGTGCAGGGCCTGCAAAGCCGGATAAAGTCTGTAACCGGTAAAACAGCCGGCCTCCCCGTGGAGCAGCGGCCGACGGTCTTTTACCCGGTCTGGCCGGACCCGCTGATGGCCGGCGGCGCCGGCACGCTGCATGATGAGCTCGTGACCCAGGCCGGCGGCCGGAATGTCGCCGGCAGCCTGTCCGGCTACGCCAGCATCAGCCTGGAGTCTGTCCTCCAGGCCAATCCCCAGGTTATGGTGGCCAGCGTCGGCCACGGCACCGGAGAAGACGCCCCTTTCCAGTTCATCAATAACGAGGCGAGACTGAGCGGTACCGAGGCGCGGAAAAATAACCGCGTCTACCAGATTGACGGCAACCTGACCAGCCGGGGCGGGCCGAGGCTGGTGGACGGCCTTGAGGCCATGGCGCGCCTGCTGCATCCCGAGCTATTTGATTAAGAAGGCGGATGCTCCCATGATTACCGTTGAGATGCGCCGCGTCTCGGTCCGGTACGGTAAAAAACCGGTCCTGGACGACATTACCTGCGCCCTGAAACCGGGCGAGCTGACCGGGCTTATCGGCCCCAACGGCTCGGGGAAATCGACCATCATCCGGGCATTAAGCCGGACGGTCCCGGTAACCTCGGGGATGATTACCTTTAACGGCCGGAATATCGATGCAGTGCCGCGGCGGGAGTTTGCCCGCTTGCTGGGCGTCGTGCCGCAGATGCCGCTCCTGCCCAGCGCTTTTACCGCCTTCGAGATCGTCCTGCTGGGCCGCCACCCGCACCTCGGTCTTCTCCAGCGCGAAGGCCCGCAGGAGGTAGCCATTACCTGGGAGGCCATGGCAAGGACCGGCACGCAGGCGCTGGCCGAGCGTCCGATCAACGAGCTTTCGGGCGGCGAGATCCAGTGCATCCTTATCGCCCGGGTCATCGCCCAGCGGACCGAGGTCATCCTGCTCGATGAGCCGACCGCCAACCTGGACATCGGGCGGCAGGTGGAGATGCTGTCCCTTATCCGGGGACTCTGCCGGGAGAGCCGCCTGACCGTGCTGGCGGCGATTCACGACCTGAACCTGGCGGCGCAGTACTGCGACCGTCTCGTCATGATCGACCGCGGCCGGGTTTACGCCGAGGGCACGCCCGCCGAGGTTATCACGGCGGCCAACGTAAAAGAGGTCTACGGCGCGGACAGCTGTGTCTACACGCACCCGGTGAACGGCTTGCCCGTGGTCCTGCATAACGCTTGCGGCGCCGCGGCCGGCGCCCTTAACGGAGGCTGAAAACCTGGATATCTTCTTGCTGGTGCCCGCCCTGGCGCTTGACCTGGCGCTGGGCGAACCCCCGCTCCGGCTGCACCCGGTAGCCTGGATGGGCAGCGTCATCGGGCGGCTGGAAAAACACGGCCACGGCCGCCGTCCCGGCGTGCAGCTCGTTTACGGGGCCTTGCTCAGCCTGCTAACCGTGGCGATTTTCACGCTGCCGGTCCATTTCCTGCTGCCCCGGCTGGAAGGCTTTAGCAGCTTGGCCGCTCTCGCCGTGGGCGCGCTCCTGGTCAAAACCGCGTTCTCCTTCAGAGGGCTGAGGGAGTCCGCCCTCAATATCAAGCGGCTGCTGACGGAAGATAAGATTACCGAAGCCCGGTTCGAGCTGCGCAGCCTGGTGGGCCGGGATACCAGCCGATTGGATGAGCCGCTTATCATCTCGGCCACGGTGGAATCAGTCGCGGAGAACGCCACGGACAGCTTCGTCGCGCCGGTCTTCTACCTCCTGCTGCTCGGTGTACCCGGGGCCGTCGGCTACCGCGTCGTCAACACCCTGGACGCCATGATCGGCCGCCACGGCCGGTATGAGTACCTGGGCAAATTCGCCGCTAGGCTGGATACCGTCCTGAACTATATCCCGGCCCGCCTGACCGCCCTGCTTATCATCTTCGCCGCCTGGCTGTACCGGAGAAACCGCCGGGCTTCATGGCGGGTGGCGCGGGCGCACCACGCGCTCACCGAGAGCCCCAACGCCGGCTGGACGATGGCCGCGATGGCCGGCGCGCTCGATGTAACGCTCGAAAAGGTGGGGTTCTACCGTCTCGGGACGGGCGGCGCGCCGCTGACGTGCCGGACGATCGACGACTCCCTGCAACTGGCCCAGGCGGCCATGTACACCTGGGCGGCGCTCGGCCTGGCTATTGGAGCGATTCGTCTTGCTGCGACCTAGACCCGAGATAGCAAAGCTGGATGCCGGCGTTCACGGCGGCATCGATTACGCCGAGCTTAAGGCCCGCGGCATAAGCCCGGAGGACGTGCTCGACTTCAGCGTGTGCACCAATCCCTTCATGCCGCCGCCGGGCATCAAGAAAGCCCTGAACAGGGTGCCCTGGGACCGGTACCCCGATTCCGCGGCGGGCCAGCTCAGGGAACGGCTGTCCCAAAAGCTGGGACTCGGCCCGGAGAACATCCTGGTTGGCTCCGGCACGACGGAGCTTATCCGGCTCATCGCCCAGGTCTATCTCGAGCGCGGCGACCGGGCGCTAATCCTGGAACCGACCTTCAGCGAGTACGGGGCGGCCTGCGGCCTCGCCGGGGCGGAGGTTATCAGGTGGCGTGCCCTGCCTGAAGCCGGTTTTAAGCCCGACATCGCCGGGCTGGCCCGGCTGATACGGGAACACCGGCCCAAAGTAGCTTTTATCTGCAACCCGAACAACCCCACCGGCGTCTACCTCGGGAAAGAGACCGTCGAGGCCGTTTTGAACGCCGGGGAGGGGCTCCTCGTCCTTGACGAGGCCTACGCCGGTTTCGTCGAGCGCCGCTGGCCGTCGGCGGGACTGCTGGCGGCCGGCAACCTGGTCATATTGCGGTCGATGACCAAGGACTACGGGCTGGCCGGTCTCCGCCTGGGCTATGCCCTGGCCCGCAATGAGATTATCGCGGCTATCCGAAAAGCCTGCCCGCCGTGGAACGTCAACTCGCTGGCGCAGACTGCCGGCCTGCACGTCCTCGAGTCCGACCGGTTCCTGGACGAGACGCGGCGGCGGATAAACACCCTGAAAAGCTTCCTGGTCAAACGAATTGCGGGGCTCGGGTTGGAGGTGCTCCCTTCGGACACCCATTACTTCCTGGTGAAAACCCCGGATGCCCGCCGGCTGCGCGCCGCCTTGCTCGAGCGCGGCATACTGGTCAGGGACTGCGCCTCGTTCGGACTCCCGGAGTACCTCCGTATCTCGCCGCGCCCCATGACGGCGTGCCGGCGGCTCATCGCCGGCCTGAGGCACGAGCTTGGAAGGTGAACCTCCGGTTTTTATGCTACAATATCAAAAACTCCCCGCCGGAGGTAAGCAATGAGCGTGCAATCACAGTCGGAACTGAAGAATTCCATCACCAAACTTGAGGCTGATGTCACCGGCATCATTAACCTGGGCGCCCGGCCGGGCGACCGTCTGGCCGAGTCCGCCCGGAAACTCCTGCCGGCGGCGCAATCAATCGTGGTCTTCGCTACAGAGGTGTACCGTGAATCCGTGGACCTGCTGTCGACGGAGATGACCACGGGCGAAGCCTCGCTGAACGCCATCTTCGTGCGCAACTCCGATTACGTGTGCAGCCGCCTCAACAAGGCCGCTTTCGACGCCGTGAGGCTCTCGCACCGCCACGGGTTCAAGGCCCTGCCGCTGACGGCCGACGGCGGTCCGTTTGACGGCCGGTTCCTGTTCGCGCCCTTCTCTTACAAGCACGCCGCCGAGGCCGCCGGCCTGGGCTACTTCGGCAAAAGCAGCCTCATCATCTCGCCCGAGTTCGGCCCGCGGATGCGCCTGTCTTGCTGCCTGACCGAAGCCGGCCTCGAGCCGACGCCGGGGTCCGGCGGGGCTTCACAGTGCGCCGGGTGCCAGGTATGCATCGATAGCTGCCCGGCGGAAGCCCTGGCCGAGCCTGCCGGCGACGACCCTTACGCCATTAACAAGTCGGCTTGCAGCCTGTTCCGGAACACCTCCGGGGGCTGCGCCAACTGCATGAAAGTTTGTCCCGGAGGATTTTAGATTTTGGGGAAACTGGATAATGTCATCAGAGCGATAAGACCGCTTGACGTCGAGGCCATGGCGGCGGCCCGTGCCCGCCAGGACAACCTTACCAAGCCTCCCGGCAGCCTGGGCAGACTGGAGGAGCTTGCCATCCGGCTCGCCGGCATACAGGGAAAGCCCGCTCCGGTAGTAAAACAGAAAGCCATCATCACCATGGCCGGCGACCACGGCGTGGTCGCGGAAAAGGTGGGCAACTGGCCGCAGGAGGTCACCGCCCAGATGGTGTACAACTTCCTCCGCGGCGGCGCGGCTATCAACGTGCTCTCGCGGCAGGTCGGCGCGCGGATGGTGGTGGTGGACATGGGGGTGGCCGCCGGCCTGAAGCCTGATTCCCGGCTCCTGGTACGCAAGGTGGCCGCCGGGACCGGCAATATGGCGAGAGGGCCGGCCATGTCCCGGGCGCAGGCTGCCGCGGCAGTTGAAGCCGGGATTGACGTGCTGGCGGCCGAGCTGGCCGCCGGCCTTGATATCGTGGGCACGGGCGACATGGGCATCGGCAACACCACCGCCTCGAGCGCCATCTGCGCCGCCATCACCGGCCGGGCCGCCGCCGAGGTGACCGGTCGCGGCACGGGCATCGACGACACGCAGCTCAAGCACAAGACCGAGGTCGTCAGCCGGGCGCTGGCCCTAAACCGGCCGGATCCGGCCGACGCCCTGGACGTGCTGGGCAAGGTCGGCGGCTTCGAGATCGGCGGTCTGGCCGGGGTCATGCTCGGTGCCGCCGCTCACTCGGTCCCGGTAGTTATCGACGGGTTTATCTCGGGCGCGGCGGCGCTGGTGGCCGCCACCCTGGCCCCGGCGCTCAAGGACTACCTGATCGCTTCGCATCTCTCCGCCGAGGCGGGGCACCGCATCATGCTGGCGCACCTGGGGCTGCGGCCGCTTCTCGACCTCGATTTACGTCTCGGCGAAGGCACCGGCGCCGCCCTGGGGATCTTCCTGGCGGAGACAGCCGCCCGAGTCCTGTCCGAGATGTCCACCTTCGCTGAGGCCGGGGTCTCGGAAGGGGCGAGCCGGGATTGAGCTTGCTGGCGGCGCTGCAGCTGCTCACTACTATTCCCATCCGACGCGCCACCAGGCCGGGGGAGATCGCCGGGGCGGTTACCTATTTCCCTCTGGTGGGTTTTATCATCGGGCTCATCCTGGCCGGCCTGAGCTGGGTACTGGCTTTTCTCTTGCCGGACGCGCTCGCCAACGCCCTGGTGATTGTCGCGCTGGTGGTGATAACCGGGGCGATGCACCTGGACGGGCTCGCCGATACCTGTGACGGGCTCGCCGGCCACCGTACAGTGGAGGAACGCTGGCAGGTGATGCGCGACAGCCGCTCCGGCGCTTTCGGCGTTATCGGCCTGATTCTCGTCCTCCTGGTCAAATACATCTCGCTTAACAGCATACCGCCGGCCTTACTGACGATGGTGCTGATTTTCATGCCGGTCGCCAGCCGCTGGGCAATGGTTTACGCTATCTTCGCCTATCCCTACGCGCGCCCCTCGGGCCTGGGGAAAACGTTCAAGGAGGGCGCCACGCTGTCCCGGTTCCTGATTGCCACCCTTATCACGGTCGGCCTGCTCGTCCTGCTGCTGCCTGTCTTCCGGCTGAGCGGCCTGGCCCTGCTTTTCGGTGTCTGGTTGATGACGGTAATCCTCGCGTCTTACTTCCGGGGCAACTTCGCCGGGCTTACCGGCGACACCTACGGCGCGATCAACGAGATCACCGAGACAGGCGTGCTGGTGCTGGCTATCCTGCTGGCGCGCTTCCAGCTTATTTAGCGATGAAGCTGTTTCTTATCCGGCACGGGGATACCGAGATGAACAGCGCCGCCCGGTTCTGGGGCGCGACCGACGTCAAGCTCAGCCCGGCCGGCATCAGGCAGGCCGAGCGCCTGCGTGACCGCCTGTCCGGGGAGGAAATCGACACCGTCTACTCCAGCGGGCTGAGCCGGGCGGTGGTCACCGCCGGATGCATCGCTTCACCCCGCGGCCTTACCCCCGTCATCGTTCCGGAAATGAACGAGATCGACTTCGGCCGGTTCGAGGGGCTGACCTACGGCGAGATCATCAAGCTTGACCCGACAATGGACGACCTGCTGGTCCGCTGGAGCACGAAACGGAGTTTCCCCGGCGGCGAGAGCCTTGCCCAGCTCGATGAACGCGTCTCGCGGTTCGTTGCCCGGCTGAACGCGAGCGCCGAAGGCACCCGGTGCGTCATCACCCACGCCGGGCCGCTGCGCCTGCTCATCTGCAACCTGCTCGGCATCGGCCTGGAGCACTCCCGGAAGCTGCGCTTGAGCCTGGCATCCCTGAGCATCGTGGAGGTATACCGGGGCGGCGCCGTGCTCAGTTTGCTTAACGATACCTCGCACCTGGCGGAAAGCGGGTGCCTGGGGCGCGAGACCCGGGGAAGCCAGGAACCGCCCTCCTTGACAGGCTGACCCGGCGCACTTAGACTAATATCGAGATGATATGCCCGGTCTGTCAGAAGGTCATGATAGTGGTCGAGCATAACAGGATCGAGCTCGACTTCTGCCCGAACTGCTCCGGGGTATGGTTCGACGCCGGCGAGCTTGAGCTGCTGCTGGAGTCGCTGGGGCGCCGGGCGGGCGACTCGCCTCTGGCCGGGCTGCTGTCTCTACCCGAGGCCGTGACCAGCGAGAAAAAGCACAAGTGCCCCATATGCCACCGCCAGATGAAGAAGGCCGGTGCCGGGGAGCCTCAGGTCGTTGTCGACGTCTGCCCGCAAAGGGACGGGCTGTGGTTTGACGGCGGGGAGGTGGGCCACGTTATTAACCAGTGCGCGCCCGAACCCTGCACGGAGGCGCAGCCCCAGGGCGAGGTGTTCAGCTTCCTCAGCGATACCTTTAAAGGCACGAAGCCCGGTACGGAGGTGTAAATGATCGCGCTATACGTCATCCTCGGCATCATTGTTATCATGGCTATCATGATGATCGCCACCTACAATAGCCTGGTAGGGCTGCGCAACCAGACCAAGAATGCCTGGGCGCAGATCGACGTCCAACTCAAGCGGCGGCATGACCTTATCCCCAACCTGATTGAGACCGTCAGGGGCTACATGCAGCACGAGCGGCAGACGCTGGAAGCCGTGACCAAGGCGCGCAACATGGCCGTCCAGATGTCGTCCGCCGGCGCCGCCGACCGGGCCAAGGCCGAGGGCGAGCTGAGCGGGGTACTGGCCCGCCTGCTGGCCGTGGCCGAGAACTATCCCAACCTCAAGGCCAACCAGAACTTCCTGGCCTTGCAGGAGGAGCTGACCTCAACCGAGAACAAGATAGGTTTCTCCCGCCAGTTCTATAACGACTCGGTCTTGCACCTGAACAACAAGATCCAGATGTTCCCCTCGAACATGGTTGCCGGCATGACCGGGTTCAAAAACGCCGAGTTTTTCGAGGTCAAGCTGGCGGAAGAACGGGAAGCGCCCAAAGTCAGCTTCAGCTAGATGTGGGAACAGATTAGGGAGAACCGGTTACGCTCCATCCTGCTTACCGTGTCGATGGGGCTGCTCTTGCTGGCGGTCGGCTACTTCCTGGGCATCTATTTCTTTGAAAGCGGCGCCGCCGGCCTGGTAATCGCCCTGGTTATCTGGCTTGTCATGAACCTGGTCGCCTATTTCCAGGGCGATAGCATATTGCTCGCGGTATCGGGGGCCCGCCGCATCGGGCCGGATGATCACCCGCGCCTCTACAACATCGTCGAGGAGATGAAGATCGCCTCGGGCCTGGAGAAGCTGCCGGATGTCTACATCATCGACGACCCCGCGCCCAACGCCTTCGCCACCGGCCGCTCCCCGCAGAAGGCCTCCCTGGCCGTGACCTCGGGGCTCCTGGAGATGACCAACCGCGACGAGCTCCAGGGCGTCGTCGGGCATGAAGTCGCCCATATCAAGAACCGCGACGTCCTGCTGATGTCCGTGGCCGGCATCCTGCTGGGCACCATCGTCATCCTGGCCTGGTACGCCAGCCGGATGCTGCTTTTCAGCGGGATGAGCGGGGGACGGCGGGACTCGCGGCGCGGGGGCGGGCAGGGGCAGATAATCCTCCTGGTGGTCGGCCTGGTGCTGATGATACTGGCCCCCATCGCCGCCCAGCTCCTGTACTTCGCCATCTCGCGCCGCCGCGAGTACCTGGCGGACGCCTCCTCGGCCCTCTACACGAGATACCCCGAGGGCCTGGCCTCGGCGCTGGAAAAAATCGCCGGTTCCTCCGCCCAGATGAAGAAGGCCAACCAGGCCACCGCCCCGATGTATACCGTCAACCCCTTCCGCAAGAAGGGGCGGGAGGCCAATGACTGGTCGAGCACGCACCCGCCGATTTCGGAAAGGGTGCGCATACTCCGCGCCATGGGCGGGGCCTCCTACGCCGACTACGCGCGCTCCTTCCAGCAGGTCCACGGGGGGAATGTCATGCCGCCCTCGGCGCTGGCCGCCGCCGGCGTCGCCCCGCTGCGCGCCCCTTCCCGCGAGGAAGCGCCGGCCAGGCTGGAACGCACCCGCGAGACCACCGACCTCGTGCAGCGACTGGAGCACTACCGGATAATCGACTGCGGCTGCGGCACCAGGCTGAAGATCCCGCCTGACTACAAGGGACCCGAGGTCAGGTGCCCGGCCTGCGGCGAGCGGCACCCGGCGGCGTGAGGCTCAACACCCTGGTCACCGGCGGCGCCCGGAGCGGCAAGAGCAGCTTCGCCCAGGAGCTCGCCCTGAAATCGCCGCAGCCGGTCCTGTTCGTGGCCACCGCCTTTCCCGGCGACGACGAGATGCGCCAGCGCATCGAAAAACACCGCCAGGACCGGCCCCCGGGATGGCGGACGCTGGAAGCGACGCATCGCATCGGGGAGCAGGTGGCGCAGAGCCGGGCTAACGAGCCGACAGTGGTCATCGACTGCATCACCCTGCTGGTAAGCAACGTCCTGCTGGCCTGCCCGCCCGGTACCGGGGACGCTGCCATGGAGGCCGGGGTCATGGCGGAAGTCGCCGGTATCACGGACTGCATGAAACAGACGGCAGCCGGCTTCATTATCGTTACCAATGAAGTCGGGCTGGGGCTGGTACCGGCGGACCCGGTCAGCCGCCTTTACCGCGACCTGCTGGGCAAGGCCAACCAGGCGCTGTGCCGTGAGGCCGACCAGGTCTTCTTCATGGTGTCCGGCGTCCCGCTTAAAATCAAGCCCCGATAGCTTACCGGGACCGGTGCCTTTACCCCGGCGCCGCCGGCACTTGACAACCTACCCCGGTATAGTTTCATATAAAGTAAATCAGTCGGGAGGAGGCGTAAAATGGGTAAGGATCCCCTGGAGCTTATCGAGCTGCGCGGAACGCCGCGCGAGATCGGCCGGCAGTACGGCGAGGCCTGCTCGGAGACAATCAAAAGGACGGTTGATTTCTGGGTAAAACGCATCAACGCGGCCAATCCCAGGGCCAGCCGCGCCGGGATTGTAGCCGCCGCCCAGGCGTTCCTGCCCCCGGTGAGAGATTTCGGGCCGGACATTATTGAAGAGGTAACCGGTTTGGGCGAGGGCGCCGGCATCGGCTTCGATGAGGCCTTTTTTCTCCAGACCATAACCGAGCTCGGACTGTACTACGCCAAGCTGGCGGGCTGCACCTCGGCGGCGGCCACCGGCGAGGCCACGGCGGACGGCGAGACCTTCACCGCGCAGAACCTGGACTGGGCACCCGGACTGGAGCTGGTGGTACTGCGCGTAAAACCGCTGAAAGGGCCGGAATACCTGTCGCTCACCTATGTCGGCCAGTTCGGTCTGGTGGGCATCAACGCGGCGGGCATCGCGGAGCAGGGCAACCTGATTACCACGACCGCTTCACGGGTCGGCGTGCCGCGCTTCCCAGTGATCATGTGCCAGGCGCTGCGCCAGAAGAACCTGGCGGACGCCGTCGGCCTCATCTGGAACGCCAAGCGGGCCTCATCCGGCAACTACCTGTTCGCCACCGCCGACGGCGATATCATCGACGTCGAAGCCACGCCCGATGACATCGGTTTTCTCTACCCGGAGCGGGGCATCCTGGCACACTCGAACCACTGCCTGACCGACCGCTTCCGCAGCAGCGACACCATGGGGCAGTTCGCCCCGGACTCCTTCCTCAGGGCGCACCGCATGACGGAGCTTATGGAGAAACACCGCGGCAAGCTTTCGGTGGACGTGATGAAGAAGCTGATGGCCGACCATAACGACTACCCGGACGCGATTTGCCGCCACGCCGACCAGGACGACCCGCCCGAGCGCCACATGGTGACACTGGCGGCTATCATCTGCCAGCCGAAGGCGGGTAAAATCCACGCGGCCTACGGAAACCCCTGCGAGACGGAGTACGTGGAGTACCGGCTGTAGGCTGTGTTCGAGGCTGTGTGAAGATGTCGTGCCGAGAGGCCGCGAAGCATCCGTCTGACCCCGGGGAACCGGATATTCTTCGCTACTTCTGACTTGCTTCCCTAGCTGGCTATGAATATCTCCTCGCCCCTTGGTCACCCTCATCCTAGCCTTCTCCCTTCAAGGGAGAAGGGACTGGAATGTATACGTATTTTCGTACCCGAGCACTGGTATCGCGGGATGACAACCAGTTTGCGGACAGCCTTTATTTTATAACGGCTAACATCCTGACAAGCCTCGACGCTACCTCTTCGGGCAGGCGGTCTCCCGGCACGGGCTCCCCCTCGACGCGCTCGCCGGCGACCACGATAAAGCGCCCGGCTCCAGCCCTGACCGCCGCTTTGTCGCCGCAGGCGCGCGGACAGCCGCACAGGACGACCACGACATCTACTTCCCCGGCTGTCAGACTGACCATCTCGTAGCTCCCCGGCCCGGCCTCCTTGACCAGGTGCGCGGCGATACGTGACAGGTCGACCGCCGGGTTACAGCAGCCGCAGTACTTCAGGGCCACCCTGGTTTTACGGGCCACCGCGGACACGCTAGACGACAAAGCGGGGCGTCTCGCCGATTTTCGAGAGCCGCTCGGCAAGCTGCTTCTTCCGGGGGAAGTTGGCCCGCCGCTCGATCATGATTTTAAGGGCCTGGGGCGAACCGGCGCCGTGCATCGACTCAACCAGCGCCGTGCCGCAGGTCATGGCCTCCAGCAGGCGGATGAGGCGCATCCGGGTGGCCGCGGGCACGCCGGCGACGCCTTTCAGGTACTTGTCCACGTATTTGCCTATCTTCGGGTCCTGCCAGTCAGCCTCGGAGGGCATGGTGGCCAGCAGGCCGCCGGTCAGGTCCTGGGCGATGCGGGCGATCTCGTAGACGTTGCGAGTGACGTTCAGCTTGCTGACATTAGCCAGCAGGGGGTCGGCCATGTAGTTGCCGGCCGGCAGGGCGTAACCCTGGCAGGAGCAGGCGATGGAGCAGCAGTACAGCGACTCGGCAAGGTGCGCCATCTCCGCCAGCTTGTCGCGGACGTGGGCCGCCCGCCCGGTACCCTGCGCCTCGGCCAGCGCGTAAGACGCCCCGATGATGACATCGGCCAGGCCGACCTTGCAGCCGCCGTAGTTCTGACGGTGCGCCGTGGCGAACCGCTCCACCATATCATAGGCGAACTCGAACTCCCCGCACATGAAGACGTGCTTCCAGGGCACGAAAACGTTGTCGAGAACGATGAGGGCCTCCCCGCCGACGATGCCGTACTCGGCGTTGCCCTGGTCCAGGACGCAGTCGCACTTCCGGGTGTCGTTGGTCTGGCGGCCGAAGATGTGGGTGACGCCGGGAGCGTCTATCGGTACGTAAAAGGCGACCGCGTAGTCGGCGTCTTCCTTCTTCATGGAGGCGGTGGGCATCACCAGGTGGCCGTGCGAGTTCACCGCGCCGGTGATGTGCGCCTTGGCGCCGCTGACCGTGATGCCCTCGGCGTTACGGCCGGTGATGCGCACGTACAGGTCGGGGTCTTGCTGCTGGCTCGGCGAGAGGCTGCGGTCGCCCTTGGG
>JACPQH010000031.1 GCA_016190585.1 Chloroflexota bacterium | reverse complement strand
TGGCTTTCTCCTTGGAGCAGATAATAGCCGCGCCGGCGCCGTCGCTGGTGGGGCAGCACATCAGGAGGCGGAGGGGGTCGGCGATGATGCGGGAGTTGAGCACCTCTTCCCGGGTGCGTGTTATCTGGTAGTGGGCGTAGTGGTTCAGGGCGGCGTTCTCGGAGCACTGCACGGCGTAGGCGGCGTGGGCCTCGATCGGCTCATCGTAGTCTTTCATGCGCTTGCGCATCTCCAGGGCGACCCTGGCCGGGATGGGGTCCAGGCCCATGACGTCCAGGTGGCTCTTGCCGGGGTCGACGGTGCCGGGGATAAAGCCGCGCGCCATCTTCTCGTAGCCGACCACCAGGGCGGTGTCATAAAGGCCGGTGGCGATGGTCCAGTAGGCCAGGCGGAAGGCGGCGGCGCTGCTGCCGGAGGCCTGGGCCAGGCTGTGCACCATGATGCCGCTCCAGCCGAACTGCTGGATGACGTTGCGGCTGTCGTACAGGCCGGAGGTGACCACGCCGCAGAAGGCCACCTGGATATCCTTGAAGGGGATGTTTGAGTCCTCCAGGGCGGCGCTGATGGCGGGGTGGGCCAGCTCTTCGAAGGTCTTCTCCGGGAAGCGCCCGAACGGGTGCAGCCCGATGCCCATAACAACTACTTCTCTCATCGTTATTTCTCCACGGTCTGGAAATTATAGGCTACTACCTCGCTCCCGTCCTCATCCTTCTTGACGGCGACCGGGCTCAGCACCACTTTCTGCCCGATCTTCACCGTGTTCAGGTTCTGCTCGTTGACGGTGCTGACCGCTTTGGGACCCTTATCGGTCTGCTCGGTCTTCAGGTTAAGGGTGGTGTAGATGTGGGGGCCTTCCGGGATGAGTATCTCGCCGAACAGGTAGGGCGCGGTGACCAGGCTGTAGTTCTGCTGCCGCTCGACCAGCGAGAAGGAGAGCAGTTTGCCTTCCCGGCTCAGCTCGATCTCTTTGCAGGTAGGCTCGAGACAGGAGGCGCACCATTCCCGCTGGGGGAAGAAAACCCTCTTGCACTTCTGGCACTGGGAACCGATGAGCACGTCCTGGCCGTTATCCTTCAGCCGGAAGACGCTGGGTTCCAGGCTCTTGCGTGATGCGTTGACCATGTATCAAATCCTCCTCTAAAAACTGTTATGGCTTGCCCGGTGGTGAGATGTCGCTCTATTCGGGGAGGCTGACCTCTCCGGTAAAATATCTGGTTTGTTCCGGTATTTTTAGGTAGCGTCTCCGGGGTTCCGGCGCCGGATATACGGGGTTTCTAAAGGAATACTTATCATTGACAGGGTCGAGATAAGTGAAATATACTACGTTCGGCATCTAGCTGGATTATACACCCGCCGGAGGGGATTTGGCAAACGTGGCGCAGGAGCGAAACGCCCGGCGCCGGAGGCTGACCCGAACCCCGCCGGACAGCGAGCGAAAAAGGCAAAAAAGGAGTGAAGCATGAAACGAGCCTATGTTGACATTCCCGAGGGACAGGTCCACTACCAGACCGAGGGCAGCGGCGAGCCCCTGCTCCTGCTGCACCAGGGCATGTTCTCATCCGACGAGTTCCTGAAGGTCGCGCCCATCATGGCCCCGCACTACAGGCTTATCGCCCGCGATATGCTGGGCTACGGCATGTCCGATGTCAACCCGCCGAACTACACCATCGAAGACTACGCCAAGGCCGATGTCAGCTTCATGAAAGCCATGGGCATCAAGAAGACCAGCATCGTGGGCGTGCATACCGGGGCTACCCTGGCCGTCGAGCTGGCGCTAACCCACCCGGAGATGGTGGACCGGCTGGTGGTCTACGGCTTGCCCTCCTTCGAGCAGTCGGTCCGCGAGGCCTGCATCAAGAGCTTTACCTTTAGCCCGGTGGAGGTCAAGGAAGACGGCTCTCACCTGACGGCGCGGCTGTGGAAAACCACCAAGAAGCTCGGCGCGCGCGCCGGCCTGGAGGACTGGAACCTGGTGGTGCTGGCGGCGCAGATGGCCCGGGGCGGCGCCTTCCACGGCGAGCAGGCCATCTTCCGCTATGACGAGGAGAAGAAGTACCCCCAGCTCAAGAAGCCCATCCTGATAATGAGCGGTACCGAGGACGTCTTCCACATCCGCATGGACGCCCTGAAGAGACTGATACCCCATGCCGAGTTCCGGACCATCGAGCAGACCGACGGCTTCGTGACGCTGGAGAAGCCCGGGGAGTTCGCCCAGGCGGCGCTGGACTTCCTGAAAAAGAAATAGGCAGGTGCATGATGATTCCCAAGAACTATTCTCAGTACGAGAACAAGGTAAGCGTCGCCTGCGCCAACTATACCACCCGCTGGGGCGACAAGGCCGGCAACCTGGACAAGATGAAGCGCATCGTCCGGACGGCGGGCAAGCGGGGCGGCGAGATCATCGTCTTCCCGGAGCTCGCCCTGAGCGGTTACGAGTGCGATGAGGCCGGGGCCAGGAGCCACGCGCCCTGCGCCATGCACGAGAAGGCCGCCGAGACGATACCGGGGCCGTCCACCGAGGACATGGCGAAGCTGGCGAAAGAGCTTAACGTCTACGTCATCTTCGGTATGCCCGAGGTTGACCGGGATAACCCGAAGCTGCGCTACAACGCCGCGGCCATCGTCGGGCCGGAGGGCGTCCTGGGCGCCTACCGCAAGCTGACCCTGCCGCCGCCGCCCCGTTTTAACGAGCGACTGTGCTTCCTGCCCGGCAGCGAGGTGCCGGTCTGGGAGACCCGCTTCGGCCCCATCGGCGTGCAAATCTGCCTGGATGTCTACATGTACCCCGAGATAAGCCGCATCATGACGCTCAAGGGGGCACGGCTGCTGCTCAATGTCACGGCGGCGCCCGGCGGGCCCGGCCAGGGCGATTTCCTGATGCAGCAGTCCTCGGCGCGGGCTACCGAGAACCTGGTCTACGTGGCCTCGGCGAACCTGGTCAACAAGGACCGGACCATCGTCTTTCCCGGCTGCTCCAATATCGCCGGGCCGGGCGGCCAGCGGCTGGCGCAGTTCCTGGCGAAAGCGGGCGGCGACGCCGAGGAGCTGATCAACGCCACGGTGGACTTCCGGCTGACCAACTACTGGAAGGAGAACCTGAGCCTGATGGAGTCCTACCCGATGGGCTTGTTCAACGAGGAGATGGGAAAGCTGGAGAAGAAGCTGAAGGGATAGCGCCCTCATCTTAATCCGCTCCCAAAGGGCGAGGGCAATGCCATCTTGTAAACGAGAGGCCCGGGTGCATAACCCGGGCCTTTGGTTTCCTGGAATCCCTCCCTTTCGTAAAGGGCGGCCGGAGGAATTTTCCGGGGAAGCGATAGCATCGCTTCTCTACCAGAAGTTCCCTGCCGGGATTCCGGCTTCCGCCGGAATGGTGCCAAAACGTTAAATTTTCTTCCCTTGCGCGCGGCGCTCTACTCGAACTTGATGCCCAGCAGCTTGCTGGCGATCCAGCTCTTGGCCATCTCGGTGGCGCCCTCGGCGATGCGGAACAGCCGGACATCCCGGTAGATGCTCTCGATGATGAGGTCCTTGCTGTAGCCGTAGCCGCCGTGTATCTGCATGGCGTTGTCGACCGCCTTGCAGGACATCTCCGAGGCGAAGACCTTGGACATCATGGCCTTCACGCGGACGTCCTTGCCCTCATCGCCGTCGGAGGCGGCGTTGTAGTTCATCATGCGGGCGGCGTGGATGCTCACGGCGTTATCCACGAGCATGTTCTGCACCATCTGGCGCTGCGCCAGCGTCTTGCCGAAGGTCACCCTGGTCTTGGCGTAGTCCATGGCCATGTCGTGGGCGCGCTCGGCGGCGCCGATGCAGAAAGCGGCGATGCGCAGGCGGGAGAGGACGAAGCCGCTCAGGGCGATGCGCAGGCCGTGGCCCAGCTCGCCGAGCAGGTTCTCCTCCGGGACGACGCAGTTGTCAAAGTTAAGCTCGTAGACGTCAAGCCCGCGGCGGCCGAAGGTCTGGATTTCCCGCGAGACGGTGTAGCCCGGCGTGCCCTTCTCCACGATGAAGCAGCTTATGCCGCCGTGGGCCTTCTTCGCCGGGTCGGTGACCGCCCAGACCAGGCCGAACCCTGCCCGGTCGGCCATGGTGATAAAGGTCTTGGTGCCGTTGATGACCCAGTTCTTGCCCTGCTTGACGGCCCGGGTCTCCATCGCCACGTTGTCCGAGCCGGCCCCGGGCTCGGTGAGCCCCAGGAAGATCTCGGACTCGCCGCGCAGGAAGGGGATGAGGTATTTCTGCTTCTGCGGCTCGTTGACCTCGTTCAGCCAGTCCTCGCGGCACTCGCCGATGACCCCGCCCTGGAACCCGACCGCCTGGCTGACGTGGGCGCACTCCTCGGCGATGAGCACGCTGCCCAGCATGCCGATGCCGCCGCCGCCCAGCTCGACCGGCGCGTGGTAGGTGTAAAGCCCCAGGTCGATGGCCTTCTGGCGCAGCGCCCGCCGCTTGTCCTCGGGGAACTTGCCCGTTTCCTCGACCAGCTTCTCCATCGGTACGAGCTCGTCCTTGACGAACTGCCGGGTCAGGTTCTGGATCATGACCAGCTCTTCAGGTATCTTGAAGTCCATTGATGCCTCCAACCTTATTTTGCCTTGATTAGCAGGGGGTGATGCGCACCTCGCCCTTCTCGTTGACGCCGTAGGTCCAGATGGCCGTGGGGAAGACGAACTTGTAGCTGACGACCAGGCGGGCGGCCGCGGCGGCATAGCCCTCCGGCACGAAGGTGTAGAGCACGCCGCACTCGTCCTTGTCCGGCTTCCAGCGGCTCTGCAGGCAGCCTTCTAGGGTTAGGTCTTCCGCCGTCTCGACCTCGGCGATAATCATGGGCACGTTAGCGCGGTCTTTGTCGGCGATAACGATATCCGGGTAAAGCTCGCCCATCCAGTGGTGCGGTACCGGCAACTGTTTTTTAGGCACGTTGGTGTAGGTTATCCACGAGGGGTGGAAGAGGCCGGGGGTGAACTCCCCATTGGGGTAGGTGAACAGCATTTCGGCTATCCTGGCGACAGCGATGTCATGCAGGTTCTGCGCGCTATTGCTCATTTCTCTCTTTCCTCCGTCCCTCTTAAGCGCTGACCAGGCGGCGGGCTGTCTCGCCGAGTATTTTGCGTTTCTCGATCTCGCTGAGGGTGGACATCTTGAGGCCCTCCAGCGAGATGGCCGACTTGTGAGCGTGCCAGTCCGAGGCCCAGACGCAGCGGTCGACGCCGATCTCCCGTATCATGTCGACCTCGAACTGGTGGAAGCCGTACTCGTTGTTCTGGGAGAGGTCGAAGTAGATATTGGGGAAGCGCCGCACCATCTCGATGCGCTCTTTCTGCTCCTGGGTGCCGTAGCCCGTCATCCAGTGGAAGCCCATGTGCGCCAGCACCACGTTCAGCCTGGGGAAGGTCTCGAGCACCTCGTTCCAGTATTTCGGCTGGGCGTAGTCCGTGCCCTTGACCTCGAAGAGGGTGTTGGAGCCGCCGGAGTGGGAGAGGACGACCATGCCGAGCTCCTGCATCCTGGCGTAGGTGGGCCAGAGGCGGCGGTCGTTGGGATAGAACTCACCCCAGGTGGATATCATTTTAACGCCCCTGGCGCCCTTCTGGTACTTGTCCTCCAGGTCTTTGACCGTCCATTCAGCGCCCATGAAGGGGTCCAGGGCGGGCAGCGGCACGACCCGGCCCGGGGCCGTCTGGGCGGTCGAGCAGAGCCAGTCGTTGGCGCGGTTCATCTTGGCGGCGACCTCTTCCCTGACCTTGGCCCTGGCCTCCTCGAGGGCCTGGCCCTTGAGGTCCTTGGGCAGCTTGGCTTCGCCAGCCTGGATCAGCCCTACGGTGGGCCAGGCGTTGATGACCCAGCACTGGTCGATGCCCAGCTCGTCCATGTACCGGACAAGCTGTTCGAGGGTGCCGCCGCGGTCGAACCGGTCATAGATGGCCCGCCCCTGCCAGCCCTGCAGCTCGCTGCGGTAGAGGTGACAGTGACAGTCGATTACATAATAGTCTTTTCCCATACCCTCATCCTTAAAAAATATTTGGCTTAACCCTGGCCGCAAACATGGCCGAAAACATTGTAAGCTTTATGCCGGAGACGGTCAAGTAAATGTTCGGGGGTGAACTTTGTCGAGACCTTTAATAGGTGTTTATGCCATTCACTTTTTACCGTCGTAAGCATATGCCGCCGGGGCGTAGGCGTTTTTGGTAATCGCTAAATAGGTATTGCGGCGGAAGCTGACAATCACCCGGGGTGCTATCTTGTTAATGGAGGCAAAAGGGAGGTGGGGATAAAAAAGTCTCTTCGGCTTAGCTCCCTTTTGTCTCCAGCCCCCGCCCCCGAGGAGGTGTTGCGATGCATTGGGAGTTTATAGTAGCCATCGTTGTCGCTATCCCGATTATCCTGTTTCCCGCGGCGTTCGTGTGGTACCTCAACGTCGGCGGCATCTACCGGGCTATCAAGGAAACGCGCAGAAAGAGGGCGGAAGCCCGGCTCAGGCGGCTCCTGGAACAGGGTGAGCGACCCAGGATCTAGGCCGGCGGGCCCCGGTCGTTGCCCGTTGAAAGGAGGAAGATATGAGCGTGACGGTGCTGGTTGTTCTGGCCCTGATTATTCCCTTCGTCCTGTTCCCGGTGGTGTTCATCTGGTACCTGAACATCGGGGGGCTGGTCGTCGCGGCGAGAAGGGTGCGGCCGGCCGTTCCCCGGGCGTTGCTCCGGGTTGTCAAGCTCGTGCTGGCGCTGGCGCCGCCGCTGGCTGTTTACGCTTTTGGCATCTGGTTCGCCCTCGGCAAGTCCGGCTGGCAGGTGGCCCTGGCGGTCGGCATCGTGCTGCCGATTATCCTGCTGCCGCCGGTGCTGGTCTGGGGGATGGTGGCCGGCGGTCTGTCCCCGGCCCTCCGGGACGCCTGGCGACGCCGGGAGGCCGCCCCGCGGGAAACGGCGCGGCTGGTCGGGGAGCCCGCGGGCAAATAGCCCGGCCCTCTTCGTTGAGCCCGAGCCCGGCGTGACGCGGCGGCGGGTAGGTTGCTCGTGGCTATGAGCCGGCGGCCGGCCTTTTCAGCGTGAGGATGAAGCCCAGGGCGACCAGGCTGAAGACCGTCGCCAGGACGAAGGCCAGCGAGTAGGTCTCGGTCACATCGTAGATGCGCCCGGCGGACCACGCGCCCAGGGCGCCGCCCAGGGAGTTCCCGGCCATGACTGTCCCGATCAGCATCGATAGCGACCGCAGTCCGTAGTAGCGCCCCAGCAGGGCCACGATCTGCGGGATCTCGCCGCCGTAGGTCAGGCCGAAAAAGATGGCGAAGGCGAAGAGCATCCACAGCTCGCGGCTGAAAACCAGCCAGAGCAGGCTCAGCGCCAGCCCGGCGCAGCAGATGACCAGCGCCTGCTTGTTGCCGATCCTGTCCGAGATAGGCCCCATTATCAACCGCCCGGACATGCTGCCCAGCCCGACGATGCTCAGCAGGATGGCCGCCGTCGTCGCGGAGACGCCGATGTCGGTGGCGTAGTTTACCAGGTGGACCATGACTATTTGCAGGCAGAAGCTCAACGAGAAATAGATGAGCACCAGCTTCTGGAGGGGGCGGGTGCGCATCGCCGCGCCGAAACCGATGCCCGGGGGCTCCTTTGTGGCGGTCGCCGCAGCTTGGGGTGAGGCGTCAGCCCCGTAGGGGCGCAGGCCCATCTGCGCCGGGTCGCGCTTAAGCAGGAGCGCGCTGACCGCCACCACCGCCAGCAGGGCAAGGGCGGTGATTATATAGGTGTTCGACCAGCCGAAGTTGGCGATAAGCCGCTCCGCGGTCGGGGTTATTATCAGGCCGCCGAGGCCGGTACCGGCCGACACGATGCCGAGGGCGAGACCGCGGGACTTGAGGAACCAGCGCGAGACGGTGGCGTTGCTCAGGGAGAAGTTGGCGCTCATCCCGAGACCGGTCATGACGCCGTAGGTCAGGTAGAGCTGCCAGAGCGAGCTGATGCGGCTGGCCAGCAGCAGGCCCGCCACCGCCAGCAGGTTCGCGGTCATGGCGACCTTCCGGGGTCCCAGCCTGTCGACCAGCAGACCGGCGAAGATGGCGTTGCCGTTCAGGCAGATGAGGAACAGGGACTGGATGCCGGCGGTGGCCGCCCGGTTCCAGCCGAAGTCGTTGGCCAGCGGCTTGAAAAAGACCGCGAAGCTGAAGACGATGCCCGCATGGATGACCAGGAGCAGGGTACAGGCGCCGAGGATAATCCAGCCATAGAAGAAGGGAGCCCGCGCGACTTCCTTCGGCTCTTCTGCCCGCAAGCTGACGGTTTTACTCAAGTCCAGCGCCTTACAGGTTAAGATACCACTCCGGTTTCAATATGGCAACCTGGGGTGGGTTTCAGAGGTGCCTCGAATCATGCCAGGGCGATGCTCACGGTGCGGTAAGCTTACCCCGAACGGCGCTGGTTCCGTGAAAAAACACCGGGTCCGCCCGGAAGGACGCGGGAATGCGGGCAGGCCCCCTGCCAGACTTTACCGGCCAGCGAACTGGGGACCGAGGATTTTCCCCAGCAGGTCCCGCACCGCCTGTTCGCTGCCGACGTACAGGACGATCACCTTGCCCGCTTTATAGAAGTGCGGCGGCGCCACCCAGGTTACCATCGTGGTGCCGATGGTGCCGCCATCCGCGGACACCTGAGAGGCGGCGCTCTCCGCCGCCGCCGCGCTGTCGTACTCGAAAACCTGGACATCCTGCTCGTTCACCCGTATCAGCTTCCCCGGCACCGCGAAAAAAGGCTGCTCGAGCTCGCCCACCTCGGTAACCGTGGCTCCCTCGCCGCGCAGGTTCGCCAGTAGGCTGGAGTAATCTCCGGCCGGCGCGGGAGTAGGACTTGACCCGCCTGACGCCGCGCAGCCGGCGGCCAGTAACGTCAGGGTCAGCAGTATCGCCGTTACCGAGAAAATTATCTTTCTCACGGGAGTACCTCCAGGCGGATTTTGTGGTTGATACCATTTTAAAGAATCCGGCCTGCGGCTGGTATCAGTAAAGCTACCTATTTGCGGGTAAACGGCACTAGCGTGGCGGCGTCTAACACTTCGCTACTGTCATCCGAAACGCAGTGGGGAATCCGCGTTTGTCCGTGTCATGGACGGATTCCTCGTCGCTGCGCTTCCTCGGGCACTGCGTAACGGGAAAAACTTGAAGAAGGGACTTTACCCTGATGCGGCGATGTTCTATATTCTAGGTAGCGCCGCCGGGGGCACCGGCGAAAAAAGCGCCGATATAAGGAGGCTGCCATGCCGGTTACCGAGGTCCTGGCCGCGACCGAGGTCGTCCCGTTGAGCGGAGTGGTCGCCCTGTCCACCAGGGTGCTGGAAAACCGGGAGTACACCCTGGTCAGGATAAAGAGCAGCAGCGGCGCGGTGGGTTTCGGCTTCTGCAACAGCGGCTCGAAGGCCGGCCACCTGTCCACTATCGCCGTGCGCGACCTCCTGCGGGAGCACGTTATCGGCAAGGAGCCGTTCCAGGTGGAGGCTATCTGGCAAGCCATGTACCAGGACAGCCTGCTTCACGGGCGGCGGGGCTCGGTACTGCGGGCCATGAGCGCCATTGACATCGCCCTGTGGGACCTTATCGCCCGGGAGGCGAAGCTGCCGCTGCACGCCCTGCTCGGCGGGCGGCGCAAGGACACCGTGCCCACCTACGTTACCGGGGCGGCCTACGCCGTGAGCGGTTCGGCGCGGTCGCTGGCTGACGAGGTCAAAGCCTACGCCGATGCCGGTTTCAAGGCTATGAAGATAAAGATCGGACGTCTGAAACCGGCGGAGGACGCCGAGCGGGTCCGCGTCTGCCGCCAGGCGGCCGGCGACCGCATGCAGCTCTTCCTGGACGCCAACAACGCCTGGCCGGACGCGCCGACGGCCATCCGGGCCATCCGGCTCTTCGAGGAGTTCCAGCCGGGCTGGATGGAGGAGCCGGTCATGCCCGACGAAATCGAGATGATGGCGGAGGTGGCCGCGGCGGTGGAGGTGCCCATCGCTACCGGTGAGCTCGAGGCGACGCGCTGGGGCTTCAAGCAGCTTATTGATTACAAGGCCGCCGCGATACTGCAGCCGGACGCCGTGGCCTGCGGCGGGGTTACCGAGTGGCGCCGGATAGCCGCGCTGGCGGCGGGCAGCGGCCTCCCCGTGGCGCCCCACTGGTTCCCCGAGGTGCACGTCCACCTGGTGGCGGCGACGCCCAACGCCACGTGGGTCGAATACGTGCCGGATACCCACCTCTCCAATATTGGCCTGCTCTTCCGGAGCCAGCTTGAGGTGCGGGACGGCGAGCTGGTGGTGCCGGGCGGCCCCGGACTGGGCCTGGAGCTAGACGAGGCCGCCGTGGAAAGGTACTCGAAGGACGGCTGGCGGTAGTACTTCGTACCAAAGCCAGAGTTTCTTCGCAGCCCTCTATAACAATCTTCTTCGCGTCACCCTGAGGGCTTGGGAAAATCAATCCAGCAATCTCAAAGTTTTCCTCTCCCACGGGAGAGGATTAAGGTGAGGGTAGGCTGTGTTGTGCTACTTGCCCCGGTGGAACAGGCGCGGCGCCACCAGCTTGCGTAGCTCCTCGACCGCCAGGACGGCGCCCCCGATCAGCACGATTACCCACCAGTCCTCGAGGGTGAGGGGCACGGTATAAAACACCGTTTGCAGCGGCGGCACGTAAATCACCAGCAACTGCAGCACAACGGCCAGCCCGATGCCGGCGAGAAGCAGGCGGTTGCTCATCAGGCCCAGCTTGAGAAAAGACTGCTGGTCGGAGCGGGCGTTGAAGGCGTTGAACCACTGGAAGGCTACCAGTAGCGTGAAAGCGATAGTGCGGGCCTCTTCGAGGCCGACCCTGGGCAGCTCCCACACGAAGATGAAGAAGGTGCCCGCGGCCATCATGATGGCGATGAATATTATCCGCCACACCATCCCGCTGTAGACGATGCCCGCCTTGGTGCGGCGCGGCGGTTCGGCCAGCACGTTGCTGTGTTTCGGCTCGAGCCCGAGCGGTATCGTGCAGACGCCGTCGGTCACCAGGTTTATCCACAGGATTTGCACGGCGACCACGGGCAGAGGCACCCCGGCGATGATCGCGGCCGTCCAGGTAAACAGCTCGCCGATATTGGTGCTCAGCAGGTAGAAAACGGAGCGCCGGATATTGGCGAAGATGACCCGGCCCTCCTCCACGGCGGCGACGATGGAAGCGAAGTTGTCGTCGGTCAGCACCATATCCGCAGCCTCGCGGGCGACGTCGGTGCCCTTGATGCCCATGGCGACGCCGAGATCGGCGGAGCGGAGCGCCGGCCCGTCGTTGACCCCGTCCCCGGTCATGGCGACGATATGGCCCCGCGCCTTCAGGGCGTTGACAATCTTGAGCTTGTGCAGGGGCTCGACCCTGGCGAAGACCGAGATACGCTCGATGCGGTCGCTTAGCTCGGCCTCGCTGAGTTTCTCCAGCTCCAGCCCGGTGAGCGCCTCCCCTTCCGGCAGCCCCAGCTCCTGGGCGATGGCCACCGCCGTGGCCTTCTGGTCGCCGGTTATCATCACCACCTTGATGCCGGCGCGCTTGCAGTCGTCAACCGCTTTCTTGACTTCCTTGCGCGGCGGGTCGATCATCCCCACCAGGCCGACCAGCGTCAGCGAGCCGGCCAGGCGCTCGTGGGCGAGCTCCTCCGGCGCCGGGGCGCAATCGGTATAGGCCAGCGCGATCACCCTCAGGGCCTGGGAGGCCATCTCCAGGTTGATTTGCTCGATCTCCGCCTGCTTTTCGGCCGTGAGCTCGCGGCCGACGCCGTTCTCGCGTATCTGCCGGCACATGGCCAGCACCCGGTCAGGCGACCCTTTTACGTAGACGGTCGCCCTGCCGTCCTGGCAGGGATGCAGTGTTGCCATGTAGCGCTTCTCGCTGGAGAAAGGCAGCTCGCCCAGACGCGGCTGCTCCTGCTGCAGGACCTCCGGGCGCAGGCCCGCCTTCATGGCCGCCACCAGCAGCGCGCCCTCGGTGGGGTCGCCGATGAGGTTGTATTTGCCGTCGTCGGACTGAAGGGAGGAGTCGTTGCACAGCGCGCTTATCCTCAGGGCCAGCAGCAGGTTTTCGTCCTGTCCGGGCTCGAGCTTCCGGCCGTTCTCGAAGAACTGGCCTTCCGGGCGGTAGCCGGCCCCGGTGATATCTATGTTCCTGCCGGGAAGATGGACCCGGCGCAGGGTCATCTCGCTCTCCGTCAGCGTCCCGGTCTTGTCCGTACAGATAACGGTCACCGCGCCCATCGTCTCCACCGCCGGCAGCTTCCTGATGAGGGAGTGCCTTTGCGCCATCCGCCTCATCCCCAGCGCCAGCACCACCGTGACCATGACCGGCAGGCCTTCCGGAATCGCCGATACGGCGGCGGCCACCGCCAGCGTGAACATGTCCTCGAAGGTATAACCCTCCACCACTCCGATGATAATCAGCACGGCCAGGATGCCGAGCACCAGCACGCCGATATAACGGCCGAGCCGGGCGACGTTGCGCTGGAGCGGCGTCGGCGGCGGCTTGACCTCCTGTACCTGGGTGCTTATCTTGCCTATCTCGGTGGCCATGCCCGTAGCCGTGATCGCGGCCACGCCCCGGCCGTTGACCACGGCGCAGCCCATGTGCACCATGTTTCCCATGTCGGCCACGGCCGCCTCGCCGGGGATGGGCGCGATGTGTTTCTCTACCGGCATCGACTCGCCGGTAAGGATGGACTCGTCGATGGAAAGACCGGCCGCCTCAACCAGCCTGGCGTCCGCCGGGACCTTGTCGCCGGCCTCGAGGATGATGATATCGCCGGGGACCAGGCGGGTGGCGGCGATCCTGGTCACCGCGCCCGCCCGGAGTACCTTGGCATAGGGCACCGTCAGCTTTTTCAGGGCCTCCATGGCGCGCTCGGCGCGGCTCTCCTGGATAAAGCCGATGATGGAGTTTGCGACGACCACTACCATGATGACGGCGGCGTCCGTCGGCTTGCCCATGATGAAAAGCTCGATGAGGGCGGCCACAAGCAGGATGTAGATAAGGGGGCTGGCGAACTGGCGCAGGAAGACCACGAACGTCGGCGTCTTGCGCTTCTCGGTAAGCTCGTTGGGGCCAAACCGGGCGAGCGTCGCCCCGGCCTGCTCCGGGGAGAGTCCGGAGCGACTGGATTCCAGCCGGCGCAGCGTTTCTTCGGCGGTCAGGTTGTGCCATTTCACCGGCGTGTTCATGCAAACTGCCTTCCTGTTTTTTTCGCGTGGTGAAAAAATGACCTATTCCAGTATACCAGACCGCCCTTAAATTTCTGAAGGATTTTTCGCAGGCGGTTCTTGCTCAATCTTGGTTGTATTCCTTGTGCAGCCTCACCCCCTTGCATCCCCGCTCCATGTTGGGAGGGTAGCTATTTCGTCCAATGATTAAAGACATGGAGCGGGGGAGAGCTAGCGCGAGGAGGCTTTGCTCCCTCGCTTACATACTCCCCTCTCCGCCCATATATAACTATGTAGTGGTCAAGTAAAAAAGGACGGTCAAACTAGAGTCTTCTCCAGTTTTTCATAGTCGTTCGGGCAAAGGTAGCCCAGGTGAGAGTGCAGCCGTTCACTGTTGTAGAACATCT
>JACPQH010000030.1 GCA_016190585.1 Chloroflexota bacterium | reverse complement strand
GTGGTATATTTTTTTTCGATGGGCTGGACGAGCAGGTTGTAGACCGGCTTATCTGGGTAGCGCTCCTTCATGAACTTGGAGATGACGCCTTCCTGCTGACGGCCGGAGCGGCCGGCGGCACCGGCTCCGGCTCGATAGGCATCATCTCCAAGTTCATGAAGGAGCGCTACCCGGATAAGCCGGTCTACAACCTGCTCGTCCTGCCCTTCGAGCATGAAGAGACCACCGAAGAGCGGACGGTCTACAACGTGGCCACCTGCCTGAAGACCAGTTCCTCGGTGGCTGACGCCGTTTTCCTCGTTGACAACCAGAGGTACGTGCGCAAGGACGCCTCTATTAAAAACAACCTTGCCCGTATCAACTACATGATATCGGAGCCGTTCTACAACCTGCTCTGCGCCGGCGAGGAAAAGAAGGGCCAGTTCATCGGCGCCAAGCTGCTCGACGCCGGCGATATCATCCAGACCCTCACCGGCTGGACGGTTATCGGTTACGGCAAATCCGAGACGCCCTTTTTCCGCTTCCCCCGGTTCGGCACGGACTTCCACAGGAAGAGCACCGAGGTCCATCGCGGCGTCCGGGCGATGGACGAGGCCATTACCGAGCTCTCCCTCAAGTGCCGCCTCGATGACGCCCGGCGCGCCCTGTACCTGTTCTCCGGCCCAACCCGGGAGCTCAACATGGACCTGGCCAAGGAACTCGGCGACTACATGAAGGGCCTGGCCCCGAGGGCGGTCATCCGCAACGGCGACTATCCCCGGGAGCGCGGCTCGCTGGATGTCACCGTGATCCTGTCCGAACTCAGCGATACCGAGAAGGTCCGCGCCTACTTCCGGCAGGCCAGCAGCCTGATACCGGACTTCGCGCGGCGGCAGGTGGAGACCGGGGCACGGCTCAAGCAGATCGACGAAGTCGGCAAAGACATTCCTTCACTGATTTGACCGGGCGGCATTCTTCATCCTTCGCGGCTGGCCCGCCTTCGGGACGCGGTTGGAAGCCGCGGCATGGTCAGGGTATAATATAGAAAATGGTCTCTCAGGTATTCTACCGTAAGTGGCGTCCCCAGAAGCTCTCTGATATCGTCGGCCAGGAAAGCGTAACGCGCACCCTGCTCAACGCCCTCAGCACCGACCGTATCTCGCACGCCTACCTGTTCGCCGGCCCCCGCGGCACGGGGAAGACCAGCACGGGACGCATCCTGGCGAAGGCGGTCAACTGCCTGACCAACCAGGGCAAAGGCGAGCCCTGCAACGACTGCGCCCTGTGCCGCGCCATCTCCGAAGGCCGGGCGCTGGACGTCATCGAGATTGACGCCGCCAGCAACCGGGGCATCGATGATATCCGCGACCTGCGGGAAAAGGTGGGCTACGCCCCCGGGCAGTCCCGCTACAAGGTCTATATCATCGATGAGGTCCACATGTTGTCCAAGGATGCCGCGAACGCCCTGCTCAAGACCCTCGAGGAGCCGCCGCCCCACGTCATCTTCGTCCTGGCGACCACCGAGGCCCACAAAATGCTCCCCACCATCCTTTCCCGCTGCCAGCGCTTCGATTTCCGCCGCATCACGCAGTCGGACATCGCCGCCAAGCTGGCCCAGATAAGCCAGGCGGAAGGTATCCAGGCCGAGCCGGAAGCGCTCCGGCTGATGGCCCGGTCGGCCACCGGCAGCCTCAGGGACGCCGAGAACCTCCTGCAGCAAATGGCCACCTTCTACGGCTCGAAAATCGAGCTCAAGCAGGTGCAGTCCGTTCTCGGCATCACCGGTGATTTCCGTGCCAGGGAGATGATCGCGCACATCATCCGCGGCGATATACCGGCGGGCATCGCCCTGATAAACAATGTCAACCGGGACGGTCTCGACCTGCGCCAGTTCAACCGCGAGGTCGTGGAATATCTCCGGAGTTTACTCCTCATCAAAACCGGCTCCGGCCAGTCGGTCGACCTGACAGTCGAGGACAAGGCTGAGCTCCAGGCGCTGGCCGGTACGGCCTCGCTGCCGCAGATAGTGAAGGCCGCCCGGTTGTTCGGGCAGCTTGACCTCAGCCTGGGCAACTACGCTACCCTGCCGCTCGAGCTGGCCCTGATCGACTCGGTATTACCCGAGCCGGCGGCAAAGACGGGCGCCGCCGCCCCTCCCGAGCCCAGGCCGGCCGCGAGCAAAGCCAGGGCTCTACCCAGGGTGGAAAAGACCGCCCCGGTACGGGCCGCTCCGCCCGTCCCGACAGCCGCGCCCAACCCTGTCCCCAGGCCGGCGCCGCTGCCGCCCGCCCCTGCCCAGCCTGAACCGCCGCCCGACACGCCCGGGCCGGAACCGGCCACCGAGATTGGACGGCTGCAGCGGCACTGGCGGCAGTCCATCAAAGAGGCCGTGGAGATGAGCCGGACGCCGGCGGCGGCCCTGCTCCGCAGCGCCCGGCCTAAAGCCATCGAAGGCGATACGGTCATTCTCTCTTTCCGGTACCCCCTGCTCAAGGAGAGCCTGGAAAAGGCGGACAATCTGAAGGCCGCCGAGAAAATCATGGGCCGGATTCTGGGCCGCGCCTGCCGGGTGCAGTGCGTCCACGAGCCCGAAGACAACCACCTGGTTGAGGCCGCCTTGAAGATAGGGGCGCAGATTATCGATGATACGGAGGCGAAATGAACAAGCATATGATGCAGCAAGCGCAGAAGCTCCAGGCCCAGCTGGCCAAGGCCCAGGAAGAGCTGGCCGATATGACCGTCGAGGGCAGCTCGGGCGGCGGGGCCGTTAAAGTTACCATGAACGGGCAACAGAAGATACTCTCGGTCAAGATATCGAAAGAGGTCGTCAACCCGGAAGACGTCGAGCTCCTGGAAGACCTCGTGTTGACCGCCGTCGGTGAAGCCCTCGCCAGGTCGCAGGAGACGGCCGCCCGGCAGCTCGGCGGGCTTACCGGCGGGCTCAAGATACCGGGCATAACCTAGGGGGACCATTGGACAACACCAGCGGCGCCATCAACAGGCTTATCCAGGAGTTTAACCGTCTGCCCGGCATCGGTCCCAAGAGCGCGCAGCGCATCACCTACTTCCTGCTCCGCAGCCCGGAAGGCCAGCCCCGCCAGCTTGCCGAGGCCATCCTCTCGCTGAAGGAAGAGGTCAAGCTCTGCTCCCGCTGCTTCAACGTCAGCGGCTCCGACCCCTGCCCCCTCTGCGCCAGCCCGGAACGGGACCCCGCCCAGGTGTGCATCGTGGAGCAGCCCCAGGACGTCCTCGCCATCGAGCACGCCGGCGTCTACCGGGGGCTTTACCATATCCTGCACGGCGCCCTCTCCCCCAGCGAGGGCGTCGGCGCCGACAATATCCGGATAAAGGAGCTACTCGGCCGCCTTCACGGCAACCCGGTGCAGGAGATTATCCTGGCCACGAATACCAACCTCGAAGGCGAACAGACGTCCTTGTACCTGAGCCGGATAATCGCCCCGCTGGGCATCAAGGTGACACGCCTGGCGCGCGGGCTGCCCTACGGCACCGAGCTCGAGTACGCCGACGACGTCACCCTCACCCATGCCTTCGATGGCCGGCAGCAGGTATAGCCGGATGCTGAAAAACTCAACCGAAGCCTTGTCCGGGACTATGCCTTTTAACCCGGGCTGTACCCTCACCTCAATCCTCTCCCGCGGGGAGAGGAAATTGCGGGATTCTATTCACAAGCTCTCAAAATGACAACCAGTTCCCGGACAGTTTCAGATAACACACCTTATGCCTTTTCCCCCGCCTGCCAGGGCCTTGAGGGTGCAATCTCTCGCGCAAGGCTTGAGGGGGCAATCTCTCCCGCAAGGGCGGGAGAATAATCACAGCAGCTTTATTATTATGCCTCAACCGCGGGAATATCAGACCGAAGCTATCGTTATCAGGAAGACCAAGCTCGGCGAGGCCGACAGGGTCCTGACGCTTTACACCCCCCGCCTGGGCAAGATCCAGGCGAAGGCCCGGGGCGTGCGGCGGCCCCGCAGCAAGCTCGCCGGGCATCTCGAGCTGCTGACCCACAGCCTGGTGTCGCTGGCCCGGGGGCGCTCCCTGGACACGGTTACCGGCAGCCAGACGATAAACAGCTTCATGAACGTCACCGGCGACCTCTGGCTGACCTCCTGCGCCTTGTACGCCGCCGAGCTTGTCAACCAGTTCACCCCGGACGACCTGGAGAACGAGGCCGTCTACCGGCTGCTGCTGGCGACCCTGGAGCGGCTCGGCGCCCCGGCCGGCAAAGAGGTCGTCCTCAGGTACTTCGAGCTGCACCTGCTCGACATCCTGGGCTACCGGCCGGAACTCAGGAGCTGCGTCGCCTGCAAAGCCCCGCTTGCCCCGGAGGTCAACGCGTTCTCGCCGGGGCTGGGCGGGCTGCTCTGCCCGCGGTGCCTGCCGAAAGACCCCTCCGCCCGCCCCGTCTCGGTCAACGCCCAGAAGGTGCTGAAGTTCTTCCAGGGCGTCGAATTTGCCAGCGCCGCCCGCCTGAAGCTGGACAACGGCCTCGCCCGCGAGCTGGAGACCATCCTCGGCGCCTATATCAGGCATATCCTGGAACGCGAGGTCAAATCGGTCGACTGGCTTAACACGCTGCGCGAGCAGATACGGAGCGGCAGGCTCAACCGGCCGGTTGACCTTGTGCCCGATGCCTAGTTCACGCTATACTGGCAGTTAAATGTGCGATAAAAGTAGTCCCTTCTCCCCGTGGGAAAAGGTTAAGGATGAGGGCCTCTCCCGCAACTGGCGAGGCTAGCAACAAGCGCAGGCCCTGATGAAAATCGTAAGGTACCGGGTCCCCGGCAATAGCGGCTACGGCCTCCTGGAAAACGGCCAGGTCCGCGCCCTGTCGGGACGAACCTTGAGTAACCTGGAGCCCGGCGGCGCCGTCTACGACCTGGCCGATGTCAGGCTCCTGGCGCCCTGCCGGCCCTCCAAGATAGTCGCCCTCGGCCTGAACTACCGCAGCCACTCCGAGGAGGTGAAGATGGCGCTGCCCGACGAGCCGCTCATCTTCCTCAAGCCCGCCACCGCGGTCATCGGCCCGGGAGACGCCATCGTCTATCCACCCTCGTCGCAGCGGGTGGACTACGAAGGCGAGCTCGGTGTTGTCATCAGAAAACGGGCGAAACGGGTAGCCGTCAGGGACGCCGCCGGCTACATCCTGGGCTACACCTGCTTGAACGACGTCACCGCGCGCGACCTCCAGGCCAGAGACAGGCAGTGGACGCGGGCCAAGGGCTTCGATACCTTCGCCCCTATCGGACCGTGCATCGAGACGGCGCTCGACCCCGCCGATGTCCTCGTGGAGACCTACCTCAACGGCGAGCTCAGGCAGCGGGCCAGCACCCGCGACCTCATTTTCCCGGTGGCGAAGCTGGTCAGCTTTATTTCCCACGTCATGACCTTGCTCCCCGGGGATGTCATCGCCACCGGGACCTCGAGCGGCATCGGCCCCATGCAAAAGGGGGACACCGTCGAGGTCCGGATACCGCCCATCGGCTCCCTGGTTAACCACGTCAAATAGCAGACCGAGAGGTAAATCATGGAAGGACGCATCGTCTACTTCGACAGGGCCGGCCAGGAAAATACCGACGAGACCCTCAGAATCGCCCGGCAGCGAGCCGGGGAGCTCGGCATCAGGACCATCCTGGTGGCCTCGACCACGGGTGAATTAGCCCTTAAATCCATCGACGTGCTGAAGGGCTTCAGGGTGATCGCCGTCAGCCATTCGACCAACTTCGACGGCCCGAATTTCCAAAAATTCCCCGACGACAAGCAGGTGTTGTTCAAGAGCCAGGGGGGCGTCATACTCACCGCCACCCACATCTTCGCCGGCATCGGCCGGGCGATGCGCAACAAGTTCCACGTGTATTCCTATACGGAGATGATATCCAACACGCTCCGCATCTTCGGTGAAGGGATGAAGGTGGTCTGCGAGATCGCCATGATGGCGGCGGACGCCGGGCTTGTGCGGACCGACGAAGATGTGATCGCGGTGGCGGGCACGGGGCGGGGCGCCGATACCGCCGTCGTGGTGAAGCCGGTAGCCTCCCACGAGTTCTTCGCTATCAAAGTAAAGGAAATCCTCTGCAAGCCGCGCTGACATGCACCACTCGATGAAGCTTTACAGCCGCCACCGGGAAATCTTCATCCGGGCCTACATCTTCTTCGGCAAGTGGACCCGTATCCCCGTAATCGGCCGGCTGGTCAGGGCGGTGGCCAACGCCTACGGCGCCGGCGTCACCCGCGCCTATCTCCTGAACTATGCCGAAGCCAGGGAAATCGTCGCTAACGCCCGGGGCATCGCTTTAAGCCCCTGCACCTGCCGGGCGGTTTTCAAGAACTGCGACCATCCCGTTCAGGCGGAGCTGATGATCGGGGCGAGCCGCCACGCCTTTATTCACGAGCGGCCGGCGGCGCACCGCGAGATAAGCAAGGACGAGGCGCTGGACATCCTGAAAAAGTGCCACGAGGGCGGGCTGATGCACACCATCGTGAAATGCCGCGACGAGTATTACGCCATCTGCAACTGCTGCACCTGCTGCTGCGTGCCCTACCGGCTGCAGAAGAACTACGGCATCGGCAAGGCGCTCAGCCGCAACAACAACATCGTCAGGGAGTTCAAGAAGCTGCTGCCGCAATAACCGGGACCTTTCAGCCCGTTAGCCGGGAGGTGCGGCGCCGGTTAAGGTATTTCACCGCCTCGAACCACAGCACCGAGGCCGCCCCGGCGGCGAACGAGACCAGGATATCGTTCAGGTGCAGCACCCCGAAGTGGAACAAGCCGCGCAGGAAAGGCACGTAAATCACCAGTCCCAGGAAGACGAGCGTGGCGACGACGATGACCATCAGGGCGGTGTTCCGCGAGCCGAGCCGCGAAAGAATGGTCGTTGACCAGGACCGGTTGGTGAATATCAGGCCGAGGTTGGCGATAACCAGCGTGGTGAAGGTCAGGGTGCGCGCCTCCAGGACGCCCCGCCCCTGCCCGATATTGTAACCGTACACCAGCAGGCTGATTAGCAGCACCACTATCCCCTGCCAGACGGCGATGGCGACGACCTTCCGGCCGAACAGCGGCTCGTTCCGCCGGCGCGGCGGCCGCCGCATGATATCCGCCTCCGCCGGTTCGGCTTCGAAGGCGATGGAGCAGGCCGGGTCGATAATCAGCTCGAGGAAGACGACATGGACCGGCAGCAGGACCAGCGGCCACTTCAGCATCACCGGTATCAGGGAGAGCCCGGCGATGGGCACGTGTATGGCCAGGATATAGGCCATGGCCTTCCTCAGGTTGTCGAAGATGCGCCGGCCTTGCCTTACAGCCCTGACGATGGAAGAAAAGTCGTCATCAAGCAGCACCAGCGCCCCGGCCTCGCGGGCGACATCGGTGCCGCGGCCGCCCATGGCTATCCCGATGTGGGCCGATTTCAGGGCGGGGGCGTCGTTAACGCCGTCGCCGGTCATGGCGACCACCTCGCCGTTGGCCTTCAAGGCCTCCACCAGCCGCAGCTTCTGCTCCGGGACGACCCTCGCGAAGATGTTCACCGTCTTGATTCGCTCCCGCAGCTCGCCGTCGCTCATGAGGCTCATCTCCGGCCCGGTGACGACCTCGCCGGCAGGCTCCAGGCCGGTTTCCCGGGCGACGTGCTGGGCGGTCGCGGGGTAGTCGCCGGTGATCATGACCACCCGGATGCCGGCGGCATAGCACTCCCGGATGGCCGCCGGTACGGCAGGTCGTACCGGATCGACAAACCCGATAAGCCCGAGAAACTCGAACCGGAACTCGTGCTGGTCGCCGGGCAGATCTACCGGCCGGAAGCGCGCCCCGGCCACGGCGAGCACCCTCAGTCCCTCGCCCGCCATAACGCCGATGGGACCGGACAGCCTGGCCACCTCCGCCTCGCTCAGATGGCAGAGGTCCATGATGGCTTCCGGCGCGCCTTTGGCGGCGATGATGTACTCCTCGCCTCTGGGGGACTTCCATACCCGGGACAGCGCCAGCAGCTTCTTGGACAGGGGATATTCCCGCATCAGGTCCCAGTCCTGGTGCATGTGCTCCGTCAAGCTCTGGTAATGGTCGCCGACCTGTTTCAGGGCTTTCTCCATCGGGTCGAAGGGATTGGTCTGACTCGCCAGCAGGCTGAACTCGATGAGCCGGTGGTACTTCTCCGGCGGCGCGCCCGGCGCGGCCAGGTCAACCCGGCAATATTCGCCCCCGGTGTATATCCGGTCAACCGACATGCGGTTCAACGTCAGCGTCCCGGTTTTGTCGACGCACAGGACGGTGTCCGAACCGAGGGCTTCAATCGCACCCGTGCGGCGCGTGAGCACGTTGCTCCGCGAGATGCGCCAGGCGCCCAGCGCCAGAAAGACCGTGAGCACTACCGGGAACTCCTCGGGCAGGATAGCCATCGCCAGCGTGATGCTGGCCAGAAGACCGTCAAGCCAGCCGCCCAGGGTCAGCCCGTAGACAATGGCCATAACCGCGGAAAGAGACAGGCCGGCGACCGCCAGGTTGCGTACGATGCGCCGGGTCTCTTTGCGGAGCGGCGTATCCTCAACCTCGATGGTCTGTAAAGACCGGCCGATCTTGCCGAACTCGGTGCGCGTCCCGGTGGCGGCTACCCGCGCGATGCCCAGCCCGCTGACCACGAGTGTGCCCGAGTAGACGAAGGGCGAGTCGTCGCCGCCCGGGCGCGCCATCCCGGCGGCGTGCTCCGCCTCGCTTTTCCGCACCGGAATCGACTCGCCGGTCAGCAGCGATTCGTCCACCGTCAGGTTGTTGCCGGAGAGCACCACGCCGTCGGCCGGCACGCGGTCGCCCTCGGCGAGCACCATGACATCGCCGCGGACCACCTCGCGGCCGGCGATCCGGCGGGCTTCCCCGTCCCTGATGACCATCGCCCGCGGGCTGGAGAGGTCCCGCAGCGCTTCCAGGGTGCGCTCGGTCTTCCTCTCCTGGTAAATGGTGATGCCGATAATGGCGAAGACGAAGAGGAGCAGCATGAGCGCTTCCTGGATGTCCCCCAGCAGCATGTAAATCGAGCCGCTGGCGAGCAGGAGCAGGAGTATCGGCTCGCGGAGCACGCCCAGCACGATGCCCGCGAAGCTGTGCTTTTTCGCCGAGGGGATCTCGTTGAAGCCTTCACGGGCGAGCCGGGCCGCGGCTTCCTTTTCCGAGACGCCGGCTATTTTGCTGATATCGCCTGTGTCGAAATTATCCGTCACGCCCCGGCCTACCTCTGCCCGGTTTTCCGCGAGGTCATAATAAAACCCGCAGGAAGCTCAGTCCCGCGGGTCGATACCGCTGCCGGCGCCCGACCTTATCTCAAGTCGAGATAGTCTGTTCCAAGCAGCTAATTTTAAAATAAATATTTGCGTCCAGTCAATTCCCGAGCGCCAGGAAGGCTCCGGCAAGCCCTTTCCTATCCCAATCCTGGTGGCTGTCAGCCTGCCTCACCCCTCTCTGTCCTGAAACATGGTTGCCGTACATAGCTATATATGGGCAGAGAAGGGAGTATGTAAGCGAGGGGGCGGAGCCCCCTCGCACTAGACCTCCCCCGCTCCATGTTTCTAAGCATTGGACGAAATATCTACCCTCCAAACATGGAGCGGGGGATGCAAGGGGGTGAGGCTGCACCAGGAACACAACCAAGATTGACCCTTTTTGCGAAATGATTGCGGTTAAGGGTATAATATAGTATAAGTTTTAGGTTAGGGTCGTTATGTGCTTCTTTGAATCCGGCGAGTCATCCCCGTCTCACTAAAGTATTGAATGACCCCAAACTCTAACTAAATTAATATGGAGGTCATTTAATGACTTTTCAAGACAGATCAATCCAATGTGCCGAGTGTGGCGCCAGTTTCGTGTTCACGGCGGAAGAGCAGGATTTCTTCCAGGCTAAGGGCTTCACCAATGAGCCCAAACGCTGCCCTTCGTGCCGTCAGGCAAGGAAAGAGCGCCAGGGCAACAGCGGCTACGGCTACAGCGCCGGCTCTTACCAGCCGCGGCGCCAGATGTTTCCCGCCACCTGCTCCCAGTGCGGCAAAGACACCGAAGTCCCGTTCGAACCACGTCAGGGTAGACCGGTATATTGCAGCGCCTGTTACGACACTGTAAAAACGAGACGGTAACCATTTTCTCGGTAGACAGCGACCGGCCGGGCCAGTCCCGGTCGGTAACTGTGCCCGGGTCCCTTCGCCCCGGATTATCAACCTGCCGGGGCGGTTTCGGGGCTCTCCCGTTTCTCAAACGAGGGGCAGGGCGCGTTGACCCTGTCGCCCCCACGGTCAGTGAACCGCCGGAAGTGCCGGCCTATCGGTTACACATCCCAGGCAGAGCACAATTTATTTTCCCAAGGAGTATTAATGAGTTTCGAGTCCTTTAATCTTCACCCGAGCGTCATGGCAGGTGTCCGCGCGCTCGGCTACGTCACCCCCACCCCGATCCAGTTGAAAGCCATCCCCCCTATCCTCCAGGGCCGCGATATCATCGGCCTGGCCCAGACCGGCACCGGCAAGACCGCCGCCTTCGCGCTGCCCATCCTGAACAAATTGCTCGACGGCCCGCGGGGCCGGGTGCGCGCCCTGGTCATCTCGCCGACGCGTGAGCTCGCCGAGCAGACCTGCGAGGCCTTTAGCCAGCTCGGGTATCAGACCGGCCTGCGCGCCGCCGCCGTCTACGGGGGCGTCGGCATGGAGCCGCAGGTCCGGGCGCTCAGCGCCGGCGCGGAAATCGTCGCGGCCTGCCCGGGCCGGCTGATCGACCACCTGTACCGCGGCACCTTCTGCCCGTCTTACCTGGAGGTGCTCGTCATCGACGAGGCCGACCGGATGTTCGACATGGGTTTTCTGCCCGATATCCGCAATATCCTGAGGTGCATCCTCAATCCGCGCCAGACCATGCTGTTCTCGGCCACCATGCCGGACGACATCGGCCGCCTGGTCCGGGAGGTCCTGCACGAGCCGGTTACCGTGCAGATCGGCATTACCGCGCCCGCGAAAACGGTATCGCACGTCTTGTACCCGGTCAAGCCGCACCTGAAAACGGAGCTGCTGACCGCCATACTGCGCCGTACCGATACGGAGTCGGTGCTCATCTTCACGCGTACCAAGCACCGCGCCGAGCGCCTGGAACGGGCCTTGCGCGGTTCCGGCTTCAAGGCGACTTCGCTGCAAGGCAACCTGTGCCAGTCGCGGCGCCAGGAGGCGCTGGACGCTTTTCGTAACGGTTATGTCAAGATCCTGGTGGCTACCGATCTCGCCGCCCGCGGCCTTGACGTCCTGAGTATCTCGCACGTCATCAACTATGACATGCCCGACACCACGGACGCCTACATCCATCGCATCGGGCGCACCGGGCGAATCGAGCAGAGCGGAGAAGCCTTTACGCTGGTATCCGGTGAGGACGAGCCGATGGTGCGGGCTCTCGAGCGTATTCTCAAAGCCCCGATCGAGCGGCGCACGCTGCCGGACTTTGATTACGCCGCCTCGGCGCCGCGCGTCGAGTCGGGACGCGCCGAGCGGCCGTCACGAGCTGGCCGGGCGCCGCGACGGAGAATGGCGCGCGCCGCGAACTAGCACGGTTTGACCGGTCATCCTCGGCCGCGAGGCGCAGCCGCGCCGTAGCCGCCGGACGCCCGGAGCTTGACCAAACCTAGAGTTAAACAAGATCGCGTAACGCTCGGGAGGTTGAGATGGATTTCGAACTGCCGGAAGAGCTCAAGCTGTTGCAGGGCGCCGTCAGGCGTTTCGTCCAGGAGGAGCTGGCGCCCCTGGAGCGACAGGTCGAAGAGAACGATGATTTCCCGGAGACCACCCGCCGGGCGCTGAAGCAGAAAGCCCGGGAGCTGGGCTTGTGGGCCATCTGCGCCCCGGTGGCGTACGGCGGCGGCGGGCTGGGCGCCCTGGCCCGGGTGATGGTCGCCGAGGAGCTGGGGAAGGTCAGCGTGGCGGTGGGCTACCAGGGCGGCATCATCGGCGGGCCTCGCCCCGGCTACTGGGCGTTCAAGGAGTTCGCTCACGCCACCGAAGAGCAGAAACAGGAGTTCCTGGTCCCCGTCGTTAAGGGCGCAAAGGAGCCTTTCGGCGCCATGACCGAGCCCAACGCCGACTCCGATATCGCCAACATGGAGACCAGGGCCGACCGGCAGAGCGACAGCTATGTCCTCAACGGCGGCAAGATTTTTATCACCGCGGTCGACTCCGGCGACTTCGGCTACGTTTTCGCCGTGACCGACTGGGAGAAACGCCGCAAAGGGGGCATTACCTGCTTTTTCGTCGACAAGCACACCCCCGGCCTGTCCTGGAAACCCATCCCCGTAATGGGCCGCCGCGGGCTGCACGTCTACGAGCTGACTTTTACCGACTGCGCCGTACCCGCAGGAATATCCTGGGCCGCTCGGCCAGGGCCTGGAAATCGCCTTCGGCGAGCTTAACGCCGTGCGCCTGGGCTGCTCGGCGGCGATGCTCGGCTACGCCCAGCGGGCGCTGGACATGGCCAAGAGCTACGCCAGAAAGCGCGTCACCTTCGGCCAGCCGCTGGCTACCCGGCAGATGGTGCAGGAGATGATCGTCAACTCCGAGACCGAGGTCTATGCCTCAAGGCTGATGCTCTATCACATCGCCAGCGATTACGACCAGGGGAAAGACGTTACCACCCGCATGATGATGGTCAAGCCTTACGTCACCGAGATGGCGATACGGGTGATCGACCGGGCCATCCAGGTGCACGGCGGGCACGGCTACACCCGGGAGCTGCCGCTGGAGATGATGTACCGTGACGCCCGCCTCTTCACCATCGGCGACGGCGCCAGCGAGGTGCTGAAGTGGGCGGCCGCCCGCAGCCTGCTTAAATAAGTCCGGGAGACCGGCGCCAGGCGCCTTCCCTGTCACGAAGGAAAATACCGGCTCAGCAGGCCCTCCAGGGACCGGGCATGGCGCCCCTCATCCCGCGAGGACTCGTCGAAAACGTCGTGGGCCGGGTCGCAGCCGGTTTCTTTCGCTTTGACGGCGGCTTCCCTCTTCCCCTTGTTCGCGCCGGCCTCGCCGGCGAGCATCTTGCTAAGGTTCTCCCTGGTCCGCGGGGAGATAAGACCGTTAAGCTCGGCGTAATGGGCGGCGTGTTCGGCCTCTTCCCAGGCGATCTTGGCCAGCGCGCTGGCTACCTCCGGGTAACCCTCCCGCTCGGCCTGCCGGGCCATAGCCAGGTAAAGGCCTACCTCGCGGGTCTCCCCTTCAAAGTTCATGGCGACGGCCTCTTCCACCGCCGTGCCCCGGGCCACCCCCAGCTTTACCTCGTTGATTAGCTCCGCCATGATAACCTCCGTTATTTTAAATACTGGCGACTTCGCCGTGCTGGCATTCCTGGCACAGACCGTGAAAAAACAGACGGTGCGACGTGATCTTTAACCCGGTATCTCGGGCCACCGCCCCATCCATCGCGGGCGGGGTGGGATCGGCAATATCCAGCACCCGGCCGCAGCCGTCACAGCAGAAATGGACATGATTCCGGGGATTGCCGTCGTAGCGAGACAGGTCCTGACCAAGTTCAAGCTCCTGGATGATGCCCCGCTCCGCCAGCAGACGCAGGTTGCGGTAGGTTGTCCCCAGGCTGAGGCGAGGGGCTTGCTTCCTGGCCTGGGCGTGGACCCACTCGGCGGTGGGATGGCAGGTTACCGACCGGAGGACATCCAAGATGATCTCCCGCCGCCGGGAAAAGCGATTTCGCTGGTTCATAATTGATAATAATAATGGTTATTGTTTCCGTTTGTCAAGAAGGACCTGTCCCGAGACATCGTGAAATCGCTGACAGTCTGGCAAAGCATATTTTGAAAGATGCTGAGCGATTAATGAAAGAAATATATCAATTTCAGAGACATGGAATACAAACATAATAATGTCGTAAACGTTTCCTCTTTCTGCTCAAGGAGTTCGAGTCCAGTGGAGGGCCAATCGGAACAGTTCCCGAACTCCTCTTTGAGAAGAAGCAGTTGATTCCGGCTATTCAGCGATTACTATTCGAGATACCACTGCATAATTCGAAACCTCCACGTCTGGAAGTGCATCGCTGCTCCGTTGGCCGGAGATTCACTCCTCTCCACAGGAATGGCTTGCGGCGGCGCTCTGGCTCTTTAGCATGGTGATAACCTTGTCAGCAACCTGACGTGCCACTGCTTTACGCTCGGCCTCAGGAACATCGTCCATAAGAAAAATATCATTATACTTTCCGTCTAGTGGCAAGGCTTCGATGTGGGTGACCTTTTCCTCGCTTACCAGGTTTTCCAGGACCCGGCCGTGGCATTTGAGGAAACAGCCGTCGATCATTAGAATTTTGTCACTTCCGCTTACCCAGTTTAGCATGGATGAGTGGGGAACAAAGAATGTTTCCGCGTGGCATGCCCGCGCATATGAGGGCATTTCCTGAGCTACTATGTTCGCTGCGATTCTTGCGATTTCTCCCCTGATACACGCTCCCTCGCAGGACAAAACAGGAACCTTTTTGTCGATGATGTTCTGTTTCGCATAGGCCTCGCCAACCGGGCAAACACCTTTTATGCTCGATACGTCAACTGAAAAATTGGCAGTATAGTTTTTCTCTGTGGTCTTCTCTATAGTTTTCACTTTATTCTCCTTTTGTTTTTATTTTGTCAGCTTTTTAAGCAAGGTCTTTCTTCTTGGCTTCGAATTCGTCCTTGTTTATCTCGCCCCGGGCGT
>JACPQH010000029.1 GCA_016190585.1 Chloroflexota bacterium | reverse complement strand
GGTGGTGGCGAGCCGACAAAATACAATAAGTTCGTTAGAAAAAAGGCAAGAACCGCAAAAAATCGGGGTGAAAGGCCAAAGACGGCGGCTTCAAGCCCCATTTTTCATCACCCTGCTAGGCCGATATCTGATGATTCATAGTAAGGCATAATATCAAATAACCCTATGCCCGCAATGAACCGTCTCGCGTAGTCTGCCGCCCTTAATTTTATTAAATAACCCTCCCATTCAATTTCTGTGAAATCAGGCATCCCTATAATCCCTCCTACAAATTTTCGGAGGTCTGCCCTTAGCTTACTTAGCATAGGACGCCTCCGCTTTGCAGGCAGTATATACCTAAGTTGTGCCTAAGTAAAGTCATAAGAGTGAACTTTGCCAATAAATCACCCGCTTTACGGGCGGCCGCCATTGGTGTATATTAGGCTTTACAAGGTCGGGCACTGGCGGACTATTGACTGGTGTGATAATATAGTCATAATCCGGGCGAGGCCAGTTCTCTCCGGCAAGGGTAAGACCGGAAAAAATAATAACGGGAGCGCGCAATGCAATACGGTTTATATTTCGACCAGACTCGCTGCACCGGGTGCTACACCTGCACTATCGCCTGCAAAGACTGGCACGAGTATGACCTCGGGCTCGATCCGGCAAGCTGGATAAGGGTGAAGACCATCGAAAAAGGGAAATTCCCGGATGTCTTCGTCACCTTTCTGACGGAGGCCTGCTACCACTGCGACAAGCCGGCATGCGTCGAAGCCTGCCCGGTAAACGCCATCACCAAGCGGGAAGAGGACGGCATTGTCGTGGTCGACCGTAACGCCTGCATCGGCAAAGAAGCCTGCGGCGGCGTCTGCCAGATAGAGTGTCCCTACAGCGCGCCCCAGTTCGACAAGACCGGCGATTTTAAGATGCAGAAGTGCGACCTTTGCGCGGAAAGGTGGGATGAGGGCAAGAAGCCGATCTGCGTCGAAGGCTGTCCCATGCGGGCCCTGGACGCCGGGCCGATGGATGAGCTGAAGGCCAAGTACGGCGATAGCCAGGAAGCTTACGACTTCACCTATTCGTCCGAGGTTAAGCCCTCGGCGGTCTTTAAACCCCGGCGCCCGACCATCAAGGTCTAGCAGGCCGGCGCAACAAGACAAGTCACTGAGGCTGTCCCAGAACATCATTGCGGGACCATTCCGGCGGAGTCGGAAGGCGAAGCAATCACCGAGATTGCCGCGGGCTTCGCCCTCGCAAAGACAGTAGTCCCTTTTCGGATATCCTTGTTTTCAATCCACGTTCTCTCAGGAAATGGGGGAAGGGGGATGGGTTAGGCAGGCAACAACAAACCTCTTTCTTCGTGGCAAGGGTCATCGCCTGGTTTTAGGACGGTCCGGCCGGGCTAATTATAGTCCTGTACCCGGCGTCAGGTCAGCCTGAAAATCCTCACGGCGTTCTCGCCGAGCAGGGCCTTTTTCGCCGTTTCGTTCAGGTCCAGGGCGGCGACGCGCTTCAGCGCCGGCGACCGCAGGTGCCGCGGGAAGCCGGAGCCGAAAACCGCGCGCTCCATCCCGATCTCCCGGTACAGGGCGACGAACTCCTCGCTGGACAGCGAGCCTTTCATCAGCGGGTCGAGCGTCAGGCTCACCTCAAAATAGACGTTGTCGAAGCTGCGGGCGAGCGACCTGACCTGTTCCCAGAACGGTATCCCGGAATGGGCCAGCACCAGCCTCAGATCGGGGAAGCTCGCCAGGACGTCGGTGTAGTACTTCGGCTCGGAGTACTGGGTGCCGCCGGGGATCAGATGAGACCGCGCCATCACCGGCAGCTCGAGCTCCTGCGCCGTCCGGTAAGCCGGCCAGAGCCGCCGGTCGCAGGGGTAATAGCGCCCCAGTCCCGGGTCAAGATTCAGGCCGCCCGCCCCTTTGCGCGCGCCGGTGGTGATCTCCGCCCTGATCTCGGTCTCTGACATAATCGGGTCGACGGTGATAAAGGGGACTATCTCGGGGTGCTCCGGGGAGCTCTCGCACACCCACGCGTTCACCGCCTGGATCCGGCGGACTAGCTCCCGCTCGATACCGGCCGCGGCGCTGTGGTAATCCGGCAGGCCCGCCGGCAGCGCCGCCAGCGCGGCGTCTCTCAAGGCCCCTGTCGGGAAGAAGGCCAGGTTGAAAGCCTGCCTGACGCTGTCCCTTTCCATTGAGGCCAGGAAATCGTCCAGCGCGCCGGTAAAGCCGCGTACCGGTTTCTCGCCGGCCGCGGCGGTCAGCTCGCCGAAGCTCCCGGGCGGCAGAAAGTAGTTATGGCAGTCAATAACCGTGTAGTCACGAAGCTTTTTCATGCCGTATTCGCCTTCCGGGGAAACCTGCGGGAAACGGGCAAGCCGTCCCGCTTAATCCAGATTATCACCCCCGGGACGCCCTTTCAAGCCGCCCGGGTGATTGGACTTTTCCCGGCTTTGTTCTATACTGTTGTCGTTGTACAAGGAGGCAGTATGAAGGTAATCGGCGTAGTGGTCAGCCCCCGCAAAAACGGCAACACCGAGATGCTGACGGGCCATGTATTGCGCGCCATCGGGGAGGAAGGCCTGCGGACGGAGCTCCAGCTTCTGGCGGGGTTGGACATCAGGCCGTGTAACGGCTGCGGCGCCTGCCTCAAGGAAGAGTCTTGCACTATCGAGGATGACTTCTGGCCCGTCTACCTTAATATGAAAACGGCCGACGGCATCATCCTGGCCTCGCCGGTGTACTATGGCTCGGCGACGGCGCTGATGAAGGCGCTGATGGAGCGGGCCGGCTACATCTCCCGGAACAACGGCGGTCAGTTCCGGGGCAAGGTGGGCGGTCCCCTGGTGGTGGCGCGGCGGGCGGGGCACAATTTTACCATCGCGCAGCTCACCTTCTGGTTCCAGATACTGGGCATGGTGGTCCCGGGGTCAACCTACTGGAACGTGGCCTTCGGGCGGAACAAGGGCGAGGTGGCCGGGGACGAGGAAGGGCTGAGCACCGCCTGGAATTTCGGGAAAAATATCGCCTGGGTTACCAGGAAGCTCAGAGGAAATGAGGCCGGCCAACCGGGTATAATGATAAATAAAACCTTTCAGGAGAGGTAGCATGGCCAAAATGCCGAAGACCACGGCGGCGCAGTACCTGGCGGACGTCGCCCGGGACGCGCAGTTCTGGTGCCACGACGGGCGGACATTCCAGAACCTGGGCGAGCTTCAGGCCGCCCTGGACTCTATGACTGAAGACAGCTTCCATTACCACGTCAACGAAGGTAAAAACGACTTCTCTAACTGGGTCTCGCTGGTCATCGGCGACCAGAAGCTGGCCCGCGATCTGCGGAGCAGCTCGACCCCGGCCCAGGCGGCCGGCCGGGTTGCCGAGCGAATCGCCTTTCTTAAAGAGCGCGCCCGGTAAAAAGAGGGGACCCTGTATTTCAAGGGCCCCTCTTTTCCGGCTTTTGCTACTGGACGGTAAAGGTACCGCTCATCTGCGCCGGATGAACATCGCAGCGGAAAAAGTAGTTCCCCGGCGTGGCTGGCGCCATAAAGGTGTACCTGACCGAAGACACCCCGTTGATTATTTGCCCCACGAAGATTGACTCGGAGGCGCTCTGGTTGGTGTAGAGGGCGAAGTTGTGCGGGATGCCTTCATCGCGGTTGAGGAAGATGATGGCGACGCTGGCCCGGGCCGGTACGCTGATGGAGGTCCGGTTGAAGGCGTTGTTCTGAGCCTCAAGCTCGACGGTAACCTCGCCGGGCGTTGCCGTAGGCGTCGGCGAGACCGTGGGAGACGGTGAGGCGGTCGGCGTTGGAGAAGCCGTCGGCGTGGGCGTCGGGGTAACGGTGGCCGCCGGGCTCAGGGGAGTGGGTGTCAGCGTGGCCGCCGGCGAGGCGATCGCCTGGCCGCCCACCATGAGGATGACGTTGGCGACGACCGCGGGGATAACCGGGGTATGGTCGTTGTTCACGAGCTGGACCGAGAACAGGTGCGTGCCCGGTTTGACGTTGCGCCAGGTGTAGGTCAGGTCGGCAGTCGCCGCGTAGGTGCCGGAGGCGGTTACCGCCGGCTCACCCGCGGTGGTGGGCGCCACGACATCCTTGAAGTAGTGCAGGTGTCCTTCCCCTGCCGCCGCGGCCTGGCCCAGCCTGTTGACGACTTCGAAGTTCATGACGTCAACATTTATCTGGACGTCGAACAGGCCGTTGGCCGCCGGCGAGACGGTAGCTGTCGGGCTCGGCGACGGGCTTAAGGTCGGCGTCGGGGACAAAGTCGGCGTTGGCGTCAAAGTGGGCGTGGGGGAGATGGTCGCCGGGCCGGTGGCCACCATGTATTCCGCCGCGACCATCTGGAAGGCCGGCTTGTTTTCCGCGGCCGGCGTGGCTACCGGCGTCGGGGTCGGTGTGGGCGATACGGTCGGGGTCGGCGATGCCGTCGGCGTCGGACTCAGGGTTGCCGCCGGTGAAGCGGTGGCATCCCCGGCCTCGACGACAACCAGCACCGCCGCGACCACGGGCGGATCGAGCGGGGTATGGTCGTTGTTGACCAGCGCCGCCGAGAAGACGTGCAGGCCCGGCGTCACGTTCTCCCAGGTATATACCGTGCTCGCCGCCTCAACGTAGGTGCCGGCGGGGGTTATCGCGGGCGAGGCGGGGTCGGTTGGCGGGATGACATCCAGGTAGTAGTGAATATGCCCCTCGCCGGGAACAGCGGCCTCGCCGGCCTTGTTGACCAGGTCGAAGCCGGCAACCTTGAGATTTACCCTGACGCTGGTGCCAGTACCCGCCGGGGTCAGCGGCGTCGGGCTGACGGTGGGCGTCGGGCTGATGGTGGGCGTCGGGCTGACGGTAGGCGTCGGGCTAACCGTGGGCGTCGGGCTGACGGTAGGTGTCGGGCTAGCCGTGGGTGTGGGACTAACGGTGGGCGTCGGCGAGGCGGTCGGCGTCACGGTGGCCGCCGGGGACAGGGGCGACGGCGAGACCGTGCCGGTGGCGCCCAGCACCTCGACGCTTATCGCCTGGATGGCCGGGATGTCGACACCGTTACCCTGGGCGGAGACGCAAGCGCCCATGATTACCAGCAGGACCGCCAACCCCAGGGCCAGCAGGTGTTTTCCATAACGAGTTTTGATTTGTCTCATTAAACCCTCCTTTGATGAATTGCAGACAGGGGGAAATCGGCTGGAGTCGTCATTGTCAAGGTCTGATACTCTGGAATAACACCTCCTTCAGACGGGGACCGTCCGCATTCCAAAGTAAGCCTATTGTGCAATAAGCCTCTACTATCTATAGGGCAAAACGGAGGGTTAAATCTTATACGAAAAGCTACCTAATTAATCGGGAGAAGCCCTAGGGGCGGCCTGCGTAAAACCGGTTTTCCGCTAGTGTCTTTAGCCATAAGACCCATTCCAGGTGCAAGCCGGAATCCAGGCTAGTCCCCATCAAGTGCGGAATGAACAATAAGCTATTTTCTGACTCAGGACACGGGTATAGTGTCTTAGAAAGATATTGGCTGAATCCTCGCCCTTCTGTAAAGGGAGAAAGAGAGGGATTTTCGAATAAATCCGTTCAAAATCCCCCTTATCCCCCTTTGCCAAAGGGGGAGATAATAGAGTAAAGAAACAGCCTGAGGGGAACCCTCCCCGTCGCCTTCGGCAACAGGGTTTCTGACGTTCTAGATCGAGGACCGGGCTTCGCCGGCCGCCGGCAGCGGGTAACGACCTTCGCGGAAGAGCATGATATGCCTGATGAGAACGAGCAGGCTGCCGATGGCGAGCAAGGCAAAGGACAGGGTGATGGCCACGTAAAAGGGGGCCAGGGAGAGCTGGATGATGCCCATGGTCTGGGCTTTGACCTGGATGGTATACAGCGTACCGGCTCCGGTCGTCCAGGTGCAGAACAGGGCGAAGAGCAAAGTCGTGACGTCGCTGATCATCTCGGCGGCGAAGCGCAGGGGCCGGTTCAGGTGGTTCCTGATAATGTCCGTCTTGATGTGACCGGGGCCCAGGAGCACGTAGGTCAGGGCGAGAAAAACCACCAGGATGATAAGCTGTTCGATAAGTTCCTTCTGTATAGGCGTCGCCCGGACGCCGAAAAGCCGTATGGTGGTCACGTTGGCGGCGTCAAGAAAGAACATGGCGAACAGGGCTAGAACGGGCACGCTTAGCAGCCAGTAGTTAACCTGCTTGAACTTTTCGATTAATCTGCCCAGCGTTTCGCTCGTCATAATCTTCTCCGGTTTCAGCCTCCGAAGGCCAGCGACGGCAGAAAGGTGCTGATCTGGGGCACCAGGATAAACAGCACGACGGCCGCCGAGAGGGTGACACAAAACGGGAATATGCCGCGGAAGACGACCCAGGGGTCCACCTCCGCGATGGAAGCTACCACGTAGCAGTTGAAACCGACTGGCGGCGTGATAACGCCGAGCTCGATCATGACGATGGCGACAATGCCCAGGACGATGGGGTCGACCCCCAGGCCGGTCATTATGGGGAAGGCGAAGGGCAGCGTGAGCACGAGCTGCGATGTCGAGTCGATTATCATGCCCAGGACCAGCCAGATAAGGATTATCAATCCCCACACCGCCGCCAGGGGCAGGTCATTGACCTGTATCCAGTCGATGGCGGTTATGGTCACCCGGGAATAGGCGACCACTTTGGAGAGTATCAGCCCGCCCAGTATCAGGATCATTATCTGGCTCGAGGTTATGGCCGTGTCGCGGAAGGCGCCGATGATTCTTTTGCCGGGAACGCGGGCGATGAAGTTCCACAGCAGGACCACGACCGAGCCCAGCGCGCCCGCCTCCGAGGGGGCGACCAGCCCGGTCCAGATCGAGCCGACGATGATGGCGAAAACGCCGAGCAGCGGCCAGATAAGAACGGGCGCCATGAGGCGCTCGCGCCAGGACACGGGCTCCAATCTCACCGGGGCCAGGTCTGGCTTGAGTCTCACCATGACCAGTATCTGAGTTCCCAGCATCGCGGCGACGATAAGGCCGGGCAGTATGCCGGCGATAAGGAGGCGGCCGATCGAGGTATTGGTCAGGACCCCGAAGATGACCATCATGGCGCTCGGGGGAATGAGCGTGGCCAGGGTACCGGCCGTGGCGATGCTGGCCAGGCTCATTCCCTGGTTGTAGTTATGCTTCTTGAGCTCGGGCAGCGCCACTTTGCTGAACAAAGCCGCGCTGGCGATGGTTGAGCCGCTGCACGCCCCGAAAGCGGCGGCGGCGAAGGTCGTGGCCACCAGCAGGCCGCCGCGGATGTGGCCGATAAGCTTGTGGAAGGTCTCGTAAGCACGCTGGCCCAGTCCTCCGGACTCCGAAAGCATCCCGACCAGGATAAACATGGGGATGATGGCGAAGAAGTACTGCGCCAGGTCGGCGTGCAGGCTATGCGTGAAAAATCCCCACACGGCATCCCAGCCGCGCACCAGGTAAAGACCGAGCGCGGCGCCGACGAATACGCCGACGAAGATGGGGGTGCCGATGGCCAGCAGGAAGAAAAACAACCCGAAAGCGATTAAAACCCCGAACAAAACTCCCCTCCGCGCATCACCCGCCGGGACGGCCGGCGTAACAGCAGGGGGCAATGAGCGTGCTCAAAGCCCCCTGCCGGCGCCGTGTTGCGTCAAATCCTAGCGCTTTATGCCGAACTTGTCGTCCCAGTACTTAAGACCCTGGCCGCTGTTGGCCGTCAGCCAGGCGTCGAGGATCTTGAGAGCGTCGTCAAGCCGGTTGAGCTTGGCGAGATCGGCGGGATAGACATTCAGCGTGACCTTCTTGAAGCCGTCCCAGAGCTTTTCCTGCTCGGCCGGGTCGACCGTGACAAAAGTTACGCCTGCCGCCTCGGCCGTCTTCCTGTCCTTTTCGACGATGTCGCCCCAGGTCTGCATCAGCTTCTGGTTGGCTTCCTCGCGGAACTTGGGGTCATCGATGATGGCTTTAACTTCATCCGGCAGCTTGTTGAAGCTGTTGATGTTGATGACCAGCGGCGACGACCCGATGGTGCCGGCGCTGAAGCTCACAAACTTGGCGGCTTCATGTATCTTGTAGGGCACCATCCAGTCGGTCGGCGTCGGGGCGCCGTCGAGGGTGCCCCGGGAGATAGCCTCGTAAATCTCGGGCCAGAGGGCGTTGACCGGGATAGCGCCGTACTCCTGGAGCACCGGCGGCTCAAAGTTGCCGACCGACCTTATTTTCATGCCTTTGAGGTCGGCCAGCTTCTCTACCTTGTTCTTGGTCATGATCTTGTACTCAAGCGGGTGCCAGACGAGGTACTTGATGTTATTGGCTTCGGACTCGGCTTTGAGCAGCTTGCTGATCTCGCTGGTGCCGAACTCCAGGTCCACCAGCACCTTCTGGCTGCCTGCCACATCGGTGCCGCGGGAAGCGCTGAACAGGTTATGCAGCGGCTCCTGGCTGGCGAAGTAGGCCGGCGGGGGATTGCTTAGGTCGACCGCGCCCGATCTGACGGCGGGCAGCGTTTCCGTGCCGGCGGTCAGCGAGCCGTTGAAGTTCAACTCGAAGACTACCAGGCCGCCGCTCCTCCGGGATATCTCGTTGAGATACCACTCGTCGAAGACGTTCTCCGAGTTCGTTTTATTGGAGTATGAGGAGTGTACCAGCTTCACCGGGGCCTTGGCCGGGGTCGGCGCGGCGGTGGTCGGCGCGGCAGTGGTCGGCGGCGGCGCCTGGGTGGGGCTGGGGCTGGAGCAAGCCGCCAGCAGGCCTGCGCCAAGTAATACCATTGCGGATAGCAGAATTACGGACAATTTAAGTTGCTTCATCCCTTTCCAACCTCCCAAAGAATTGCGGTCGTCCTGACATGCAGGAACCGGATTACCGGATTTATGTTGATAGTGCAGCCTCCCTTCCTGGAAATACGCTCATTATATTATTTATCGCCACGCGCGGTCAACAGTTTGACTGTATTACCCCGAAGGCGGCACGCCAGACCAGGCTTCTAGCCCGGACCCGGCGCGCTCTCCACCCGGACATTTTCGTCGCCGATAGCGCCGGCGAGCCGCCGGTGGAGCTCGGAGCACCAGCCCGCGGAGACGCTGAAAAGGCGCAGGCGGGTAACCCGGTCCTCGCTGGCGACGTGCAGATAGACCTCATCCGGGCCGGGGTAGCTCTTGAGGATATCGACGAGGTCGTTCAGGAACAGCCGGTCTCTTGCCTCGTCTGGCGACTGGCGGAGACAGAGTATCAGGCGGCGGCGCTCGATCGGCGTCTCCGGCGGCGGGGCGGGGGGCTCGGCAGCCGCCGGCTCCGGCGGGCGGTACAGGCAGGCGCGCTCGCAGCTTACCTGCACCTCGCTGTCCTCGCGGCGCAGCTTGACCTTGCCCTCGACCTTCAGGATATTGCCCTCGGTCCACATCTCCCTGGAGCCTTCGAAAGTCTTCGGCCAGACCATGACCTCGATCCGGCCGGTAATGTCTTCCAGCCGGGCGCTGATGAACGGCCGGTGATCGCGGGTGAGCAGGGGGCTGACCTCGACGACCTCGCCCACGACGACGATGTCACGCCCCTTGAGATCGGCGGTGACCTCGCCGCAAAGCTCGCCCCTGGGCTCGCG
>JACPQH010000002.1 GCA_016190585.1 Chloroflexota bacterium | reverse complement strand
GGTCAGAGGCACATCCTCAACTACGGCCACACCCTGGGGCACGCCATCGAGACAGCTTCCGGCTACCAGGTAAAGCACGGCCAGGCGGTCGCCATCGGCATGGTTTTCGCCGCCGGCATCTCCAACCAGATGGAGTTCCTCAGCGATGCGGAGGTGTCGCGTCTCAGGGACCTCATCGCCAGGGTCGGCCTGCCCACCGGGCTTCCCCGGCTCGACGTGGACGCGGTCGCCCGGGCGCTGAGGCACGACAAGAAGATACAGACGCAAAAAATACGCTTTGTCCTCCTGGAATCGATCGGCAAAGCCTTTGTCCTGGAAGGGGTGAGCCCGGACCTGGTCCAGCAGGTCGTTTCCGGATGACAAAGCCCAGGGTATGCGCCGTCATCACCGGCCGCCAGCCGCAGGCCCTCCAGGAAATCGAAAGCCTGGTCGACCTGTTCGAGGTGCGCATCGACCTCATCGGTGAGGGCTGGCGGGATATCGCCGCAACGCTGCGCAAGCCGTGGATCGCCTGCAACCGGCTGCCGCGGGAAGGCGGCCGTTGGGCGGGGAGCGAAGCCAAGCGTCTCGATGAGCTGGCCGACGCGCTCAAGCTGGGCGCGAAAATCATCGACCTGGAGCTGAGCACCCCCGACCTGAAAGAAGCCTGCAAGCCCTTTAAAAAAGCCACGCTGTTGCTGTCCTATCACGACCTCTCGGGAACGCCGCCCCTGGAAGACCTGCGGGGCATCGTGGGCCGCCAGCTTGACGCCGGGGCCGGTATCTGCAAGGTGGTCACCACCGCCCGCGACGTCCAGGACAACCTGACCGCGGTGTCCCTGATAACGAGCTTCCCCAAAGCCAGGATCGTCGCCTTCGCCATGGGGCCGCTGGGCATGACCAGCCGGATACTCTGCCCCCTCGCCGGCGGCTATTTCACCTACGCCGCCACCGGCCGGGGATCCGAGTCCGCCCCCGGTCAGGTCACCGCGGCCGAACTGCGAAGGCTTTACGTGTTGCTGGGTCATGACTAGCCCTATCAACGGCAGGAGCCGGGTGTATGGCATCATCGGCGACCCCGTCGAGCACAGCGTGTCGCCGGTAATGCACAACGCCGCCCTCGGGCACCTGGGCATCGATGCGGCCTACGTCCCCTTCCGGGTGGGCCGGGAGGCGCTGCCGGGGGCCGTCTGCGGCCTGCGCGACCTGAATATCGCCGGGGTCAACGTGACCATACCGCACAAGGTGGCGGTCTTGCCCCTGCTCGACGAGCTTGACCCCCTGGCCGCGAAGATCGGCGCCGTCAACACCATCGTCAACTGCGGCGGCCGGCTGAAAGGCTATAACACCGACGCCCCCGGCTTCCTTCGCCCCCTGCTCGAACGCGGCGTCGCGCCGGAAGGGAAAGACGTCGTCATTATCGGGGCGGGCGGGGCGGCGCGGGCCATCGCCTTCAGCCTGGCGGAGCGCGGGGCGAGGCTCACCATCCTCAACCGCGGCCGGGAGCGCGCCCGGGAGCTGGCCGTTGCGATACGGAGCGACATCCATACGTTGGAGCTCAACGAGGCCAACCTGGCGGCGGCGCTGGGGCGGGCGGATATCCTGGTTAACGCCACCAGCCTGGGCATGACTCCGGACATCGCCGGCACGCCGGCGCCGGCACGGTTATTAAGGAAAGGCCTGGTGGTTTATGACGCCGTCTACAATCCCCTCCAGACCCGCCTGCTTAAGGAGGCGGACGCTGCCGGCGCTGTCACCATCAGCGGCATCGACATGCTGGTCTGGCAGGGCGCCCTCGCCTTAGAGAAGTGGACGGGCCGGCCGGCGCCCGTCGAGCTGATGAAGCAGGCGGCGGTGCGGTTCCTGGGGCTATGAAGAGCAGTGTCGCCCTTATCGGCTTCATGGGGACGGGCAAGACGGCGGCGGGACGGGTGCTGGCGGCCAGGCTCGGCCGGGAGTTCGTGGAGCTCGACGCCCTGATAGAGCTTCGCGCCGGCAAGAGGATACCGGACATCTTCCGGGACGCCGGCGAGACCGCCTTCCGCGAGCTCGAAATAGCCGCCGTCAAGGAGGCCGCCGGGCGGAAGCGCGCGGTCATCGCCTGCGGCGGCGGCATCGTCCTGAACCGGATAAATATCGACAGGTTAAGCCAGGAGTGCGTCATCGTCTGCCTCACCGCCTCCCCGGCGGCCATCCTGGAACGCACGGCGGGCGACCATAACCGGCCGCTGCTGGATGCCGCCGACAGGCTTTCAAGGATAACCGGGATGCTGAAGCAGCGGCGGCCCTATTATGAACAAGCCGCGGAGGTTACCGTCAACACCACGCGCCTGACAGTTGACGAGGTCGTTGACGAGGTCGTCCGGCGGCTCAAAGAGCATGATAGCTTCGATTTCTAAGAGCGGCATCAACGGCGCGGTCGCCGCGCCGCCCTCCAAGAGCTACACTATCCGCGCCCTGATGTGCGCGGCGCTGGCCGGCGGCCATAGCGAGATAATGAGCCCGCTTTATGCCGATGACACCGAAGCCGCCATCGACGTCCTGGGCCGGGTGGGGGTTGGTATTACCAGGGAGAGCGACTCCTGGCTCGTCAGCGGTGGGAACCTGCGCGAGCCCGCCGGCGACCTTTTTTGCCGCGACTCAGCGGCGACGCTGCGCTTTATGACGGCCGTCTCCGCCCTGATACCGGGAAGGTGCCGGCTGACCGCCGGCGCGTCCCTGTCCCGCCGACCCGTTCAGCCGCTCTTACAGGCGCTAGGGCAGCTAGGCGTGCAGTGCGCCAGCCGGGACGGCTTCCCGCCGGTGACCGTCGAGGGCGGCCCCCTTAAGGGCGGCACGGTCGCGCTGTCGGGGAATATCAGCTCCCAGTTCGTCTCGGCGCTCCTGCTCGTCGCCCCGCTGTGCCGGGAAGGGCTGTCCATAAAGCTCACCACCGCCCTGAAATCGGAGCCCTACGTGCGCATGACGCTCGCCTGCCAGGAGAGCTTCGGCGTCAGGGCGGCGGCCGGGCCGGGACGGTTCATCATCGCCCCCCAGGCTTACCGGCCCGCCCGCTACGAGGTGGAGGGCGACTGGTCTTCCGCCTCCTATTTCCTCGCCCTGGGCGCCCTGTGCGGCCAGGTCACGGTGAAAAACCTGGACCCGGACAGCCTTCAGGGCGACAAATGCCTGCTTGGTCTTCTCAGGGAGTTGGGCGCGCCGGTGACGGCCGGCCCGGGTACGGTCACGGTGCGCCGGGCGAAGCTCAGAGCGATAAAGGCCGACCTTGCCGACTGCATCGACCTGCTGCCGACGGCAGCGGTGCTGGCGGCCGCGGCGGAAGGCACGACGGTCCTCACCGGCATCGCCGCCGCCCGCCTCAAGGAATCGGACCGGGTTGCGGCGGTGCGAGACGCGCTGGCCCGCATGGGCATCGAAACTAAAGAAAATGAAGACTCATTCGAAATAACGGGCGGCGCGCCTCACGGCGCGGTTATCGACCCTCGCGGCGACCACCGCATCGCCATGGCTTTCAGCGTGCTGGGCACCGCCGCCGGAGACACGACTATTGAGCAGGCCGAGTGCGTCGCCAAGACTTTTCCCGAGTTCTGGGGTATACTGGAAAAAATCGGAGGGCAGCTTACCCTGGATGGGCAATAGCTTCGGCACAATCTTCCGGGTTACCAGCTTCGGCGAGAGCCACGGCCGCTGCGTGGGCGTGGTCGTTGACGGCTGCCCGGCGGGCCTGCCCCTCACCGAGGCCGACGTCCAGAAAGACGTTGACCGCCGCCGGCCGGGCATCACCGGCACCACGAAGCGGGCGGAAGAGGACAAAGTTGAGATTTTATCCGGCGTGTTCAACGGCTTCACCACGGGCGCGCCGCTCGCCATGCTGGCCTGGAACAAAGACATGGATTCGTCGGCCTACGAGGCTATGCGGTCCCTGCCCCGCCCCGGCCACGCCGATTATACAGCTTATGTCAAGTACGGCGGTTTTAACGACTACCGGGGCGGCGGGCGTTTCTCGGGGAGGATAACCGCCGGGCTGGTCATGGCGGGGGCGGCGGCGCGCAAGCTCCTGGGCCTTTCCGGCATCGAGGTGCTGGCGCACACCGTGCAGATCGGGACGGTCCAGGCCCGGCAGGTGCCCGTGAACGACATCAAAAAGAACATCGAGAGCGACCCGCTCCGGTGCGCCGACCCGGAAGCCTCCGGGCGCATGATGAAGCTCATCGAGGCGGTCGCCCGGGAAGGCGACAGCATCGGCGGCGTCATCGAGTGCCTCTCCCTGGGCGTGCCCGCCGGCCTGGGCGAGCCGGTGTTCGATACCCTGGACGGCACGCTGGCCAAGGCCATGCTGGCCATCCCGGCCGTCAAGGGGGTCGAGTTCGGGGCGGGGTTCGCCGCGGCCGGCAGGAAGGGCTCGGAGAACAACGACCCCTTTGTTATCGAGAATGGCAAAATTCTGACAGCGACCAATAACGCCGGGGGCATCCTCGGGGGCATCAGCAGTGGCATGCCGCTGGTCTTCCGCGCGGCCGTCAAGCCCACCGCCTCCATCGCGGCCGCCCAGGATACGGTCGACCTGCGTACCATGCAAAAGGCCGGGACCCGGGTCAGGGGCCGTCATGATAGCTGCATCGTTCCCAGGGCTGTCCCCGTGGTCGAGGCGATGACCGCGGCGACGCTGTGCGATTTCATGATGAGAGCGAGACTCATTCCGGGGGTATTGAAATGAGCGTGGATGACCTGAGGAAAAGGATCGACGAGCTCGACCTCAAGATTGTCGGGCTTATCGGGGAGAGGTGCCGGATCGCCCGGGATATCGGGCGGGACAAGAAGGAGCGGCGACGGCTCATCGAGGACAAGGGACGCGAGTCCCAGGTACTGGGCAACGTGAAGAAAGCCGCGCGTGATTTCGATATCAAGCCCGCCGACATCGAGAACATCTATACCGAGATAATCGGCGCCTGCCGGCGGCTCCAGGGGGCCGAGGTCAGCTACCAGGGCGAGGCCGGCTCTTACGCCGAGGAGGCAGCCTTGGCCTTTTTCGGGGGCACGATGGAGCTGCGGCCCAAGGAGAGGCTGGAGGACGTTTTCCGGGCGGTGGAAGAGGCGGCGGTGCAGTTCGGCGTCGTGCCTATCGAGAACTCGCTGGAGGGCAGCATCAGCCGCGTCTACGACCTGCTGCTCGATTCGACGCTCATGGTTTGCGGCGAGCTGGAGCTGCGCGTCTCCCACTGCCTCATCGGCGCGGACGACGCCGGGCTGGACACGATAAGCAAGGTCTACTCCCACCCTCAGGCCCTGGCCCAGTCCCGCAACTTCCTGAAGCACCTCAAAGCCGAGCTTATCCCCACCTACAACACCGCGGCCAGCGTCAAGATGGTCAAGGAGTCCGGCGAACCGGGGAGCGCCGCCATCGCCAGCGCCCGCGCCGCCGCGATCTATGACATGAAGATCATCGCCCGGGAGATCGAGGACAACCCCAACAACTTCACCCGCTTCTTCATCCTCTCCGGCGAGGACTCGCCGCCCTCGGGCAGCGACAAGACCTCCATCGTCTTCTCGACGAAGGACCGGCCCGGGGCGCTGTACCACTCGCTCGGCGAGTTCGCTTCCCGCGACGTCAACCTCACCAAGCTGGAGTCGCGGCCCACCCGCCACAAGCCCTGGGAGTATAACTTTTACCTGGACTTCGCCGGGCACCGCCAGGACCAGCCCGCCGCCGAGGCGCTGGCGAGCCTGGAGAAGACCTGCATCTTCGTCAAAATCCTGGGCTCCTATCCCAAGGCAAGGTAATGTCGCGGATCGCCATCATCGGCGGGGCGGGGAAGATGGGCCGGTGGCTCGCCGGCTTTCTCACCGGGGAAGGCAAGCCGGTCAGCATCGCCGGGCGGCGCCCGGAGAAGCTGCGCGAAGTCCAGGCGCGGCTCCCTGTGGAGGTAGCTTCCAGCGCCGAGGCCGTCCGGCAGGCCGACATCGTTGTCGTCTCCGTGCCGCCGGACAGCTTCGAGGAGGTTATCCGGGAGATAGCCCCCCACACCCGCGCCGGGCAGACGGTCGTTGACATCACGTCGGTCAAGTCGCGGCCGGTCGCCATCATGCACCGGTATATAAAAGAGGCGCTGGTGCTGGGTGCGCACCCGCTTTTCGGCCCCGGCGCCGCCGGCCTGAAGGGCCAGAACGTCGTCCTGACGCCGACAACTGAACCGGAGACCGCCCGGGCGAACGAGTTCAAGGGCTACCTGGAAGCGCGCGGCGCGAAGGTCACGCTGATGACACCGGAAGCGCACGATGAGATTATGGCCATCGTGCTCGGCCTCTCCCACTTCATCGGCGTCGTGACCGCCGATACCTTGCTGAGCTCGGGCAAGCTGGCTGAGGCCGAGGCCCTAGGCGGCACCACCTTCAAGCTGCTGCTGACCCTGGCCCGGAGCGTCATATCGGAAGACCCGGAGCTTTACGCCTCCTTGCAGACCGCCCTGCCCGCGGCCGGGATAGAACAGCGCTTCCTGACAAAGGCCGGGGAATTGGCGGGGCTGGTGGGGCGGGGGGATAGTGCCGGGTTCGCCCGGCGCATGGCGGCGCTCCAGAAAGGGTTCGACCGGGACGCGCTGGCCGGGGCCTACCGCAAGATGAACCGTATCAGTGAGATACTGAGCGAGGCCGAGTAGCTTTCAAGCCTGTCTGAAAAATATCCGCGGCGAAGCATGGGACCACGGGTCCCCCGGGTATTTCGTATCCTCAGAGCTTGAGAAGAATTGGCGACCGTGTTAAATCATGTCCCTTCTCCCTCGACGCCCTCACCTTAATCCTCTCCCGCTGGGAGAGGAAATTTTGAGATTCCTATTTTTACAAGCTCTCAGGATGATACAACCCATTTCGGACGGTCTCAGACCTGCACGGCTATTTCAGCCTGGCCTCATATGCCCCGAAGATAAAGTCGATATCCTCCTCGAAAGCGGCTATTTTGTCACCGGGAAAAAGCGACTCGTCGATATCGAGCATCAGCTTGGTCTCGGTGATGACCGAACCGACCACGTGGGCGGTGACGCACTTTTCCGTCCGCCCGTCAGCGGTCTTGACGGTGAATGTCATCGTGCCGCGCGTGATGAAGGACGATGAGTCGTTGGGGAAGGCGTACGTTTCCAGCTTGGACTCCCCCAGGGCCACCCCCCGTTTCAGGATGAAGTCCCGCAGCTCGTCGTAGAGCAGCCCCGGGTTGACGCCCTTGTAGGTCTTCTTTATCTGCATGCTCCGCTATCCTTATGTGAATTTACCTGGTTCAGGAATCAGCGCCAACCAGCTATGCCAGCGAGAAAGGCGGATACCTGTCGGTGAGCAGAAAAAGAGCGTAGGCTTCCACTCTCAAGGCCCACCGGAAAACACCCAGGACGAAATCAAACAGCCCTTTAGGATAACGGCCGGTAAACAGAATGGCAAACCAGGCAATGACGACGCAGACCACCGCGGCGACGCCCAGAAACACCAGGATGATGAAGTGGGGAATTGCCAGGAGCCATTTGACCAGGGGCAGCCAGCGGTTAAGGTCTCTCCTGACATCAGGATACACCAGGTCGAGGCGGACAGCCTGCTCTTCATCGGTAGAGGGGTACTCGTCTCTCATCAGGGCCACGTAGGCGGACACCCTGGTGCTGAATCTGGCCAGGGCAAGATTCCAGTCGAACCACCATTTCGGGTATTTCTGGCGGAAAAGGATCGTCAGCAATATCGGCAAAGCGACGAACCCCCCGGTGGCGACCTGAAAGCGCCACCCGGCCTCACGTACCTCGGCGCTCTCGAAAGTCGGGCCGGACAGCAGCGCCAGGACAACCAGGACGGGGATTACCACGAGAATCCGAAAAAAGGATGTCAGCCTGTCCAGCTTCCTGTCGGGATAATCAATGGTCAATGTTGCCGCGTAGGGTGCCAGTGGTTCCAACATTTTTCCCTCCTCCCGTTTATTATAATTGGGCCAGCTGTCGCCAGATTTTCCAACCGGCTATCTTCATTATAGCGCTAAAGCAACCAGGATAATTTACCGTTTTACTCGAGCATCTTACCGGATCACACGAATAATCCCCATCATAAAGCTTTGCCGCTTTTTGTCAAGTATATTATAATGTCAAGCTAGTAGACTCAATATTTGGGAGGTAGGAATGACTCTGCATACCGGACTGTGCGACGCGCTGGGTATCAAGTACCCGATCATCCAGGCCCCGATGATGTGGATCGCCGGGGCGGGACTGGCGGCGGCCGTGTCCAATGCCGGCGGCCTCGGCGTTATTGCCAAGGGAACGGGCGAGCGCTCGTTCAAGCTCCGCAAGGAAGACGTCGAATCGACGCGGAGCGAGATAAGGAAGTTCCGCACGCTCAGCAACAGGCCTTTCGCCGTGGGCAACCCGGAGGAGCCGGAGTTCATGGAGCTTATGGTCGAGGAGAAGGTGCCCATCGTTATCACCGCCCTGGGCAACCCGGCGAACTTCGCCAAATTTTACAATGATCACGGCATCAAGATGATTCACATGGGCTCGACGGTCAAGCACGCCAAAAAGTGCGAGTCCCTGGGCTGCATCGCCTACATCCACGCCGGTTTTGAAGCGGGCGGACACGACCCGGGCGGGCGCGACTACGTGACGACCTTCGCCGGCATCCCCCAGGTGGCCGACGCCGTGAAGATACCGGTCATCGCGGCGGGCGGCGTGGGCGACGGGCGCGGCCTGGCGGCGGCCCTTATCCTGGGCGCGCAGGGCGTCAGGATGGGCACCCGCTTCGTGGCGACCGAGGAGGGGCTGTCCCACATCAATCACAAGAACCTGATCGTCAACGCCACCGACACGGCCACGGTCTGGATGGGGCGGTGGTGGGGCGACTACCTGAGATCTCTGCACACCCCCTACGCGGACAAGCTCTATGAAATGGAGCTGAAAGCCGTGCCCGTCGAGAAGATACTCGAGTTCATGGGCGGCGAGGGGACGGCCGACGAGCGGACGCTGCCGCGGCGGCTGCGCGGGCAGACCGACGGCGACGTCCAGGAGGGCCAGTTCCACGCCGGCCAGATCGCCGGACTGATAAAGGAAATCCTGCCGGCGGCCGAGGTCGTCCGGCGCGTTGTCGCCCAGGCTGAAGAGATTCTCGCCGGCGCGGGCAAGAAGTACCTTAAGTAACTTGTCCCTCACCTTAATCCTCTCCCGCGGGGAGAAGAAATTTAGAGATTCCTGATTTATTCACAGGCTCGCAGAGCAGCGGGGCGGCGAAGCAATCCCGAAAAAAAAGGAGGCTTGCTTCGCCCCCGCTCCAACCCGGGGCCGCCGCTTGGTCCCGACTCAGGGCGACAGTCTCCGGCGGTGACCCCGGCGCGCGCAATCCGATAGCAAAGAGATGAACAACGACATCCAGCCAGGGTTTAGCTTCGATGACGGCTCGGGACTCCGCGTGGTAAGCGCCCGGTTCACGGACGAGGCGAAGTTCAACTGGAGCCTTTTTGAGGGTTATGACGCGCTGCGCGTACTGACCTATTCCGCGAGCGCCAGCGCTATCGTCCGGATTCTGGACAAGTACTCCTTCGAGCATTTTGAATGCGTATTCGGCTACCAGGGGGTGCTGCACGACTTCAAAGATGTCTTAGCCTTCCAAAAGGTGGTCACCGGCGACACCCGCGCCGCGATAATGGGGCTGAAGGACGAGCGCCACCTGAGAATCCTCGAGAGCGTGCACAGCGGCCGGGCCCACTTTTACGTCATGAAAAAGTACGTGGCGCACGCCAAGTTGTACCTCTTGTCCCGGGGAGAGGACACCAGGGTGATCATCGGCTCGGCCAACCTCTCCGAACGCGCCTTCTCGGGGAACCAGGCCGAGACGCTGGTCAAGTTCGACAATGATGAGCCAGCCTGGCGCCATTACAGCCGGATGCTCGACCAGCTAAGAGACACTGCCAGTGACGAGATACCGCTGCCCCGCGATCGGATAGTCAGCGCCGAGATCGAGATACCGGATACGCCGGTCATGTCCTCGCCGGCCACCCTGATAATCGAATCACCGCCGCCCGAGGAGACGGAGCTTACTGCCCCGGTCCAGATAGGCAGGGTTGAGAAGATCGCCGCCGCGCTGGGGCCGCGCATCTCCCCCGCCCTGCCGCTCATTCGTAACGGAAAGCAGAAAATCACCCCGGAAATCAAGAAGGAAATCAGCCGGATACGCCTGGTCAAGTCGGCGGAAGAGGCCGAAAACCGCTACTTCTCCCTGGACAGGGTGAACCGTTCCGCGCTCCTCAACGGCAGGTAGTTCCCCCTGGAGTGGGACAGCGCGGCCGTCCGGAAAGACGCGGCGATACTGCTGAATTTTTTTAAGAGCTATGAGGGCGCTTTTGAGGGTGACGTCCCGAGGCTCCAGCGCGACTATTTCACTTTCATGGCATGGCTATATTTTTCACCTTTCATGTGTGACATACGCTCCCTGGCACTGCTTCAGGACAATGATGTCATCCAGTTCCCGCTCTTCGCCGTGTTGTTCGGCAAGTCCAACTGCGGCAAGACGAGTCTCGTGGAAACCCTGATGATCTCCATGTTCGGCTATACCCCGGCGATAGAGAAACAGAGCTTTACCGCCGCCAACCTGCGCGGCTTGCAGCAGGCTTACAAGCGGCTGCCCGTGGTGTTCGATGACATCGGGCGCGCCGCGTTTAACCGTCACGGCAAAGACATGATAAAAAACGAGATGCTGCCCCCGGTCAGGGAATACCCGGTCTTCATCCTTTCCATGAACGCCGAGCCCCAGTCCTTCCCGGATGAGGTAGTCAAGCGCAGCATGATGATTTACACCACCACGGCGCTGCCGCCTCATAACGAGGAGCGCCGCCAGAGGTTACAGGGCGCCATACAGGAGATGCGCCGGGAACTTACAGGCCATTTCTACCGCCGTTTCCTGGCGGAGCTAACGGACCGGCTGGATGATGAACGACTGCCCAGGGACTGGCTGGCGCTCTCCTCCGGGCTGCTGAGCCAAATATTGTCGGATGCTGCCGGGGAAGCTCTCCCGGACTGGTGCCGGGAGCTTACCTGGCTCGGCTATGCCGGAAAACGGTATGACCGCGTCAAACCCCGCCTGGGCTACCTGTTCCGGCCGTCCGCTTACTCCGGGAGTGTAACCGGTGTCCTCAACGGCTGGAAGATCGAGGGGAACAAGGTCATCGTCTGGGAGCAGCGGGACGTCTTCGGCAGGATCGCGTTTGAATGGGACGATGTGCCATCGACGCTGATCGACGAGGACGCCAGCGACGGCGGCCGGAAAGTGCTGCACAAGCTCAGGCTGGAGGAGTTCCTGGATCGCCGGCTACACCCCGCGCGCCCGTGGTGGTTACGCTGGAAACCCGTTTAGCCGCGCCCTCACCTTGATCCTCTCCCGCGGGGAGAGGAAATTTTGAGTGTGCGGAGCACCCGCGCTCGGGTTCTCTCCCAAACCTTGAGAGAAGATAGCGTTGATAGTCTATTTCCGAACAGGCTCCTAGACTTCCCGCAGCGTCGCCAGGAACTCGACATTGTTCCTCGTCTTACGCATGCGGTCGAGAATCCGCTCGGTCGCATCAGCCATATTGGTCGGGTCGGAGGATATCATGGAGACCATGCGGCGCACCAGCCAGACCTGCCGCAGCGTGGTCTCGTCGAGCAAAAGCTCCTCGCGGCGGGTACCGCTGCGCTGGATGTCCAGCGAAGGGAAGGTGCGGCGCTCTGCCAGGCGGCGGTCGAGGTGCAGCTCCATGTTGCCGGTGCCCTTGAACTCCTCGTAAATCAGGTCGTCCATGCGGCTGCCGGTATCTATCAGGCAGGTGGCGACGATGGTCAGGCTGCCGCCCTCGGCGGTGTTGCGCGCCGCGCCGAAGAAACGCTTGGCGGGGTGCAGCGCCGCCGGGTCGATACCGCCGGAGAGGGTGCGCCCGCTGGAGGGCATCGCCAGGTTGTACGCACGGGTCAGCCGCGTGATGCCGTCGAGCAGGATGACCACGTCCTTGCCGCTCTCGACGATGCGCTTGGCCCGCTCCAGGGCCAGCTCGGCGACCCTGGTCTGGTTC
>JACPQH010000026.1 GCA_016190585.1 Chloroflexota bacterium | reverse complement strand
GGCATCGAGTTCGACTACAGCTCGGTGCACTCGGCCTGGGCGCTCCAGGAGGCCGGCTACCAGAGCAACATGATAAACTCCAACCCGGAGACGGTCTCCACCGATTTCGATACCAGCAGCCGGCTCTACTTCGAGGCCCTGGACGAGGAGAGCGTGCGCGATATCCTCGAAAACGAGGGGCAGACCGGCGAGGCGCCCCCCTCGATCGTCCAGTTCGGCGGGCAGACGGCCATCAACCTGGCCGAGCCGCTATCCCGCCACGGCCTGCCGCTCATCGGTTCCAGCGCCGAGAGCATCGACCTGGCGGAAGACCGCCGCCGGTTCGAGAACTTCCTGAGCGGGATGGGCATCCCCCAGCCGCCGGGGGCGGGGGTGACCTCCCTGGAAGCCGCCCTGAGCGTGGCCGAGCACATCGGTTACCCGGTGCTTATCCGCCCCAGCTACGTCCTGGGCGGGCGCGCCATGGAGATCGTCTACAACGCCAGCGAGCTGGTGCGCTACATGAGCCTGGCCATGGAGCTGGAGTCTGGGAAGCCGGTGCTGATAGATAAGTACATGATGGGCAAAGAGGTCGAGGTGGATGCCGTGTGCGACGGCGAAGAAGTGCTGATTCCCGGCGTGATGGAGCACATCGAGCGGGCCGGGGTGCACAGCGGCGACGCCATGACGGTCTATCCCGGGGTGAACCTGACCGGGGAGGAGGTGGCGACCATGGTGGACTACGCCACCCGTATCGGGCTGGCGCTGAAGATAAGGGGACTGATGAACATCCAGTTCATCATCATGCGCCAGGCGAGCGGGCCGTCAGATGTTTACATACTCGAGGTCAACCCGCGGGCCAGCCGCACCGTTCCCTTTATCGCCAAGGTAACCGGGGTGCCCCTGGTCAATATCGCCACCAAGGTAATGCTGGGCATCAGCCTCAAGCAGCAGGGTTACCGGGGCGGTCTCAGGCCCAGCAACCGGCTGATAGGCATCAAGGCGCCCGTCTTTTCCATGCAGAAGCTGGCCGGGGTCGATACCTACCTCGGGCCGGAGATGAAGTCCACCGGCGAGGTCATGGGCGTCGACTACACCTTTAACGCCGCCTTGGCCAAGGCGCTGATCGCTTCCGGCATGATGCTGCCGCCCCGGGGGGCCATATTGCTGAGCATCGCCGATCGGGACAAACCCGAGGCCCTGCCCATTATCAGGAAGCTCGTCTCGCTGGGCTTCAAGCTCTACGCCACGGAAGGCACCGCGGCCATGATTGAGGCGGTGGGGCTGCCGGTAAAGATGATAAGCAAAAAGCTGCGCGAGGGGCACCCCAACGTAACTGACATAATAACGGACGGCACGGTGAACGCCCTGATAAATACCATCACCGGGGGGAGCGTGCCCCTGCGGGACGGCTTCCATATCCGGCGGGCCGCCACGGAGAAGCGTATCCCGTGCTACACCTCGCTCGATACAGCGCGGGCGGCGGCGGCGGCGCTGGCGGCCGGCAGCCAGGACTACAGCATCCAGCCCCTCCCCGATTACCGCCTGAAGGAGCCCGCGTGAACAGGGTACAGTCGCCGGTCATCACTAACGACCGGATCCTGCCGGGGGTGTGCCGCGCCGGGGCCCGGAACGTGCAGGGCACCTGGCTCATCTGGCTGCAGGCGCCGGACATCGCTCGTGACGCCAGGCCGGGACAGTACGTGATGGTGGGCTGCGGGCCGGAGGCGGTGCTGCCCCGCCCCTTTTCCCTGCATGACGTCAGCGGCGGCCGGATCGCGCTGCTGTATAACGAGCTGGAGAACGGCCGGGGTACCGGCTGGCTTTCCCGGCGCCGCCCCGGGGACAGTGTGGCGCTGTTTGGGCCGCTCGGCCACGGTTTTAGCGTGAGACCGGACGCCCGGAGGCTGCTGCTGGTGGCCGGCGGCATCGGCGTCGCCCCGCTCCGTTTCCTGGCCGACGCCGCTATCGAGCAGGGGAAAGAGGTCATATTGCTCATGGGCGCGGCTTCGGCCGGCCAGCTTTGCCCGTCCGGGCTCCTGCCTTCCGGGGCCGGACTTCTCAGGATTACCGAGGATGGTTCCGAGGGCGAGCGTGGCCTGGTCACGCAATACCTGCCGGGGCTTGCCGGAAAGTACGACCAGGTTATGGCCTGCGGGCCCCTGGCCATGTACCGCGCGATGGCCCGGCTCGGCGGTCCCGCCCAGGTCTCTCTGGAGACGCGCATGGGCTGCGGTCTGGGCACCTGCTACGGCTGCACCGTTAATACCCGGCAGGGGCTGCGGCAGGTATGCCGCGACGGGCCGGTCTTCGAGCTGGGCGATATCATCTGGGACAAGCTCATCCCCGGTTAAGGAGGCGCGTCATGATTATCACCCGGAAAATCTCCCTTCAGACCCGCGGCGATACGGACATCATTGATCTGACCCCGCAGGTGGCCCGTCTTGCCGGCGAATCCGGGGTCAGGAGCGGCACGGTCACGCTGTTCGTCGCCGGCTCGACCGCCGGGCTGACCACCATCGAAAACGAGACCGGACTGGTGTTCGATTTCAAAAAGATGTGGACCGGCTGGTGCCCAGGGACATCCCTTACGGGCACGACGCCCGCTGGGGCGACGGCAACGGGTTCTCGCACGTGCGCGCCTCGCTGCTGGGGGCGTCGCTGGTCATCCCCTTCAGCGACGGCAAGCTGCTGCTGGGCACCTGGCAGCAGGTCGTCCTGGTGGATTTCGACAACCGGGAACGCTCGCGCACCGTCATCGTCCAGATAGCGGGTGAGTGAACAAGCCTGAGCTTGACACGCCAAAAGACTTAGTGCTACATTAGCTTTTGGTGTGCCCGCTCCCGTAATTTCATATTATGTTTAAGGAGGTCATTATGAATTCGATTGTCTGCGTCAAGCAGGTAATTGACCCTGAGGCACCCCCCGCCAGCTTCAAGATCGATACCGCCGCCAAGAAAGCTACCATGCAGGGGGCGGCGCCGGTCATTGATCCCTACGGCGAGTACGCAGTTGAAGCCGCGCTCAAAGTCAAGGACAGCAAGAGCGGCAAGGTCACCATCCTCAGCCTGGGCGTCAACCTGCAGCGCGATGTCGTCAAAAAGCCGCTGTCCATGGGCGCGGATGACCTCGTTCTCCTGGAAGACCCGGCCTTCGTCGACGGCGATAGCTGGTCGACGGCTTTCGCCCTGGCCGCGGCCATCAAGAAGATCGGCGGCTATGACCTTATCCTGTGCGGGCGCGAGGCGTCCGACACCAATGCCGGCCAGGTCGGCCCGGCCATCGCCGAGATACTGGGCCTGCCCAGCGCCACCCTGGTGAAAAAGGTCGAGGTGCTTGACGGCAAGGCCCGCATCGAGCGGGTGACCCCGGATGGCTACGAGGTCGTCGAGATCGACCTGCCGGCCGTTCTCACCATGAGCAACGAGGTCGGCGAGCCGCGCTACCCGACCATCAAGGGCATCATGGCAGCCAAGAAAAAGGAACCGGTCACCTGGAAGCCGGCCGACCTCGGGCTCGAGGCCGTCAAGGTCGGCGCCCTGGGCCAGCGCGCCCAGATGCTCCGGCTCTTCCAGCCGGTCAAAGAGGGCAAGTGCGTCATGATGGAAGGCGACACCCCCGAGGAAATGGGCGCCAGCCTCGCCGTGAAACTCCGCGAGGCCAAGGTGCTGTAAGCGGCAAAATTATTGGAGGAAATCGATATGGCGGAATACAAGGGTATCATGGTCCTGTGTGAAGCCGGCAATGGTAAACTGGCGTCTATCGCCCTGGAAGGTCTGGGCGCGGGCAAGCAACTCGCCAGCGCGCTGCAACAGGAGCTGGTCGCGGTGCTGCTGGGCGAAGGCGTAGGCAACCTAGCCCTGGAGGCTGTCAGCTACGGGGCGGACAAGGTCTACGTGGTTGACGACCCCCTGCTGAAGAGCTACCAGACCGACGCCTATCTGATCGCCCTGGAGAAGGTCGCCGCGCAGGTCAACCCGCAGATCATCATCATGGGCCAGACCTCGGTCGGCCGGGACCTCGCTCCGCGGCTGGCCTTCCGGCTGGGCGGCGCTGCCATCCTGGACTGCATCGAACTGGCGATCGACCCCGGGACGAAACGGCTGCAGCCGACCAAGCCCGTCTACGGCGGCAACGCCCGCGCGATATTCAGCAGCGATGTCAATCCCCAGGTGGTTACCATCCGGACCAAGGCCATGCCGCCGGCCCAGGCGGACGCGGCGAAGAAGGGCGAGGTTATCAAGGTTGACGCCGGGCTCACCGCCGCGGCGGTAAGGGGCCGCCTGGTGGAGAAGGTCACCGAGGAAGTCAAGGGTATCAAGCTGGAAGACGCCCAGGTAGTGGTGGCCGGCGGGCGGGGCGTCGGCAGCGCCGAGGGTTTCAAGCAGCTCGAGGAGCTGGCGAAGCTGCTCAAAGGGGCCGTAGGGGCCAGCCGCCCTCCGTGCGATAACGGCTGGGTGCCGGACATCATCCAGATCGGCCTTACCGGCAAGATCGTGGCGCCGGAGCTTTATATCGCCGTCGGCCTCTCCGGCTCGAGCCAGCACATGTCCGGCTGCTCCGGCTCCAAGAGCATCGTCGCCATCAACAAGGACCCGGAGGCCAATATCTTCAAGGAGTCCCGCTTCGGCGTGGTCGGCGATTGGAAGAAGGTGCTGCCGGCTTTCGCCGCCAAGGTGAAAGAGCTCCTGGCGCAGTAAATCCTTATCGCGGGTCAGGCTCCGGCATGCGTACCTCCTTAATTTAAGGGGGTACGCGTATTTCCGGCGGGGGGAACCCCGTACCCGGAGTTGTATTATACCTACGAAAGCGGTATTATTCATTATGGTAAGCCTTTTACACAGGGTGGTGAAGATGCAGATTCCAAAAACGCTAAGGGTGGTGAAGATGAAAATTCCCAGAGTTCTTGTCCTTCTGCTCCTCATGGCCGCGCTGCTCGTGGCCTACGCGCCCGGGGTGCTGGCCGAAGAAACGCCGACTCCCGAGCCGCCGCCGATACCGGCGGAAAAGATCGAGGTATTACCGATCTATCCCAAGATCGAAAACATTGCCGGTTCCAGCTTCTCTTTCGAGATCGAGCTGAAGTTCCTTAACGGCGATAGCCCCAAGGTCTTCGACCTGCGGGCGACCGGTCCCCAGGGCTGGGATGTCTACATGACCCCCCAGTATGAAAAAGAGAAAAAGATATCCGCCATCAGGCTGGAGCCGGCTTTCACCGTCGGCACCAAGATACAACTGGTAGCCAACGCGCCGTTTTTCCCCTTGCCGGACCCGGGCCAGTACAAGATTAAGCTGGAGGCCATCTCCGGCGAGCTGAATGGCTCCGCCGAGATCACCGCGGCCATCACCGCCCGGTATAACCTGTTGCTGGTGCCGGCCCTCGATGGACGCTATAACACCAACGCCGAGGCCGGGAAAGAGGGCGTCTACTCCATCAAGGTACAGAACTACGGGACGGCCCCGGTGGACAAGGTCAATTTCTCATCGACTCAGCCTGATGGCTGGAGCATCGAGTTCTTACCGGACAAGGTAGACACCCTCGGCGCTTTCGAAGAGAAATCGATCGACGTCAAGATCAAGCCGGCCGCCAAGACCATCGCCGGCGATTACATGATTACCCTCAATGCCTCAGGGAACCAGTACACCGCGCAGAAGATGGATGTCAGAGTGACGGTGGACAGCCCTACCGTGTGGGGTTGGGTGGGCGTCGCCATAATACTGTTCGTCGCCGCCGGGCTGGTGCTGGTGTTCCTGAGATTCAGCAGGCGTTAGCCATGGGCGAAGCTTTAGCCATCGAGACCAGAGACCTGACCAAGGCCTATGATGAGGTCACGGTCGTTGACCGCCTCAACATGCAGGTCAGGGAAAACGAAATATTCGGGCTGCTGGGCCCCAACGGGGCGGGGAAGACCACAACGATCCTCATGCTCCTGGGGCTGACGGAGCCGGTCTCCGGCACCGCCCGGGTCTACGGCTTCAACCCCACCAGGGAGCCGCTCAAGGTCAAGCGCGTGGTCGGCTACCTCCCGGAGAAGGTCGGTTTCTACGAGAGCCTGAACGCGGTCGAGAACCTCGGCTTCATCGCCGAGCTGAACAACATCGGCAAGGTCGAGGCGGACAGCCGCATCATCGATGTGCTGAAGGCGGTCGACCTCACCGGCGTCCGAGACCTGGCGGTGGGGAAGTACTCCCGCGGCATGAAGCAGCGGCTGGGGATCGCCCAGGTGCTCATCAAGAAACCGAAGCTGGTCTTCCTCGACGAGCCCACCTCCGGACTTGACCCCCGGGGCATCAACCAGCTCCTGGACCTGATAACCAGCCTGCCGAAGATGGGCACCACGGTGGTGCTGTCTTCTCACCAGCTTTACCAGGTGCAGAAGGTCTGCCATAGCGTCGGCATCCTGGCGAAGGGCAAGATGGTAATCCAGGGGTCGCTGGATAAGCTCGGGCGGGACGCCCTGACCGGCGGCCGCTACGCCATCGAGGTCGAGACGACCGAGTCCGCCGCGCCCCTGGTGGCGGTCCTGCAGAAGGTCAAAGGCGTGGCGACCGTTACCGCCGCGGAGAATGTCCTGCGCCTCACCGCGGACGCCGACCTGAGACCGGAAATCGCCCGGGCGGTGGTCCAGAACAACTTCTCGCTCGTCCAGATGAAAGTCCAGGAGTTCTCCCTGGATGACATCTACATGAAATACTTCCAGCAGGAAAACGCATGAAAGCAATCTTAAGAAAAGAGCTCGCCGATTATTTTACCAGCATAAGGGTGCTGGTACTGTTCGCCCTGGCGCTGCTGGCGACGGCCGCGGCCCTGTACGCCGATTACCAGGGCATCCGGGGCGCCGGCGCCGAGGGGTTCGTTTTCCTGCGGCTGTTTACCACCTCGGGCGAGGTTACGCCGTCGCTGGCCGACCTTTTCGCGTTGTTCTTCATCCCGCTTATCGGCATCGCCCTGGGCTTTGACGCCGTGAACAGCGAACGCACCGGCGGCACCCTGAGCGCCATCCTTTCCCAGCCGCTGTACCGGGACAGCGTCATCAACGGCAAGTTCCTGGCGGCCGTGGTTACCCTGGTTATCATGGTCGGCACCAGCATGCTGCTGACCGCCGGCTACGGCCTGCGGATGATCGGCGTGCCGCCCAACGCCGAGGAGATCGTCAGGCTCTCGCTTTACCTGGGGCTATCGACGGTCTACGGCGCCTTCTGGATTGGCCTGGCGATACTTTTTTCCGTGGTCTTCCGCCGGATCGCCGCCTCGCTGTTGTTCTCCATCGCGGTCTGGCTGTTCTTCAGCGTGTTTATCCTGATAATCGCGCCCGCGGTCGCCAACGCCATAGCGCCGATGGTCGAGGGCAACCAGGCGTCCATCCTGCGCAACGTGGAAATCAACCAGATGCTGCTGCGGGTCTCGCCCAATATCCTGTTCACCGAGGCGGCGCAGGCGCTGCTGCACCCCGTAATCCTTGAGACCAGCATGGGTCTCATCGGGGCGATTTCCTCGGGCCAGGCGCAGTACATGCTGGCCAGCCCGCTGAGCCTGGGCCAGAGCCTGCTCATCATCTGGCCGCACCTGACCGGCTTGATAAGCCTGAGCGTCGTCTGCTTCGCCGTGAGCTATATCCTCTTCATGCGGCAGGAGATCCGGGCGACGTAAGCCAGGGTCTCCCTCGGTAAAGGGAGCTAAAGAGGGATTTAATCCCCCTTTGCGAAAGGGGGTTACCTGAAAAAGAAGAGCGAGGGTTGTTTACCCTCGCTCTTCTTTTTATCCGGTTGGACCAGGGACGGGCTAAGCCTTTTCGGCCTTCTCGGCTTTCTCGGCCCCGCGCTCGCTGATAATCTTCTCGGAGATGTGGGCCGGGACCGCCTCGTAATGGCTGAACTCCGCGGTGTAGACCGCCCTGCCCTGGGTCATCGATTTAAGGTCGATGGTATAGCGCTGTATCTCGGAGAGCGGCACCTGGGCTTCGATGACGTTCTTGTCGCCTTCCGGGTTCATGCCCAGCACCCGCGCCCGCTTGGTATTCAGGTCGCTGATGATATCGCCGGTCAGGTCGTTGGGCACGGTGACCTTCAGGTTCATGATAGGCTCGAGCAGTATCGGCTTGCCCGCGGTCATCCCCTTCTTCAGGGCCTGGGCGCCGGCTATCTTGAAGCATATCTCGGAGGAGTCTACCGGGTGGTAGCTGCCGTCATAGAGCGTCGCCCTCATGTCCACTATGGGGAAACCGGCCACCACGCCTTCCTGGAACCCCTCGTTGACGCCCTTCTCCACCGCCGGGATAAAGTTCCGGGGTACGGAGCCGCCGACTACCCGCTCGGTGAACTCGTTGCCGGTACCGCGGGGCAAGGGTTCCAGCTCCAGCAGGACGTGGCCGTACTGGCCGTGGCCGCCGGACTGTTTCTTGTGCTTGTACTCGGCCTTGGCCGGCAGGGTGATGGTCTCCTTGTAAGGGACCCGGGGCGTCTCCAGGTTCACGCCGACGCCGAACTTGCGCTGGAGCTTGTCGGCCGCCACCTCGAGCTGGGTCTCGCCGATGCCGTACAACACCGTCTCGGCGGTATCGGTCTGGCGCTGCATCCGCAGTGTCGGGTCTTCCTCGATGAGCCGCTGGAGGGCGGCGCCCAGCTTGTCCACGTCCGCCTTGGTCTTGGGATAGACCGACTTGGCGAAGATGGGCGCCGGGAAGGAGACCGGCGTGAGCTTCACCGGGCTGGCCTGGACGCAGAGCGTGTCGCCCGTCCCCGTCACGTTCAGCTTGGCCACGGCGCCGATGTCTCCCGCCGTGACGTGGGGGACGGCTTCCTGGGTCTTGCCGCGGAGCATGTATAGCTGGCCGATGCGCTCGGCGGCGTTCCGCGTGCTGTTCCAGACCTGGGAGTTGCTGTCAACCGCGCCCGCATAGACGCGGAAGTATGTCAGCTTGCCGACATAAGGGTCGGCGCTCGTCTTGAAGACCAGCGCCGCCAGGGGGCCGTCCTGTTTCGGCTCGACGGTGCCGCTCTCCGCCAGCACCCGCGCCGCTTTCGGCGCCGGCAGGTAGTCGCAGACGGCATCCAGCAGCTTCCTGACGCCGATGTTCTGCAGGGCGGAACCGGCCAGTATGGGGACCACCTTCCCTTCCAGGACGCCCTTGCGGAGCGTGCTCCTCAGCTCGTCCAGGGTGAGCTCTTCCCCGCCCAGGTACTTTTCGATGAGGCGGTCGTCGACCTCGGCGACGGCCTCGACCAGCTTCTCGCGGAGGGCGGCCACCTGCGGCTTGAGAGACGCCGGAATTTCGCCCTCGGTATCCGCCGTGCCGCTGTAGGCCTTCAGCGTCAGCAGGTCGATAACGCCCTGGAAATCGCTCTGGGCGCCGACAGGCATCTGGACGGGCACGCACTTCGGGCCGAATTTGGCCTGGATGTGCTGGGTGGTCCGGGCGAAATCGGCGTTCTCCCGGTCCATCTTGTTCATGAAAATAACGCGCGGCAGCCGGAACTCGTCGCAGTAGTCCCAGACGCGTTCGGTACCGACCTCGACCCCCGAGGCGGCGCATATCGCGATGACGGCGCCCTCGCTGACGCGCAGCCCGGCCCTGGTCTCGCTGACGAAATCGATATAGCCGGGAGTGTCAATAAAGTTCAGCTTGTTGTCCCGCCAGTGGCAGGGAAGGATGGAGAGGTTGATGCTGATTTTCCGCTTGATCTCATCGGGGTCGTAGTCCGAAGTCGAAGAGCCTTCGTCAACCTTACCCAGCCGGCTGATGGCCCCGGCGGCGAACAGCATCGCCTCGGCCAGCGAGGTCTTGCCGGCTCCCTTGTGACCTACGAGGGTGACATTGCGAATGTCCTGGGTATCGTATGCTCTCATCGACCCACTCCTCCAGCAACGACAACGACAACGACAACGAGAGGGGCAACAACAGCGACGGTCAGCGGCCCCGCCACCCTTGGCCCGAGCGGCGGACGTTTTATCCGGCGAAGACTCCGGTGTCAAAGTTGGGCAGCGTGACAAGTTGGGC
>JACPQH010000001.1 GCA_016190585.1 Chloroflexota bacterium | reverse complement strand
CTTCCGGGGTGTGGGCGACCTCGGGGTGGAACTGCAGCCCGAAGACGCCGTCCCCGTTACCCATGACGGCCACGGGGGAGTTTTCGGTGTAAGCCAGGGTGGAGAAACCGGGCGGCATCTCCTCGATCTTATCGCCGTGGCTCATCCAGACGGGCGCTGACGGCGCCATATCGGCGAGCAGAAGTGAATCGCTGTCGCTGCGGTGCATCATGGCATGCCCGTATTCCCGCTTGGTCCCGGCCGCGACCCGGCCGCCAAGCTGCTTGGTGATGACCTGCATGCCGTAGCAGATGCCCAACACGGGCAGGTGCGACTCATAGATATAGGCCGGGGCCAGGGGGGCGCCCTCATCGTAAACGCTGGCAGGGCCGCCGGAAAGGATGAAGCCATTCGGGTTCAGCGGGGCGATTTTTTCCCAGGGCGTATCGAAGGGCAGCAGCTCGCAGTAGACCTGGCATTCCCGCACCCGCCGCGCGATCAGCATGTTATACTGGGAGCCGAAATCAAGAATTATGATGGCTTCGCGTTCGGCGCCCGAGACAGCCTCGGTGGTTTTTCCGGGCTGTTCCCCGCTTATCTGCTTGGCGATTTCCAGGTAAGTCGAGACCTCGACATCTCCGCTAGCGGCTACCCGGTGGCTCTCTCCAGTCTGGTTTTTGGCCGTATCCCTTTTCCGGGGAAACCCCTCTCTGCTTTTAGACATGCTTATATGTTATACTATACCTTCAAGGAATAATTCTTTCAAGTAAGAGAGCCGTTACAAGAAATGATGCCAGGAGACGCGGCCCCGGAGCCATGGCGAGGGCGAAGCCCGCGGCAATCTCCGAGATTGCTTCGCCTTCCGACGCCGCCGGAATGGGACAGTCTCTTACCGCCGGACTCGTCACCTGAAATTTGAGTGAATATTTACTATCCGCCAAGGGGACCATGCACGAGTGCACATTCCTGAGCGACAGTCCGGGACGTACCCTCGGTTTCGGGCGCCGCATGGGTAAAAGGCTTACAGCCGGGAGCGTGATCGCGCTGGTCGGGGAACTGGGGAGCGGCAAGACCCTGCTCACCCGGGGCATCTGCGGCGGTCTCGGCGTACCTCCGGGGCAGGTCAACAGCCCTACCTTTATCCTGGTTAACGAGTACCGGGGGCGTCTGCCGGTCCTGCACATGGACCTCTACCGGCTCGACAGCCTGGCGGAGGGGTTCGAGATCGGCATGCTGGACTACCTGGAACGCGCCAGGTCCGGGGTCATGATTATCGAGTGGGCGGAGAAGGTGGAACCGGCGCTGCCGCCGGAGCGCCTGCAAATACGCTTCGAGGTGGTCTCCGATAAAAAGCGGCGGCTTCTTTTATCGAACGGCGCCCGGTATGACAGTCTGCTCAACGAGCTGTGTAGAGCATGAAGGTACTGGGTATAGATACCACGGGCTACGCTAACGCCGTGGGCATTATCGACGGAGACAAGGTGCTGGCTGACGCCTGTACCGAAGCGAGGAGCGATTCCCTGGTCAAGATTATCGCGGATATCGACCGGACACTAAAGTCCGCGGGTCTGGCGCTCAAGGACATCGACGGTTTCGGGATAGGGCTGGGGCCCGGCTCCTGGACGGGGATAAGGATAGGGGTAACGGTGGGCAAGATGCTCGCTTACAGTACCGGGAGACCGGCCGGCGGCGTGCCGACCCTGGAAGCCCTGGCGGGCGGCGTCCAGGCCGGCGACAGGCTCATCTGCCCCGTCATCCCCGCCGGCGCGGCGGACACGCTGTACGCGGCGCTTTACCGCCATCATGACGGCCGCCTTGACCGGCAGGGCGAGTATTATGTCGGCGGACTGGAAGGCCTCTCCCGGACACTGAAACAGTCCGTTCTCGTCACCGGTCCCGGAGCGGGCCGCTATGCCGCCCGGCTGAAGGAGTTTCTCGGGACATCCTTCCCGCTGGAACATTTCGAGAGCGGTCCCCGGGGCACCGTGATCGCGCGGCTGGCGGCGCAAAGGCTGGCCCGCGGCGAGAGCGACGTTACCCTGTCCCTGTCCCCGCTCTACCTCAAGGAATCGACCGCCCGGGCCTTCCAGAGCTCCGGGGTAAAGGGGCTACCCTAGATGCTGGTGCTGGGAATCGAGACCTCCTGCGACGAGACCTCGGCCGCCCTGGTGACCGATGGCAGGACGGTACACTCCAGCATCATCGCCACGCAGCTCGAGATGCTGAAAAAATACGGCGGCGTCGTGCCGGAGATCGCCGCCCGCCGGCACACCGAGCTTGTCGGCTATATCATCCACGAGGCGCTGGCCGCGGCGGGCAAGGCGCTGCCCGACATCGAAGCCATCGCCGTCACGGCGAAGCAGGGACTGATCGGCTCGCTGATGGTGGGCGTGGCCGCCGCCAAAACCCTTAGCTATTCATTGAATGTGCCGCTTATCGGCCTGCACCACATCGAGGGGCATATCTTCGCCAACCTCCTCAGCAACCCCGACCTCCCCATGCCCCACGTCTGCCTCACCGTCTCAGGCGGGCACACGATGCTGCTTTACGTCAGGGGCTACTGCCAGTATGAATTGCTGGGCACGACCCTGGACGACGCCGCGTGCGAGGCCTTCGACAAGATTGCCAAGTTCCTGGGGCTCGGTTTCCCCGGCGGGCCGGCGATCGACAGGCTGGGGAAGGAGGGCGACCGGAAAGCCTACCTTTTCCCCAGGCCCCTGCTGCGCGCCGCCAACCTTAATTTCAGCTTCAGCGGGCTGAAGACCGCCGTCATCAACGCCTTCAAAGAGCCGGTCGCCCGTGGTGAGGCGCTGCCGCTGAAAGACATCGCCGCCAGCTTCCAGGAGGCGGTGGCAGACGTCCTGGTACAGAAGACGCTCCGAGCGGCGGAAACAACGGAGGCAACCACGGTCAGCGTCACCGGCGGGGTATCGGCCAACCGGCGGCTGAGGCAGGTTTTCACCGAGGCCGGCCGGAAAAAGGGGCTTAAGGTCTATTTCCCACCTCTGTCGCTGTGCACAGACAACGCCGCCATGATTGCCGCGGCCGGTTACGCCCGGCTGTCGCGCGGCGAGCGGTCAGACCTGATGCTCGACGCCATACCCAACGCCCCGCTGGAGGCCGGCGGTGCGGCCTGAGATAGCTCGAGTCGATCCAGAAAATCCGGATGTCCCGGTGATGCGGCGGGCCGCCCGGCTGATACTGGCCGGCGAGGTGCTGGTCTGCCCCACCGATACCGGCTATGCCTTCGGCGCCAACGCCCTGGACGAGACCGCCGTAAAAAAAGTCTTTGATTTAAAAGGCCGGTCTTTTAACAACCCCATCCACATCACGGTAAGCTCTCTTGACGAGGCCGCCAGGTACGCCGAAGTTACCGGGACCGCGAGAAAGCTGGGCCGGCGCTTCCTGCCCGGGGCGCTGACGCTGGTGCTAAAAAAGCGGGCGAACGTCCCCTCCCTGCTCGTGGCGGGCCGGGATACTATCGGCATCCGGGTGCCGGCCAACCGGGTGATACTCGACCTGGCGGCGATGTCCGGCGCGCCCGTCACCTCGACCAGCGCCAACCGCAGCGGCCAGCCGACCCCCTACACCGTCGAGGAGGTTGTCGCGCAGCTCGGCGAGGACGCGGACAAGCCGGCGCTTTTCCTCGACCAGGGAGAGCTGGCTTCACACGCCCTGTCGACCATCGTCGACCTGACGGTAAGCCCGCCCGCCCTCATCCGCTCCGGCCTGATAACCTGGGAGGCTATACTGCAAGCCCTGAACGAGAATGAGGTCAGATGAAGATAGCATTAGGCTCGGACCACCGCGGACTTGAAGCCAAGCGGAATATCCTGGGGATGTTAAGCGGGAACGGCCACGCCTGCGAGGACTTCGGCTGCTACTCGGCCGACTCCGTGGACTACCCGGATATCGCCAGAGCGGTGGCGGAGCCGGTGGCCGGGGGGCGCTTCGATTTCGGCATACTGGTATGCGGCACCGGCATCGGGATGTCCATCGCCGCCAACAAGGTCCGGGGCGTCAGGGCGGCGCTGTGCCACAACACCTTCACCGCCGGCCGCGCCCGGCAGCACAATGACGCCAATATCCTGTGCCTCTCGGCCGAGGAAGACGCAAACGGACTGCCGGATATCGTGCTGACTTTCCTGAGAACCGGGTTCGACGGCGGGCATCACCAGCGGCGCCTGGACAAGATAAAACTTATGGAAAACAGCTAAGACCCAGATTTGACAGTACCCCGGTTATGTGCTATTTTAGGGTACGGGCTTAGATTAGCTTTGAGCAGTCCGTCCGCAATTGGACGGCTCTTTTTTTAGTTACTGCGCGGGGTAAACATGAAGAGTGACGCCATCAAGAGAGGTATCGAGCGGGCTCCCCACCGCTCCCTGCTTTACGCCCTGGGATGCCGGACTGAAGAGCTGGACAAACCTTTTATCGGTATCATCAACAGCTTCAGCGAGATCGTACCGGGACATATTCACCTGCGCGGCATCGCGGAAGCGGCCAAGGCGGGCGTGCGTGAGGCGGGCGGCGTCCCCTTCGAGGTGAACACCATCGCCGTGTGCGACGGCATCGCCATGAACCACGCCGGCATGAAGTACAGCCTGCCCAGCCGGGAGCTCATCGCCGATTCCGTGGAGACGGTGGCCGAGGCCCACGCCTTCGACGCCCTGGTGTTCATCCCCAACTGCGACAAGGTGATTCCGGGTATGCTGATGGCCGCGGTCAGGCTGAACCTGCCGGCAGTGTTCGTCAGCGGCGGCCCCATGCTGGCCGGGCATCTGAACGGTCAGAAGCTTGACCTCAACTCCGTTTTCGAGGGAGTCGGGAAGGTCGCCGCCGGCCAGCTTCACGAACAAGAGCTGGCGAGCCTGGAAGAGGTCGCCTGTCCGGGCTGCGGGAGCTGCGCGGGCATGTTTACCGCCAACACGATGAACTGCCTCACCGAAGCGCTCGGCATGGGCCTGCCGG
>JACPQH010000027.1 GCA_016190585.1 Chloroflexota bacterium | reverse complement strand
TTCGCGGTCTGAATACCGCCCGCCTTGCCCCGTCCTCCGGCATACACCTGTGACTTCAGCACAGCTTTCCCGCCCAATCGCGCAGTTGCCGCAGCCGCCTCTTCGGGGCTGGAAACTACTTCTCCCCGCGGGACCGGGATTCCAAACTTCGCCATCATGGCCTTCGCCTGGTATTCGTGGGTTTTCATGGCTCCTCCTGTTGTTGCCCTCTCAACCCCGCCGCCTACGGGCTGGCATTATATTGAGGGGAGCGCATGGTGTCCAATGGAAGGGGAGTTTCGAGGGAACGAGCCTGTTTTAGCCGGGTGTGCCCGTGTCGATGCCGCGGGCCAGGGTATCGATAGCGTAAAGGCCGGTGCGGGCTGCGATGTAAAGCGTGCTCAACCCCGGCCCGCCGAAGGCGCAGTTCGCCGGCGCCTCCGGCACCGGCACCCTGGCCACGATTTCACCGGCAGGAGACAGCACCAGGATGCCTTCGCCGGCGGTAGTCCACACCCGGCCCTCGCTGTCGAGGCGAAGGCCGTCGGACTTACCGGGCGAAATCACGGCAAAGACCTCGCCGCCGCTCAGAGCGTTGTCCTTGCCGACGCCAAAGCGCCGGATGTGGCGCCTCTCGTCTGCCGTGTCGCTCACATACAGCATCCCCTCGCCGGGTGAAAAGCACAAGCCGTTAGGCTTGATGAAATCGTCGGCGGCGATCTCAAGTCCGCCTTCGGGGCCCAGCCTGAAGAGGTAGTTTCCAGGGATCTCCCGCTGCTCGGGGGCAATGCCATACGGCGGATCGGTGAACCATATGCTTCCGTCGCGCTTGACCACAACGTCATTGGGCGAATTCAACCGGCGCCCCAGGAAGCTGTCGGCGAGCACCGTAATCGTCCCGTCGTCTTCCTGCCTGACCACCCGGCGCGTGCCATGCTCGCAGGTAAGCAACCGTCCATGGCGGTCGAGGGCGTTCCCATTGGCGTGGCGGCTGGGCTGGCGGAAGATGGTGACGCCCTCGCCGGGACGCCACAGGTACATCTTATCCGCAGGGACATCGCTGAAGACGAGGCCGCCCCACCGACAATGCCATACCGTCCCCTCAAGGAATTGAAAGCTTCCGGCCAGCCTGCGCAGGGCTGCTCCCGGGTGGAGCAGCCCTGCTTTGTCACGCTCTGTCATGTGCCTCGAGAGGCCTCTTGTTCTAGGGCGCCGTCGCCGATGCCTCGTTTGAGTAGTCGGAATAGCCTGCGCTGTTCTGCGCCCTGATACGGTAATAGTACACCCTGCCCGTGACCAGCCCGGTGCTGATGAAGCTGGTCTTATTTGCCGAGAGGGATGCCACGGCAACCCAGGCGCCGCCCTCTACCTTGCGCTCCAGCAGGAAGCGCGTTTCGTTATCCGCGTTGTCCGTCCAACTCAATTGTATCCGGGCGGTCGAGCTGCCTTCCGCCGTCAGGCCTGAAGGGGCGGCCGGCCGGACCGGAATGAGATAGCCGGAGTAGGTTAGACCGGTCAGGTTGCGGCTGGACACGTTTACCGTCCGCGATACCGGTAAGAACCTCCACCCGCTGAAGGACGGGGTAATGATGTAGCTTCCCGCAACCAGCCCGGTGAAGGTGTAGTTGCCCAGGGCGTCGGTCATGACGGTCCCGCTGCCTGCTCCTCCAAGGGTCATGGTAACCCCCGCCATGGCGGCGCCTCCAGAGGCTTTAGTGACGCGCCCGGAGACGGAGAATGCCGGCGCGGGTATCCTCACGTTGACCAGGAACGATTGGGTGGCGAAGAGGCCGCCTGGATCGGTTGCCCTCACCGAGACGCCAAAGGCGCCGGCTGCGGATGGCGCCCAGCTAATCAGGCCGGTGTCGCCGGCAATTGTCATACCCGCGGGGGCTGTGACAAGGCTATAAGACAGGACGTCGCCATCGTTGGCATCAGTGGCGTTTACATCGTAGCTGTAGGACACTCCCACACTGCCGGTAGTCACGGCGGCCGATGTTATGACCGGGGCCACCCTGACAACACTGATAGCCGTGGTAAGCCTGACCGTTGTGCCGATGGCATCGGTCACGCTGACGGTGATGGTGTTGACTCCCTGGACCAGCCCGCTGATCGAGGCGCTCCAGTCAGTCCCGGTCACGGTGACCGCTCCGACAACGGCGGCGGTATCGACCGTTACCTCCGGAGTCAGTCCATCTTCCACTGTCCCGGTAATTGTCTGGGCCGAGGATGTGGTGGGACTGACTACAGGGTTGATGGTGAGCGTTGTCAGGGCGGCGTTGCCGAAGGCGTCCCTCGCCGGGATTCGGATCATTTCAGGATCGCCGTTGGGCACGATCAGCTCGGGGTGGTCGAAGGGGGCCGATTCGTTCCTCACTCGGGGATCGGTCAACGCTTTGAGGAACGTGACTATGTCCGCCTGCATCGTTTCCTTCCCGCGCAACAGCGGCAGGCCGGCGCCGACCAAGGGGTCAAGGTCGCCCAGGTTCTCGGCAGGGAAATTTCCTCCCCGCACGTAGAAGTCGACCACATCTTCCAGCGTCATAACGCTGCCGTTATGGAAGTACGGCGCCGTCAGCTCCACGTTCCTCAGTCCAGGCATCTTGAATGCGCCGTTGACGTTGACCTGCATTTCGGTTGGAATATGGAAAGGCAGCAGCGGTACCGGGAACGGAAGCAGATTTTGCCGCTGAAGCTGTGAGTTTTTAGACCATGACAGCGGATAAGGTTGCCCGGTCCGCGGGTTAACGAATGGCGTAACGCCGCCACGCCCGATATCGTCGGAGGTGCGCGATACGCCCGTATTCTGAAAGCCGGCGTCGTAGATCACCTGGCTCCCGTCTGATGTCCACATTAGCTCGATCAGGAGATGGTCGTTGAAGTTGAGGAATTTAGGAATTTCGGCGAAGATCGAAGGTGCATGGCAGACGCCGCAGTTGGAGATGCCCATGAACAGGTTGAACCCTGACTTCTCCTGCGCGGTCATGGCAGTGGTGTCGCCGCCCAACCACTTGTCGAACGGGGTCTGGTCCGAGATCAGTGTGGCTTCGTAGAGCTGGATGGACAGTCCCCAAAACAGCGCGAAATTGGATTCCATCTGGGTATTGCCGTCAGGTGTCAGCAGGGGCGAGTTCCACAGGTTGTCCTGGAAAGCTGCCTGGATCATGGCCGAGTAGGTGGTCCTCAGGCCTTTGTCGCTGGACACCTTGCCGCTAGGGAGGACCGTGGCCTGCGATAGAGGGCCGAGAACGCTGTCTCCGGGGTGGACGAGCTGTTTGCCCAGCGGTGTCAGGCTCAGCATTTTCTTGCCCAGCTTAGGGAATGTCCTGCCGCGAGCGGACATCTCGGTCCCGTCCAGCGCCGGCCCGGTCGCCTGGGAGGCCAGGCCGGCAAACTCTATCGTTACCGGCCGTTTTACCAGTCCCTCGCCGGGAACGTTAAACCAGACGCCGGCATTCTGGTCGGCGCTGCCGA
>JACPQH010000024.1 GCA_016190585.1 Chloroflexota bacterium | reverse complement strand
TACAAATACTTATGGATAAAGATGATATCGGGAAAGCTGAAGAACTCATGCGCTTATTGATATATTCAAATGCTAGTAAACGAGTTGAACACTTATTGGTTTCCAAGGAGGTAACGTACCTTCAAAAGTTGCATGGCTGGATAAAGCTGAGTTTTGGGCCTATCTGGATGAAACACCGGTCGGGGAATCTCAGGGTCTTCGGTTTTGGAATGCTTTCGGGTTAGGTTTTCCTCATAATATGGTAAACATAATATGTGAAATAAATCCTCCGATATCCGGGATGAACAAAAGAACATCAGGTATATTCGCTAAAGATAATGAAGGACATATTATTGTATTACATCGTGGCAGATTAAATAAAATAACGAAGCAGTTCGTTCGCTCCCATTTTAAACCTGATCAGTGGGCCTACTTCAAAGACGGGGATGGAACACAAAATAAAGCCATCCTTGTCGGAGATTTATCCTCTGATAATTTTATTTCAAGCTTGAAGACCTTTATTTTGGAAGCAGAGCGAATAAAAAATCTCTCAAGGGACAGTAAGATAAACTAAGGGAGTAAAATAATGGAATGACCCTTAGCTAAACTTCAGCCCGTCTTGTTCCTGAGCTCGACTTCCTCTTTCAGCGCCGCCAGCTCCTGGCTCAGGCGCCGCTGCCGGCCGATAAGGACGAACACGTAGCCGAAGACGATCGCCCAGATAACGATAAAAGCGGCAAAGAAAAAGCCCGCGTTCTGCATCAGCTTACCTCCAGGTCATACTTCAGTCTTTTTATCTCCCGCTCGCTCCGGCGCAGCTCCAGGTTGTTCACCATCAGCAGGGCGTAAAGGGCGGTAAAAGCCGCGATACCGACCTGCAGCGTCAGCAGCATCGACGGGGCCAGGCCGCCCTCGAAGATGATAGGGCCGGGGTGCACGCTGCCCCAGAGCGTCACCGCCAGTATCACGATAGGCACGTCAAGAAAGCCGATGATGCCCACCACGGCCGCGAACCGGGCCCCCTTGGCCTCCTCGGCGGCGTAGGCGCGCACCAGCAGATAGCCGATGTATATGAACCAGAGTATCAGCGCCGATGTCAGCCGGGGCGTCCAGGTCCACCAGACTCCCCAGATCGGCTTCGCCCAGATGGAGCCGGTTATCAGGAACATGGTGTTGAAGACGAACCCGATCTCGCCCGAGGCGTGAGCCAGCCTGTCCCAGAACGGCTGCCGCTTCACCAGGTACATGATGCTGCCGGCGAAGACGACGAAATAGGCGAAGAGCGCCACCCAGGCCACCGGCACGTGGAAATAGAATATCCGCTGCACCACCCCCATGGTCGCCTCGGTGGGCACGAAGATAAAGACCATGTACAGGGCCAGCGCCATCAGAACAGAGCTCACCAGGGCCAACCACTTTTTACCTTTCAAATCTCACCACCCCTCCTTACTCCTCAATGATAAAGGAGAATATCAGATATGACGCCACCAGGAAAACGACGTCGAAGGCGCCGATGACACGCAGCCAGGCATACAGCTCCGGCCAGGGCGCGCCCGTCAGGGCCAGGTCCGTGGCCGAGACCGCGGCGATAATCAGCGGGACGACCACCGGCAGGAACAGGATGGGCAGGACCATCTCCCGCGCCTTGGTGTTGACGGCCAGGGCGGAAAACAGCGTGCCCACCGAGACGAAACCGACCGTGGTCAGCAGGGTAACGACGACGAGCTGCGCGGAGAAGACGCCCTGGTTGAACAGGAAAGCGAACACCGGCAGGGCGACCGCCTCGACGACCAGCATAAACAGCAGGCTGCTCGCCAGCTTGCCAAGGTAGATAATCTCCCGGCTCACCGGGCAGGCCATCAGGCCTTCCAGGCAGTTCTCCTCCTTCTCGATGATGAACGACCGGTTGAGGCTGAGCACGCCGGCGAAGGCGAAAGTGACCCAGAGTATGCCGGCGGCCACCAGCCTGACCGTCTCTTCGGTGGCGGTAAAGGCGAAGTTGAAGATGACGATAACCAGCAGGGCGAAGACGAGCACCGAGGAGATAACCTCGCGCGTCCGCATCTCGTTGAGGGTGTCTTTCCAGGTGATAGCCAGCACCTTGCCCCAGTAGCTCATTTCCGGGCCCCGGTGCAGTACTGGTAGGTCTCCCTCAACCCGGTCAGGTCCAGGGAGCGGCAGGCCGCTTCGTAGGCCACCCGGCCGCGGAACAGGATCACCAGGCGTTGTCCCAGCTCCAGGCCCCGCTCCAGGCTGTGCGAGGTAAGTATAATGGTCCGCCGCCCCTCTCCGCCCGCCTGGAGCGTTTGCCACAACACCCCCAGCGCCTGCTGGTCCAGGCCGGTCTCCGGCTCGTCGAGCAGCATGATCGGGGGGCGGTGTAGCAGGGCCCGGGCGATGGACAGCCGCTGCTGCATCCCGCGGGAAAGGGTGTAGACGCGGTCATGCAGCCGGGGGCTCATCTGCACCATCTCGGCGACCTCGCGGACCCGTTCGGCGGCGCGGGGCACGTCGTACATCCGGCAGTAAAACTCCAGGTTCTCCCGTCCCGTCAGGTTGCCGTAGAGAAAGGTCTGGTGGGAGACCACGCCGATCTGCTGGCGGCAGCGCTCCGGCTCCTTTCTGACATCCCGGCCGTTAACCAGCACCGCGCCCGACGTCGGGTTCATGACCGTCGCCAGGATCTTGAGCAGGGTGGTCTTGCCGGCCCCGTTCGGGCCGAAGATGACCAGGGACTCCCCCGGCCTGACGCTGAGGTCGACGCCGCGCAGCACGCTCCTGGCGCCGAACGACTTGGTGACTGCCCTGGCTTCCACGGCGCAGGGTCGCGAGCCCGATGCTTCCAACGTGACGTCCCTTAGCGTGCCCCTCTGAGCTTTCGCGAGATAATAACCAGCTCCGCCTTCTTGCCGTCCCGGAGCTCGCGGTGGGTTTCCGGCGGTATGACGCCGGCCTCGAGGTCATCGTCCAGCCGCGCCATCTCCGCCAGGAGGGCCTGCATTCTCGCTTCCAGGCTGCCGGCCGGCGACGGCGCCGGCGTTTTCCGCCTGAAGTAGACGACGGCCGCGGCCCCGAGCAGCAGGCCCAGGGCCAGGGCGACCCACAGCACCGGCCTCTCCACCGGCAAGGCGGAGCCGCCGCCCGCGCTCAGGCGGGCGCTCAGCACGGCGCCCGCTGCCAGGTTCTGCGCCGAGTAGTGGTAATACTGGCTTCCGGCGATGTCCAGCGGTTCATCCAGCGACAGCTCGGCGCTGGACAGCGTCAACCCCTCGCCCTGGTACAGCAGGTCGTAACGGCCGGTGGGATAGGTGATGGGCCGCGTGTAAACGAAGGGGCTGGCATCCGGGAGCAGGTAGGAGAAGGACACCTGCCGGTCTCCGGGGTACACCGGGATGGTCTCCACCAGGCTGTCGCCGGTTTTACGGATGCCCATCAGGCCGGCCCCCGCCTGGAGGTCGGCGGCGCCTTGCGGTATGGCGAAGCGCAGCGTCTCCCGGCGGCCGTCATCCAGCTCCTGGGAGCCGATGTAGGTCCGGTCGCTGTTATTGAGAAATATATAGACCTCTTTGACGCGGACGCCGCCCGGTTCGAAATAGAGGACGGTGTGGGTCATGGGAAGCGTGATATCGGCGTCGCTGGTCGTTGATTCGTATACCGTGATAATCACCGACTGGGCGGGCTGACCGCTCTCGAAGGTGACCAGGGTGCCGTACTCCGCCTGCTGATAGGTGGTGGTTACCAGGTAGCGGTAAGAAGCCTCGACGACCAGATTGTCGAACTTGAAATAGCCCTGCTCATCGGTCATCGTCCGGGTCTCTCCAGCGGCGGCGTCATTCACATAGGTCAGCAGGACGATTTCCTGGGCGGCGACGCTGCCGCCGTTCCCGGTGCCGTTCTCCACCTTGCCCTGTATCAGGCCGGCCGGCTCGGCGGCCGTGGCGGGGGCAGCAAGCAGCAGCGCCGCCAGCAGAACAGATATAAAAGCCGTCCGTAATATCATCACGCCTTCATCCTCGCGCCGCAACCGGGGCAGTAGTTGGCGCCCTCGGCGCACTTGACGCCGCACTTCGGACAGAGCCTGCCGGAGCGCCGCCGCATCCCGGCGACCTGCTTCTCGATATCCTGGTCGATCAGGCCCGAGCTTATCTCACCGATGTCACGAGCCAGGGACCTGGTCTTGCGCTTGTACTTTTCCGAGATGCCGTTGTAGGTCGCCTCGTTGACGTTGCCGTTGCGGAACTCGGTCTCGAGCTCCCGCTGCGCCGAACGAGCGGTATCCCGCTGGTGGCGCAGCTTGCGCAGTTTCCGGTAGTTCTCGGCCTTCACCGGGTCCGGCTTCCGGAGGAACAGGGGATAGGTGATAAATGCAAAGGCCACAATGGTCAGCACCAGCGCGATAAACACTATCATTAGCTGCATTCCCTTTCTCTAAACTAGGCCCTTCCTGCCGGACCTGAGCCAGTGGCGCGCAGGACGGCTACCCCTTACTCATCCTCTGCCGTCTGTCCGGGCGACAGCCTCTCCCGCCGGGGTAAAAAGGCGAGCAATCCGCCGAAGACCACCACCCCGCCCCCGACCCATATCCATAACACCAGGGGATTGACCAGCACTTTGAACAGGCCGGTCCCGCCCAGGTCGGCGCTATCAAATATAATATAAAGGTCGTCCGCCGGGGTGCTGCGTATCGCCACCTCGGAAACCGGCTGCTCGTAGACCCGGTGGAAGTATTTCTCCGGCGTCAGGGAGCCGATAAGCCTGTCCGAATTATACACGGACATCTCGGCGCTGACAATATCGGCATCCGGCGTTTGCCGGATGTTTAGCCCGTTGTAGGTCACCGTGTACTGCCGGACGGAAACGGTCTCGCCGGGCTGAAGGACGGCCTCTTTCGCCGTGCTGAACATCGATGAGCCGATAACCCCGACGGCCAGCAGGACGGTGCCCAGGTGCACCAGGTAAGCCCCGTAACGCGGGCGGTTATCATTTATCTGCCGGAAAAAGGCGGTAAAATAGTTTTCCTGCCGGGCGCGCCGGCGCCCCCGCAGACCGCAGGCCCACTGGTAGAAGATGCTGACGCCGACAAAGATGCACAGCGAATAGGCTATCAGCGCGCCGATGAGCCGCACCCCGAGGAGGAACATCACCACCCCGGCCGCCAGGGCCAGCCCGCCGGGCAGGGCCAGGTTGCGCAGCAGGCCGCTGTTGGCGGCGCCCTTCCAGCCGAGCAGGGTGCATACCCCGGCCAGGAGGATGACCATCAGGAAGAGCGGCGCGTTCACCGTGTTGAAGAAGGACGTGCCCACCTCGATCTTGCTGCCGCTGAACGCCTCGCTGATTGCCGGGAAAAGGGTGCCCAGCAGGATAACGACCGTCGAGCTCACCAGCAGGGCGTTGTTGAGCAGGAAAGAGCCCTCGCGCGACACCAGCACTTCCGTTTCGGCTTCGCTCTTGAGGCGCTTCTGCCGGCTGTTGAGCAGGAGCAGCGAGGCTGCCAGGCTGATGAGCATGAACAGCATGAAGAACGGCCCCATCCGCGACTCGCCGAACGTGTGTACCGAGGAGAGCAGGCCGCTGCGGGTGAGGAAGGTGCCGAATATCGAGAGGATGAAGCTGAAAATGACCAGGAGCATCACCCAGTTTTTAAACATGCCGCGCCGCCGCTGCACGATAACGGAGTGCAGGAAGGCCGTGGCCAGGAGCCAGGGCATCAGCCCGGCGTTTTCCACCGGGTCCCAGGCCCAGTAGCCGCCCCAGCCGAGCTCGACATAGGCCCACCAGGCGCCGATGAGGTTGCCGGCGCCGAGCATGAGCCAGGCGGCCAGCATCCAGCGGCGCGCCGGCACCGTCCACTCGCTGCCCGTGCGCTTCTGGATGAGCGCCGCCAGGGCGAAGGCGAAGGGTATGGTGAGCAGGACGTACCCGGCGAGCAGGGCGGGGGGATGGAAGAGCATGCCCGGGTTTTGCAGCATGGGGTTGAGCCCGTTGCCGTCGAACGGCGTGAACGGGAGCTTGCCGAAGGGGTCAGAGACCGCCAGCAGGATGAGCAGAAAGAAAGCCACGGTCAGCATTATTAACGGGGTGGCGTGGGGCAGCAAGCTCCGGGTGGTCTCGCTCCGCGAGCGCAGGACGACCAGGGAAAAGATGCCGAGCAGCCAGGCCCAGAAAAGCAGCGAGCCGGCGTTGCCCGCCCAAAGGGCGCTGATGAGGTAGGGCCAGGTGGTCGCCCGGCTGGTGTAAGCGGCGACATAAGAGAGCGAGAAGTCGTGCGTCAGCAGGGCGTAAAGCAGCAACCCGACCGCCAGCGAGACCAGGGCGCCGCTGGTGATGAGGGCGTTCCGGGCGCTGTGCAGGTAGGCGGGGCGCCGCCCGCGCGCGCCGATGAGGTACATGGCGGCGGCGTAAACGGAAACGACGAAAGCTAGAAAAAGGGCGATATAGCCGATATCTGCCATCAGGTCAGGGCCCCGGGTCTAACCAGGCTCGTATTTGGAAGCGCATTTGGTGAAGATGCCGCTCGCCTCAAATACGCCCGCTTCGCTCAAAATCCCTTCCAATACCACCTCAGCGCCCGGCTTGAAGGTATCCGGTACGGTCCCCCGGTAGGTGACCGGCAGGCTTTGCCCGCCGCCGGTGAGGGTGAACTTCAAAGTCCGTCCGGCGGGCTCCCGCTGCACGGTGCCTTCCGCCACTGTGCCGGCAACCTTGAGCTTCGTGCCCTGGAGCGAGCCAGCCTGCTCCGTGAGTTCAGGCAGGGTGTATTGGTAGAGAGCTGAACTCACGAAGCCGGTATAGCCCAGGTAAGCTATGGCCAGGACCAGTACCAGGCCCCCGATCAAGAACTTTTTTTTCCTAATCATCCTGCCGGCACGGCGTTAAACACCCTATACCTCAGTAAAAATTATAGCACTCCGGGGCCGCTGGCGACAATTTTAGGCCGGTTTATGACAGGCCTGGCAGGAGTCGTTCGGCCGCCCCGAGTGGTCAGCCGGGACCGCCGGCGCGCCGGCTACGCCTGTCTGGTGGCACGCCAGGCAGTTCTCACGCCCGGCGACAGGGTGCGTAATGGCCGGTATGCCGCCCGTCGGGCTTGCCGTCGGGCTAAGCGTTGGCGACGGCGAAGCCGGCGGGGTGGTCGGCGTCGGGCTGGGCGTCGGGCTGGCTGCCGGCGTCGTCGGCGTCGGGCTCGGGACCGGGGTGGTAGGGG
>JACPQH010000025.1 GCA_016190585.1 Chloroflexota bacterium | reverse complement strand
TCGAGATGTTCTACAACAGTGAACGGCTGCACTCTCACCTGGGCTACCTTTGCCCGAACGACTATGAAAAACTGGAGAAGACTCTAGTTTGACCGTCCGTTTTTACTTGACCACTACACTCTCCATCCTGAAATACGGTGCCGCACAAAGCTATGGATGGATAGAGAGGGGAGCTATGAAGCGAGGGGGCGAAGCCGGCTCCCTACACCGGGCACGTCATGATGAGCTTCGCCTGTCTCTCCGGAACAACCGGGGCAGCTTGCGGAACGCCTGGCTTTTGCTCAGCAGCGCGCCGGCGTAGCCGCTAACCAGCGCCAGGCCCAGGGGCAGCAGCAGCATGCCGAATGATTCCACGCGGTTATCGCCCGCGACGATGCCGGCGGCGCCGATGAGCACGCTGCCCCAGGCCGTCAGCCCCGCCAGGAACCACGCCCCCGGGTTAAAGAAGCCGATAACCAGGCCGGACAGTAACAGCGTTATCACCAGCATGACTATCCGGCCGGTAAAAGACTCCCCCGGTCCCAGGTCGGCAAAGAGCAGGCTCAGGCCGAACAGCCCGACAACCAGAGCGGCGAAGGTGAAAAAAGCGGCCCTGAACAACCTTATTATGCTGCGGAGAGAAGCCACCGGAGCCTCCAGGGCTAGAATCCTCTGGTTAATAATACCACGTTTAAGAGGTTGTCAATCCTGGTGGCGACGCTTGGGGCAAGCTGACCGCACCCGCAGATAACAAGCACGGCCGCGCCGCTAAACCGGGGCGGGCTTGCCGTCCCCGCCGAACAGTATCTTCTCCGCTTCCCGCAGCCGCTCCAGACCCTTAAGCTCCCAGGGGAACATGGGCAGCTCCACGATCTCCAGCGCGGCGTACTTCAGGCGCATGGCATCCAGGTAAGGCCTTTGCTGCCGGGCGCGCATCGCCAGGAAGGGCGAGTCCGGCTCGCTGATAACGTTGTTGACGATCAGCCGCTTCACCCGGAAACCGCACTGGTCGAGCTCGCGGAAGACGCCGTCAAGCTGCTCGACGGACAGGGCTTCGGGGATGCTCACCAGGTTAAATTCGACCCGGCTGCGGAGAAAAGCCATGTCCTCTTCCGAGAGGGCCTCCCAGCGCCGGAGGATGTCCAGGACGGGCTCGCGGCTCTGCCGCCCCACCTTCAGCCGGGAGTAGATGCGGGGGGCCAGCTTCAGGTGCCGGGCGAGCATGGCGGGCGTCCGGAGTAAAGCCAGGGTCTGCCCCAGGGGGGCCGTGTCCCAGATGATGCTCTCGTAGGCGCCCTTCCGGCTGAGCTCCCGGATGTAGTCCACCATGAACTCCTCGCCCAGGCCGGGGAGCAGGGAAGTCATGAACTCCACGAAGTCCTCGTACCGCACGCTCACGAACGAACTGAAGACCTCGTAGACCTCCCGGCCGAACTTCCCGTCCCACATCTCTTTTATCTCGGGCTCGCCCAGCTCCCGTATGGAGAGCGACTCCGGCAGGGCGGCGGCGCCGCCGGTCAGCTCGAAGATGTGGGAGAGGGAGGGGGCGGCGTCGGTCGATATGGCGAGGGTTTTCTTACCGCGGGCGACGTGATGGAGGGCCGTGGCGGCGGCGCAGGATGTCTTGCCGACACCGCCCTTCCCGGCGAACATGCTGATTACGGGTACTGGCTTCATCTTTCCGGTTTTCTCGCTTCTATCAGTTTGAATATATCGGATAAATCGCTGACCCGCTCGATCCTGAGACCGCTGGCGCGCACCAGACCGACGGTGCGGCGGTTGATATTGGGGCCCATCAGCCGGCGCACCAGCGGGTTGACCAGGTTCATCAGCCAGGCGAGGGCTTTCCACGAGCTGAGCACGTGCTCCAGGAGCAGCACCTGCCCCCCGGGCCGCGTCACCCGATAGACCTCCCGCAGTCCCTGGACCGGGTCCGGCACCGAGCAAAATACGAAAGTAGACACTACGGTGTCAAACCGGTCGTCCGGAAACTCGAGACGCTGGATGTCCATCTGCTTCAGGTCGACCTCTATGCCCAGTCTCCGCGCCCGGGCGCGCGCCCTGGCCAGCATCTTCGGGCTGATGTCCACCCCCGTGACCCGGACGCCGGGCGGGTAGTAGGGAAAGTTCTTGCCCGTGCCCACGCCGACCTCCAGCACCGCCGGCCCGGTCACTTTGCTCCATAGCAGGGCCCGCCAGCGCCGGAACGCGAGCCACTCGGGCAAGCCTTCTATCAAATCGTAAACCGGCGCGATGCGGTCATAGACCTTGCCTGCCGGGCTGGCGCCCTTTTCGGTCTTCATATCACGAAACGTCCAGATTAGATTATAGCAGAACAGGCGCGGTTGCATCAGGCGGCCGCCGGCGACGCCCGCATACCGGGCTTGCTACCGGCCGTTCTTTTAGCATATGATGTCGGTAGACCGCCTGGTACAGGAGTGAAGTTGTCAGGTCCCGACAATACCGGAGAGAAAGCCCGCGCGGGCTTGATAAGCATCGTCATACCGGCCTTAAACGAGGAAAGACTGCTGCCGGACTGTCTCAGATCGCTGCGCGAACAGGATTACGGCGGCCAGTTCGAGATAATCGTCGCCGACAACGGCAGCACCGACCGTACGCGGGAAATCGCCCGTAAAGCCGGCGCCAAGGTCGTAAGCTGCACCGCAGAACAAAGCGTTTTCTACGCCCGGCAGGCCGGGGCGGAAGCCGCCGGGGGCGAGGTCATTATCCAGGCGGATGCCGATACCGTCTACCCGCGGCACTGGCTGAAAAAGATCGCGCGCCAGTTCGCCGCCCACCCCAAAGCCGCGGCGGTCGCCGGCAGGTTCGTCTACCGCGATCCGCCCTTCTGGGCCCACCTCGAATACTTCCTGAGGTACCTTGCCAATTTCCTGGCGGTGATCATCCTGGGCCGGCCCCTGGTCATCTCCGGGGCCACCTTCGCTTTCCGCCGCCAGGCTTTCCTGGCGGGCGATGGCTACCGCGGCCTGGCCTATTCCGCGGACCAGTACGGTATCGCCAGACGGCTGAGCCGGTTCGGCTCGATTATCTATGACCACGACATCCGCGTTGTCACCTCGGCGCGGAGCGTGCGCAAGCCGTTCGGCCTGATACTGCTTGATTTCGCGCGCCACCTGCGCCGCTGGTCCTGGTTCACCATGAAAGAGGCGTTTGCCGGCGCCTTCGTCCCGGCGGCCAAGACCGCGCCCCGGCGCAAGATAACCCGGTTCGTTCCCCTGTTCGTCCTGTTCGCGGTCTTCATCGTTTACGGCTATTTCATTCCGCAGTCGCCGGTCTTCGGCAAGGTGTTTTATGAAGGCAAGCCACTTGACAAGGCCATCGCGCTGACCTTTGACGACGGCCCGAACGAGCCCTATACCTCCCAGATACTCGATATCCTCGCGGCGCGCAATGTGAAGGCCACCTTCTTCGTGGTGGGCAAAAATGTCGAGCATTACCCGGAAACCGCCAGGCGCATCATCGCCGAAGGCAGCGTGGTCGGCAATCACTCTTACAGCCACATGGCTAACCACGCCCTAACCGCTTCCGGCTACAAGGACTTGCTCCTGGCCCAGCAGGCGATATATGATGTAATTAACGTCTGGCCGCATCTCTACCGGCCGCCTCACGGGAAAAAGTCGCCGTGGGAGCTGCGAGAACTAAAAAAGAAGGGCCTTGTCGAGGTGACCTGGAGCGTTTCCACCAACGACCAGCGCGTTAGCTCGCCGGAACTGCTCGCCCGGCGGATTATCAACAAGGTTACCCCGGGGAAGATCATCCTGCTTCATGACGGTTACGGCACCGACCATGGTACCAAAGAAGCCGACCGGAGCACGACCGTCAAGGCGGTGTCGATAATTATCGATACCCTCCAGGCTGAGGGTTTCAGGTTCGTAACCGTCCCGGAGCTGCTCAACGTTCCGGCCTACATGGAATAGCCGTTGTTAGGTGAAATCGCGCAATATGTTCTGAGCTTTACCGGCACCATGAGCCTGGCGCTGGTAATTCTTCTTTTCCTGATCGCCGCCATCGGCGAGTACGGCCTGTCCGTCCCCTACCTGCTGGAGACGCTGTGGATACTGAGCGGCTTTCACGTGAGCACCGGCGCGCTGCCGGTTGCCTACCTACTGCTGCTGTGGTGTTCCGCGGAGGCCGGGCGCCAGGTAGGCTCCCTGAGCCTCTATTATGTCAGCCGGCTCGGCTCCAGCCCGGTGATGAGGCTCTATGACCGGCTCATCGGCCGGCGGGTCAGCCAGGAACCGCTTGACGGGAAGCACCCCTTCAAGCTTATCCGGGGGCTGAACTACGTTAACCCGCTCTCGGTCGCTATCGGGCGCCTGGCCTGGATGCGCATTCCGCTGACGATAACGCTCGGGGTCAAGCGGCGGCCGGGGACGCTGCTGCTGGGGGTGCTGCTCTCCAGCCTTGTCTGGGACGCGGCTTACATCTCCCTCGGACTTCTCGGGGGCAGCGCCGCGCTGTCGCCGGTGAGGATGATGCTGTATTCGCTGGGCGGCCTGACCGCCTTCTACCTGGCGACACTGGCCCGGCGGCACTTCGCCAAGGTTATTTTCTGGCGCTAGGGGGCGGCCGGCAGGCTACTTGTCTTCGACGCCCTGGTCCTTCAGGTAATCAACCGCGTCCTGGATGGTGATGATCTTCTCGGCGGCTTCGTCCGGGATCTCTATCTTGTGCTCGGGGCTGCTGAATTTCTCCTCGAGGGACATGATCAGCTCGACAAGGTCCAGGGAATCCGCCCCCAGATCCTCAACAAAACTCGCTGTGGGGACAACCTCTTTTTCTTCGACGCCCAGTTGCTCCACAACGATCGCTTTTATCTGGTCAAAGATCGCCATTTTTAACCCCCCTTATTCGTGGCGAAGGTGCTGACAGAGCCCAGCACCCCATTAACAAACTTCGCTGAATTGTCGCTGCCAAAGTTTTTAGCAAGCTCGACAGCTTCATTGATAGCTACCTTGTGTGACACCTCATTATCGAATAAAACCTCGAAGATTGCAAGCCTCAGGATGTTGCGATCGACTATCGGCAACTGCTCGATAGGCCAGGCCGAGGCGAACTGCCTTATCCGGCTGTCGATCGCCTCCCGGTTCTCGTTAACTCCCTGGACCAGCTTTATGACGAAGGTATTGTTTTCCTCGGAGAGCCCGGCTTCCGCCAGTTCCCGCTCCAGCACTTTGTCGGGGGCGTGTCCCGCCAGGTCGATCTCGTACAAAACCTGGAGGGCAACCGCCCTCGCTTTCCGCCTTTGCCGCATAAATTTATTGAGGCGATTATACCACAAACGCCGCTGACCGCGCCATGAGCCCGCGCTTGACACCTGCTGAGCCATGTTGCTACACTGGCATGTTTCCCCTATATGAAAGCCGCATGAACAAAATCGGCATCCTTTACCACCCGCTGGTACACGCCACCCATGAGAAGGCCGGGAACCTGCGCGAGTACCTGGAATCACGGGGGATCGCCGCCTGGCTCTGCTCCGCCTGGGACATCAAGCGCGCCAGAGCCAGGCTCGACGGCACCGACCTGCTGCTGACCGTGGGCGGCGACGGCACCATCCTGCGGGCGGCCCAGGTGTCCATCCCCGAAGCTGTCCCCATCACCGGCATCAACTTCGGCAAGCTCGGGTTCATGACGGAGCTCAGCTCGGAGGCGGCCGAGGCCGGCCTCTCGCGCCTGCTGGCGGGCGAAGGCTGGCTGGACGAGCGGGCCATGCGCGCCGCGACGGTAACCCTCGAGGGCCAGGAACTCACCTATCACGCCCTCAACGACGTGGTGGCGGCCCGGGGCAGCATCGCGCGGGTGATATACATCGCCGCAATCATCGACGGCCAGCCGCTGACCACCTACCGGGCCGACGGCGTGGTGGTGGCGACAGCGACCGGCAGTACCGGCTACTCGCTGGCGGCGGGCGGGCCGGTCCTGTATCCAAACGCCCGCGACTTTATCCTGGCGCCCCTGATGCCTCACCTCAGCCTGCCGCATCCCCTGGTGCTGCCGGAAAGCGCCGTGGTAGAATTACGGGTAACCAGCGTTCACCAGGCGACATTGAGCATTGACGGGCATATCAATTCCCCCCTGCCGGGCGGCGCCGTTATCACCGTCCGGCACAGCCCCCACAAGGTGCGGTTCTTGCGCCTGCGTAACCCCAACAGTTTTTACGCCTCGCTGGAAGCGAGATTGAAAGGAAGGAATGAAGGTCGTCAAAGCCCGGATCCAGGATATCGCCCAGATACACCATCTGGTTAACTCCTTCGCCGATGAAGGCGTGATGCTGGCCCGTCCCCTCAGCGAGCTGTACGAGAACGTCCGGGACTTCTTCGTCATCCGGCGCGAAGAAAAGGTCGTCGGCTGCGCCGCCCTGCACATCAACTGGTCAGACCTGGCCGAGATCCGGTCGGTGGCCGTGATGGGCGAAGCCCGCCGGGAGGGGCTCGGCTCAAAGCTGGTACAAGCCTGCATCGCCGAAGCCGTCGGGCTCGGCATCCCGACCGTCTTCGCGCTGACCTACAAGCCCGGCTTTTTTGAGACGCTCGGTTTCCGCCGGGTCGACAAGATGGAACTGCCGCGCAAGGTGTGGACGGAGTGCTACCGCTGTCCCAAGTTCCCGGACTGCGACGAGGTCGCCCTGGTGCGCGCCCTGGAGGTCGACCGTGCGTGAGGAAAAGACGGTTACCAGCCGGCGCGTCTTCCGCGGACGGGCCGTCGGCCTCAGGGTCGACACCGTCGAGATGCCCGACGGGCGCCGCAGCACCCGGGAGATCGTCGAACATGCCGACTGCATCGCCGTTATCGCGCTGGACGACGCCGGCAACGTCCTGCTGGAGAACCAGTACCGGAAGGCGGTCGGCAAGAGTCTGATGGAGATACCGGCCGGCGGCATCGACCCCGGTGAAGACGCCGCGGCGGCGGTCCGCCGCGAGATGCGCGAGGAAACCGGCTACGCGCCGGGCAAGATCGCCTGCCTGGGTGGCTTTTACTCGGCGCCGGGCTACTCCACGGAATACCTCTATCTATACCTGGCTACGGAGCTAGTCCCCGACCCGTTACAGGCCGAGGACACGGGCGGCATCGAGATAGTACGGGTACCGCTGGAGCAAATCCCCGGCCTTATCGCCGCGCACGCCATCTGCGACGCTAAAAGCGTCGCCGGGCTGCTTTTCTACCTGGACTGGCGCCGGACGAACGGCTAGCCCAGTCCCCCGGCCAGTCTCCGGCCGCCCAGCAGGTGCATGTGCAGGTGAGGGACGAGCTGCCCGCCTTCTCTGCCGGAGTTGACCACTATCCGGTAGCCCTTTTCCAGTATGCCTTCCCTGCGCGCCATCTCGTTCGCCACCAGGACCATACGGGCGACCAGCGGCGCGTCTTCATCTTTCAGGTCCGCCAGGGTCGCGATATGCCTCCTCGGCATTATGAGGATGTGCACCGGCGCCTGGGGATTGATGTCCCGGAACGCCATCACCTCCTCATCGCTGTAGAGTATGTCACTGGGTATTTGCGCGGCGGCAATCTGACAAAATACGTCCATGGTTATCTTCCTCGGTATTAATAACGAATTCGCGCCAGACACAGTTATTTCCCGTCAACCGGCTCCGGGCTGGTAGACTACCCCCGTGAACGGCGATTCCCAGACCTCGACGCTGGAGACAGCCAGCGGTTCCAGGGTGAGCCTCTCTTTAAGCTCGCTGAAGATGACCGCCGCGAGGTTCTCCGAGGAGGGATTGCTCCGCTCGAAAAGGGGCGTGTCGTTCAGGCAGGTGTGGTCGAACTTGCCCAGGATGTCGTCCAGGTGCCTCTTCAGCTCGGCGAAATCGTAGGCGATGCCGATCTCGTTAAGGCCCTGGGCCCTTACCCTGGCAAGCACGCGGAAACGGTGCCCGTGCAGCGCCTCGCACTTGCCTCTGTAGCCCCGCAGGTAGTGGGCGGCGTCGAAGTGCCTCTCCACGACTATGTCATACATCTCATGCCCCTTCCACTTGGTAATACCCTGGTTCTCGCCAAGCTCGGCCAGGCTCTGCCTGACGGTCTGGCCGGTCACCGGATGGGCCACCTCCGGCGCGATCTCAGCGAGAGGGACGAGCACGAACGCCCGGTCCGTCATCCGGGGGTGGGGTATGACCAGTTCCGGCGTGTCCCATACCTCGCCCTCAAAGAGCAGTATATCGATATCGATGGGGCGAGCCTCTCCCGTCCCGCCGGTGCGCCCGAGCCGGCGCTCGATGTCCTTGGCCAGGGCGAGGAGTTCCGGGGGGGACAGGCCGGTGCGCCCCTGGACGGCGATATTGAGGAAGCGCGGCTGCCGGGCATCGCCGACCGGCGCGGTCTCGTACACCGAGGAGACCCTGCTTATCGCTATCTTCCCGGAAAGCAACACCAGCGCTGCCTCCAGGTTTTGCTGCCGCTCGCCCATATTCGAGCCCAGGCTGAGGTAGACCGCCTTGTCAGGCAAGCTGCCGTCTCCGCACGATGGCGTCGCTCATCCGGCAGACCCTGGCCATTTCCCTGACGTCGTGGACGCGGATGATGTCCGCCCCGTTAGCGATGCCGATGGCCACGGTAGCCGCCGTACCTTCGAGGCGGTCTTCCACCGGCAGGTCGAGCACCAGCCCGATCATCGATTTCCTCGAGGTGCCGAGAAGAATGGGACGCCCCAGCGCCTTCAGCTCGGCGAGACGCCCGACGATTTCCAGGTTCTGCTCCAGCTTCTTACCGAAACCGACGCCGGGGTCGATTATGATGTTCTCCCATCTGACGCCGGCCTGGCGCGCCAGCCCGATGCTGCCCTGGAGGTCGGCGATGATATCGGCCATGATGTCGCCTTCGGCGGGCCGCGCCCGCTGGTTGCTCATCAGGACGACGGGCACGCCGGCCGCCGCGGCGACCCCGGCCATGGCAGGGTCGCGCTTGAAGCCCCAGATGTCGTTTATCATGCAGGCGCCGGCCTCCAGCGCGCGGCGGGCGACCTCCGCCTTGTAGGTGTCAACGCTTACCGGCACGGGAATAGCCGCCGCCAGCTTTTGTATCACGGGAATGACCAGGTCGAGCTCCTGGCCGATGCCGGCGACCGGCTTGGTACCGGGGCGGGTCGACTCGCCGCCCACGTCGATAATGTCCGCCCCTTCGGCGACAAAACGCCGGGCCTGGGCCAGCGCCGCCTCGAGGTTGCTCCCCAGCCCATCCCCGGAAAAGGAGTCCGGGCTCAGGTTGCAGATGCCCATCACGTAGGTGCGCTCGCCCCAGCGCAGCTCGGTCTTGCCGCAGGCGGTTACGGGAGGAGATTTTTCTTTTGCCATTTATTTCTTTGTTCCAGATATTCTAGCACTTTTCCAAAGGCACCGTTACAACGGCGATGTTGGTCTCCGGCGCGTCTCGCACTGCCCCTTTCCGGGCCGTACTATCGAGCTACGGCGAGCGGCACTTTTTGGAAAAAGATATGGGACGCTTGCAGTAGGTTGCGGCGTCTCCGGAGGCGTGCTATAATGCGCCTGAAAATACTCTCCGAGCCTGTCCTGCCTAAAGGATGACCATGGCGGCTGGCCGGCAGGGTGTCACTGGAAACGGTGATGCCTCTCGTGTTTGGAAAGGAGAGCTTGGATGCCGCGTTACGCGTGCCGGGCACCTCCTTGAGGTGCTTTTTTATTGGTTGCAATTAATTTTTGACCGGGAGTGAATATTGAAAAAGGTGTCTTTATGCCTGGGCATAATGGGCACGTTAATAGTCCTGCTCACCGTAGCACCGGGGTGCGCCTCCAATACGCCTGCCGCCTCAAGACCGGCCAATCCCGTTCTTATCATGGCCAGCACCACCAGCACCGGGGACTCCGGGCTTATGGACGTGCTGCTTCCCGTTTTTCAGAATAAGACCGGCTACACCGTAAAACCGATATACGTCGGCTCCGGGGCCGCCATGACTTTAGGCGAGAGGGGCGAGGCCGATGTCCTGCTGCTGCACGCCCCGGATTCCGAGGTGAAATTCATGCAGGCCGGCCACGGTATCGACCGCAAGCTGGTGATGCACAACGACTTCATTCTCATCGGGCCCGCCGGCGACCCGGCGGGTATAATGGGGATGTCATCGGCGACCGGCGCGTTCAGGGAGATAGCCGCCGCCGAAGCCATCTTCATCAGCCGCGGCGACAACTCGGGCACCGACCAGATCGAGAAGAAACTCTGGAAGACGGCGGCCGTCGAACCCGGAGGCCAGGCCTGGTACCAGGAGACAGGCCAGGGCATGGGCGCTACCCTGAGCATCGCGGCCGAGAAGCGGGCGTATACCCTCACCGACCGGGCGACCTTCCTGGCGAGGCAGAGAGACCTGGGGCTGGAACTTCTCGTGGAAAACGACCCGCTCCTGCTGAACATCTATCATGTTATCCAGGTCAATCCGGCCAAATCAGACAAGATAAATGCCGCCGGGGCCAGGGCTTTCGCGGAATTTATGGTTGACCCGGCCACCCAGGAAGAGATAGGCAAGTTTGGCGTCGACAGGTACGGCTCGCCCCTTTTCTTCCCCGATGCCGGCAAGAAAGAGTCCGATTTAGGCAGCGTTTAGCTTAAAGTGGCGGTCCCCCCCCCGCCTCCTCATGGTGAGGGAGAACATCATATCCGGAGGTTTGGTTTTGGACCTTATAGTCGAGGGTATCGTCAGGGCTTTCCGCCTGCTCGTTCAAGGCGACCCGGAGGTCGTCCGGGTTACACTGCTTTCCCTGGCGGTCTCTCTTGGCGCCACCGCCATCAGCCTCTTCATCGGCATCACGCTGGGCGCTTTAATCGGGTTGACTCGCTTCTCCGGACGCCGTTTTCTGGTAAGCCTGGTAAACACCGGCATGGGCTCGCCGCCGGTCGTTATCGGCCTGCTGGTCAGCGTTTTCCTCTGGCGCAATGGGCCGCTGGGAATATTCCAGCTCATGTACACTCCTTATGCCATCGTTATCGCCCAGTGCATCATCTCCCTGCCCATAATCACCGGGTTTACTGTAGCCTCTATCCAGCAGATTGACCCCAGGCTCCGCCTGCAGATTGCCGCCCTCGGCGCTTCGCGGTGGCAGTTGCTGTGGATTCTGGTCAGGGACACCCGCCTGCCTCTCCTGGCGGCCGTCATGGCCGGCTTCGGCTCGATAATTTCCGAGGTCGGCGCCGCCATGATGGTCGGCGGCAACATCCAGGGCCAGACCCGCGTGCTCACCACGGCCATCGTACAGGAGGTTGGCAAGGGTGATTTCGGCCTGGCGATTGCCCTGGGCGTTATCCTGATGGCGCTGGTGTACCTGGTAAACCTGGCCCTGACCATAATACAGCAGCGGAGCAAGCCGCGTTGAGCGAGTCACGCCCGGTAGGCCCGCCCGTCTTCGAGGTAAGCCAGCTCGCCGTGGCGCTCGGCGGCAAGACGGTCCTTGAAGTGCCGTCGCTCCAGGTCATGGCGAACGAGGTGCTGGCGGTCATCGGGCCCAACGGCTCCGGCAAGACGACGCTGCTGCTGAGCCTGGCCTCGCTGCTGCGCCCGGCCGCGGGGAGTATCCGCTACCGGGGGCAGGCCGTGGGCGGCGCCGGGAATCTGGGTTTGCGCCGGAAGTTCGCCGTGGTCTTCCAGGAAGCCCTGCTGCTTAACACCTCGGTCCGGGACAACGTCACGCTCGGCCCGCGCCTGCGGGGCGTGGGCAGGACAGAAGCCGCCGACCGTGCCCGCCGGTGGCTGGAACGTTTCGGCATCGCTTCCCTGGCGTCGAGACAGGCCCGGACGCTGTCCGGGGGCGAGGCCAAGCGGGTGAGCCTGGCGCGTGCCTTCGCCCTCCAGCCGGAGGTGCTCTTCCTCGACGAGCCTTTCAGCGCGCTGGACGCCCCCACCCGCCAGGGGGTGATGGAGGACTTCGAGGAGGTCATGCGGGAAACGAGGGTCACCACCGTCATGGTAACGCACGACCGCAACGAGGCGGCGGCGCTGGCCGACCGCGCGGCGGTGCTCATCGAGGGCCGCATCCGCCAGATCGGCAGCCCCGAGGAGGTCTTCGCCTGCCCGGCGGACGAGGCGGTGGCCGGTTTTCTCGGGGCGGGTAATATCCTGCACGGCCTGGTCACGGCGCAGTCGGGCGGCCTGGCTTCTGTCCAGGTCGGCGACAGGCAGCTTTACGCCGTGTCCGGCCTGGCCGCGGGCACGCGGGTGTCCGTCTTCCTCAACCACGAGGATATCACGCTGTCCCGGCCGTCGCCGCCGGCCGCCAGCAGCGCCCGTAACCGGCTTACCGGCCGCATCGTCCGGCTGTTCCCCCTGGGTTCCCAGGTGAGCGTGACGCTGGACTGCGGCTTCCCCCTGTCAGCGCTCATCACCCGGCGCTCCCGGGAGGAGATGGCGCTGGGGGCGGGGCAGGAGCTCGCTGCCTTGTTCAAGGCGTCATCCGTCCACCTGATACCGCGGCGCTGAAATTGACACTGGTTTTGGTAAAATGTTATATTTTCTCTGCGTGGCAGCGTAGCTCAGTGGTAGAGCAGGGGACTCATA